>NZ_FNAJ01000018.1 GCF_900101905.1 Myxococcus virescens | reverse complement strand
CAGACGACGGACACTCGACGCCGCTCGGCCATCGACAGGCGAACGACGAGGTCCGCCGGATACGCCCTCAGCCAGCGGATACGGAAACGAATAGAAGAAGTCTGGGGCTGGATGAAGACGGTGGGCGGCTTCCGCAAGACGCGTTTCAAAGGCAGGGAGCGGACGGAGATGGCGGCCTACCTGGTGGGCGCCGCGTACAACCTGGTGCGGATGGCGCGGCTGGCTGCCGCATAGGCGCTCTTCGCCCTCCGCCTCCCCCCGATGACAAGGTTGAGAGCGGAGGACACGAGAAGCCCGGTCTCATGCCCACAAACCGGACTTCTTCAACAGCCTGCTAGAGGCGACAAGCTACTTGCGCTTGGGTTTCTTGAGGAAGCGGCTCAAGCGCACCTTCCCCAGGCCCCGGCCACCGAAGAGGTACCAGGTGATCGCCGCGCCGAAGAAGGCCGCCGCCACCGCGATGCCCACCACGCCGAGCACCGGCACGTTGCCGTACATCCACGGCTTGGGCGCGAAGGAGATGAACGCGCCCACGATGAACCCGCATGCGCACAGGCCCATGAAGGCAATCACCGCCGCGCCGCGCAGGTTCTCATTCAGCTTGTCGAACTGGTCCGCGCGCACCGTGACGGTGAACTTGCCGGACTCCATGTCCAGCAGGATCTGCGACAGCTGCGTGGGCAGGTCCTGCGCCATGGCCTGGAAGCGCAGCAGCGTGCGCATCAGTCCGCCCTGGAGCTGCATCGGATCGTAGCGCCCGGCGAGCAGCTCCTTGGCGTACGGGAGCGCCACCTCGATGATGTTCATCTCCGGGTACAGGCTGCGCAGCATGCCCTCCGTGGACACGGAGGCCCGGCTGAGCAGCGCGTACTCCTTGGGGATGCGGATGCGGTACTTCACCGCCAGGTCCAGCAAGTCCCTCAGCAGCGAGCGCGTGTCCACCTGGCCCAGCGTCGTGGCCAGGTGCTGGCCGAGCAGCGCCTCGATGTCATTGCGGAAGCCCACCAGGTTGGCGCGCGCGTCCGGCACGCCCACGCGGTAGAGGATGCGCGCCACGGATTCGCTGTCCTTGAGCGCCACCGCCAGGCACAGCATGACCAGCGTCTCCTGCATGGGGCGCGACAGCCGGCCCACCACGCCGAAGTCCAGCAGCGCCAGCCGGTGGTCCTCCAGCAGCAGCAGGTTGCCCGGGTGCGGATCGCCGTGGAACAGGCCGTCCTCGAAGAGCTGCCGGAAGGAGGCGTCCAGGATGTTCTGGGCAATGGCCTTGCGCTCGGGCTCGCTCAGCTCCGCGGGGTTGAGCTTCACGCCGCGGATGAACTCCATGGTCAGCACCGTGCGGCTGGACAGGCCGGAGTAGACGCGCGGAATCTTGAGGTAGGGCCGCTCGCGGTGGTTCTCCAGGAAGGCCCGGATGTTGGTGGCCTCGTTGATGAAGTCCAGCTCCTCGTGGATGGCCCGGTCGAACTCATCCACGATGCCGGTGGGCGTGTACACGCCCGTCTCCTCCACCACGGCCTCCAGCAGGCGCGCCAGGCTGCGCAGCACGCCCAGGTCGGAGTCGATGCGCTCGGCGATGCCCGGCCGCTGCACCTTCACCACCACCTCTTCACCCTCCAGCGTCATCGCGCGGTGCACCTGGGCGATGGACGCGGCGGCCAGCGGCGCCGGGTCGATGGTGGCGAAGAGGCTCTCCACGCTGGCCCCGAGCGAACCTTCAATCTGCGCGCGGACATCCTCCAGGGAGATGGGCTCCACGTGGTCCTGGAGCATCGCCAGCTCGTCGATGTATTCGGCGGGCAGCAGGTCGGCGCGGGTGGACAGCACCTGTCCCAGCTTGACGAAGGTGGGGCCCAGGTCGTTGAGCAGCATGCGGAAGCGCCGCGCGGTGGAGGCGCGCTGGGCCTCCGGGGAGATTTCCACCTTCTCCTTGCGGCCGAGGATGCGCCACAGCCCCGCGCGCTCCGCCAGCTCACCAAAGCCGTGGCGCGCCGCGATGACGGTGATTTGCCGCACGCGGTTGAGGTCTTGGAGAATCACGAGCGTTCCTGTCCTCTACGTTACGCCGGGACGGCCGGCTTCGCCACGAAGCGCAAGAGTGCGTAGCCCACCACCGCGGAAAGCAGCGAGCCCACCAGGATGCCCAGCTTGGCCTCCGTGAGCAGCTCCGGCTGGGTGGGGAAGGCCAGCCCCGCCACGAACAGGGCCACCGTGAAGCCAATGCCCGCCACCACCGCGACGCCGTGGAGCTGCGGCAGCGTCGCACCGCCGGGCCGGTCCGCCACGCCCAGCTTCAGCGAGCCCCAGGTGAACAGGAAGATGCCCACCTGCTTGCCCACGAAGAGGCCGGCGATGATGCCCAGCGGCAGCGGCCGGAGCAGGTCCGCCCAGCCCATGCCCTCCAGGGAGATGCCCGAGTTCGCCAGGGCGAAGAGGGGGACGATGCCGTACGCCACGGGCACGTGCCACAGGTGGACGAAGCGGTTGAGCGGCGGCTCCAGCTCCTCCAGGCGCTCCTCGAGGTAGAGAATCTGCGCGCCCCGCGTCGCCTCATCCATCGGCGTCTGGAGCGCCCGGTCCACGTAGAGGCGCAGCGCCTCCAGCACGTGGCGGCCCGGACGCAGGGGCCGTGCGGGCATGAACAGGCCCAGCACCACGCCCGACAGCGTGGCGTGGATGCCGCCGTGGTGCATCGTGTACCAGAGCGCCGCGCCCGCCAGCGCGTACGCCACGCCGTTGCGCACCTGGAAGTGGTTGAGGCACGCCAGCACGGCGAGCACGCCCAGGGCTCCCACGAGCCAGCTGACGTGGAGCCCCGAGCCGTAGAAGAGCGCGATGACGAGGATTCCGCCGATGTCATCGAAGATGGCCAGCGCCGTGAGGAACACGACCAGCCCGTGGCTCACGCGCGTCTTGACCAGCGTGAGGCAGCCAATGGAGAAGGCGATGTCGGTGGCCATGGGGATGGCCCAGCCCGCCTGGGCGGGCGTCCCCTGGTTGAAGGCGGCGTAGAGCGCGGCGGGGACAATCATGCCGCCCAACGCGGCGATGAGCGGCAGCACCGCGCGGGAGAAGGTGCGCAGCTCCCCCGAGCTCAGCTCGCGCTTGATTTCCATGCCGACGACGAAGAAGAACAGCGTCATCAGCCCGTCGTTGATGAACTCGCGGACGCTGAAGCCCGCGTGGACGCCCGCCAGCCCCACCGTCATGCGGGCGTCGAACACGGCGGAGTAGGTGGCGGCCCACGGCGAGTTGGCCCACGCCATGGCGGCCACGGCGCACAGCGCGAGCAGGATGCCGCTGGCCGCCTCCAGGCGGAAGAAGGCCTGGATGGGCGCCAGGGCCACGCGGAAGAGTGCGGGGACTGGAGGCCGGGGCCGGGCCTCTGAGGTAGGGGGTGTCTGCGCCATGCGGCGCGCACGATGCCCCGCGTCGCCGGGGCTGGCACCCGTTTTCAGCGGTGGGGTGGGTGGAATGTCGGCGGGGGGTGGTAAGGGAACTCGGCGGGTAGGGCGCCGGTTCGTTGATCCAGGGGTGGGGCCATGAGAGAAGGGCAGGGATGGCCGTGACGCAGCAGGCAAAGGCAGGCAGGACCGCAGCGGTGGATCTCCCCGGGGACATGACGCCCGAGGTGGGGCCGGTGAACGAGGGTGCGGGCGCCCGGGAGATTGCCTCCCTGACCCCCATGATGCGCCAGTACATGGAGGTGAAGGCGCTCCACCCGGACTCGCTGCTGTTCTTCCGGTTGGGTGACTTCTACGAGATGTTCTTCGAGGACGCGGTGAAGGCCTCGGAGATCCTCCAGATCACGCTCACCGCGAGGTCCAAGGGTGCGGACAAGGTGCCCATGTGCGGGGTGCCCTACCACGCCGCGCGGCGCTACATCGGCCGGCTCGTGTCGGAGGGCCTGAAGGTCGCCATCTGCGAACAGGTGGAGGAGCCGGGCAACGGGCCGGGCATCGTCCGCCGGGAAGTCACGCGGGTGATTACCCCGGGCATGGTGCTGGACGAAGAGGTGCTGGAGCCTCAGGCCAGCAACTTCCTGGCCGCCGTGTCCTGGAACGACAAGGGCTGGGGCGCGGCGCTGCTGGAGGCGTCCACCGGCGAGTTCATGGCCCTGGAGGCCCCAGGCATCGCGGAGCTGGCGGAGTCGCTGTCGCGCGTGGAGCCCCGTGAGCTGCTGGTGCCGGACGGGAAGCGGGACGCGCCGGAGGTGGTGCAACTGCTCGCCCGGCTGGTGCGCACGCCAGCGGTGGCGGAGGGCGAGGCCGCGTCGTTCGACCCCACGCGAGCGGCGGGCTACCTGCGCAGTCACTTCGCGGTGCAGTCGCTGTCCGCTTTCGGACTGGATGACGCGCCCCTGGCCGCGGGCGCCGCGGGCGCTGCGCTGCGCTACCTGAAGGACACGCAGAAGACGGCGGCGGCGCACGTGGACCGGCTGAGCCGGCAGGAGCGCGGCGGCAACCTCCTGATGGATGAGTCCTCCCGGGCCAACCTGGAGGTGCTGCGCTCGCTGCGGGACGGTGGGCGCAAGGGCTCGCTGCTGGGCGTGTTGGACAAGACGGTGACGAGCCTGGGCGCGCGCAAGCTGGCGCGGTGGCTGGCGTCTCCGCTGGGCTCCCTGCCGGAAATCCACGCGCGGCTGGACGCGGTGGAAGAGCTGTCCGGGCGCAGCGTGTGGCGCGAGGAACTGGCCGGCATCCTCAAGGAAGTGGGAGACCTGGAGCGGCTGTGCGGCCGGCTGTCGCTGGGCGCGGGCAATGCACGGGACTTGCGCGCGCTGGGCTTGTCGCTGGCGCAGCTTCCCCGGGTGGTGGCGGTGCTGGCGCGGTGTGAGTCCCCGCTGCTCAAATCCCTGTCGGGGCCCCTGTCCGCGCTGCCGGAGCTGGCGGAGCTGCTGTCGCGCGCCGTGGCGGAGGAGCCGCCGGTGACGCTGAAGGACGGCGGCATGATTCGCGCCGGCTTCCACGCGGAGCTGGACAAGCTGGTGGCGCTGTCCACGTCCGGAAAGGACCTGCTGCTCCAGATCGAGCAGCGGGAGAAGGAGCGCACTGGCATCTCCTCGCTGAAGGTCCGCTACAACAAGGTCTTCGGCTACTACCTGGAGGTGACGAAGTCGAACCTCGACCGGGTGCCCAAGGATTACATCCGCAAGCAGACCACGGTGAACTCCGAGCGCTTCGTCACCCCGGAGCTGAAGGAGTACGAGGAGCAGGTGCTCACCGCCGAGGAGCGGCGGTGCGCGCTGGAGATTCAGCTCTTCGAGGAGCTGCGCGCGCAGGTGGTGTCGGCGGCGCCGCGCATCCGGTCCGCCGCGGAGGCGGTGGCCACCGGGGACGCGCTGCTGTCCTTCGCGCGGTGCGCGGCGGAGTACGGCTACACGCGGCCGGAGGTGGACGCGTCCGTCGCGCTCAGCATCACCGCGGGGCGGCACCCGGTGGTGGAGCGCATGCTGGGGGCGGGGGATTCGTTCGTTCCCAACGACGTCCGCCTGGACCCGGCGGAGGACGCGCAGCTGATGGTGATTACCGGTCCGAACATGGCCGGCAAGAGCACGGTGATGCGGCAGGTGGCCCTGACGGCGCTGATGGCGCAGGCGGGCTCATTCGTCCCAGCGAAGGCGGCGCGCATCGGCCTGTGCGATCGCATCTTCACGCGCGTGGGCGCCGCGGACAACCTGGCGCGCGGTCAGTCCACCTTCATGGTGGAGATGACGGAGACCAGCCACATCCTCCATCACGCCACGAACAAGAGCCTCATCATCCTGGATGAGATTGGCCGTGGCACGTCCACCTTCGACGGGCTCTCCATTGCCTGGGCGGTGGCGGAGCACCTGCACGACACGGTGGGGGCGCGCGCGCTGTTCGCCACGCACTACCACGAGCTGGTGGACCTGGCCCGCGAGCGGCCTCGGGTGAAGAACCTGTGCGTCGCCGTGAAGGAGCAGAGCGGCAAGGTCATCTTCCTGCGCAAGCTGGTGCCGGGCGGGGCCAGCCGCTCCTATGGCATCGAGGTGGCGAAGCTGGCGGGCCTGCCTCCGGAGGTCGTGGGGCGCGCGCGTGAGCTGCTCCAGAACCTGGAGTCCGGGGAGCTGGATGACGCGGGCCGGCCCCGGGTGGCCGTGCGGCAGCCCCAGGGCGGCCGGCGCGGGGCTTCGACCGGGCAGCTGGGACTGTTCGGCATGGAGCCGGCGCAGGGCGGCGCCGGGGTGACGCCCGCGCAGCAGAAGGCGCTGGACGCGTTGAAGGGGGCGACCATCGACCGGATGACGCCCCTGGACGCGCTCAACCTGCTGGCGAAGCTCCAGCGCGAGCTGGAGTAGGGCGCGCCCGCCTGGGACGCCTGTGCTGTTCCTCGGTGAGGCCCTCGCTCGGGCGCAGGGCCTCGCCGCACCCGCGTATCCGGTCGTGTCCCGAGGGCACCGTCACCGCCCACATCGGAGTCCGTTGATGCGGCTCGGGTGGGAGGGAGGGTGCTCACGGCAGGGACTCGATGCTCGCGTCTACTACCGTGTATCACCCTATGACGGACCGGACGGTTGCAGGGCGCGACTCCCGTTGACGCGTCGGACCGGCGCTGACGTGTCAACGGACCGTCTGCCGTGTCAGTTCACAGCCTCACGGCGGATGCTCCCTGGGGACGGGCCACGTCTGACGTGTCAGTGACCTCTGTTGACGCGTCGGACGACATTTTGACGCGTCTGTCTTTGAGGTCTTGGGGTGTATGGATTTGATTGAATTTCTGTGTATGGTGTCTCACCTCATTTAAAAGGAGTCCTATGTCTGGACCTCTGCGTCGAGATGCCTCATGTCCTCCCCGTGCATTCCCCCGTGGCTCCAAGCTCGTGGCTGCACTCGCCCTCCTGTCGTCCTGCGCGGCGCCCATCGAGCGCGGCCCCGCAAGGCCTGGCGCCACCCTGTTTCTCGGGAAGGTGCTCACCATGGACGACAAGGGGACCATTGCCGAAGCCGTCCTGGTGGATGATCGAGGCCAGATCCTGAAGGTTGGCACCGCGCACGAGGTGCAGAAGGGCCTGGACACCTCGGTGCAAACCGTCCAGCTCGCGCCCGGGCAGGTCTTGATGCCGGGCTTCTTCGATCCGCACATGCACTTCCTGCCGACGCTCCTTCAGAGTGTGTTGGGCACGCATGACCTGGCGCCCTGCCTGCCTCCCCCGTACAGGGTGGACCCGTCCGCGGACTGCAGGCCCCGCAGGGATATCCTGAGCGCGCTCTCCTCGATGAAGGTGGAGGACGCGAGTGCCATCGGGAGCGACGTCTTCGTCCTGGGGATGAACCTGGATCCGTCGAGGCAGACGTTCGACAACACAACGGGCTGCGGCAAGGGCGGCCCTGCGAGCTTCATGACGAACCCGAAGTTCTACCTCGAAGCGTGTGTGCCCAAGGCCAAGGAACGGCCGGTGCTCATCGTGGACCAGTCGGGCCACCTGGCCTACGTGAACCAGAAGGCCTTCGAGGCTGTCTGTCCGAACGGAGTCGTCAAGGGCTGCAAGCCGCCTGAGTCCGTTGGCAAGGGCGGTGGCGAATGGGTCACGGATGCGGATGGCAACTTCACGGGCCTGCTTCGGGAGTCGTCCGCTTTCGGGCCGTTCATGAAGGCGATGCAGCAGAACCTCCCGATGACCCTGATGCACTCCGACCCGGTCAAGCTCGCGGAGCAGGGCGGCGCGGAGATTGATCGCGCCATCATGGCGCTGCGCAATGCAGGTGTCACCACCATCGCGGATGGTGGGCTCCAGAGCGTGGGGCAGATCAACGCCGTGAAGCGGTTCACCGAGCTGCCCGGGTTCCCCTTCCGCATCACGGGTGTCGTGGTGGCGGATGCCGCGATGGAAGCGGGGCTCAAGCCGACGGCCCCCGCCTGTGAGCCGAAGGCTGGCAATGACTGTGCGCTGCCGAAGTGGCTGGGCGCCGGTGGTATCAAGATCTGGGTGGATGGCTCCACGCAGGGCTGCACCGCGAAGCTCGATTCGCCGTATCAGTACCTGGAGGGTGGGCACTGCTCCGATGCAGGCGAGGGCCGGGCGGATTACGACAGCGCGCAGGCCATTGTCGACCAGTTGAGCCCGCTCTGGAATCAGGGGACGTGGCGGTTCAATCTCCACGCCAACGGCAATGGCGCGAACACGTGGGCGCTGGATGCGTTGTCGCGGCTCCAGCAGGCGAAGGAGAACCCCCGCCGCGTGCTCCTCATCCACAACACGGTGGGCCGGCCGGCGCTCTCCAAGCGCATTGGTGACCTGCGCAAGGGCGCGGGTGTCATGGATGGGAATCCGGTGTCGGCGCTCGACGTCCAGGTGACGCACCTGATTGGTCACGTGGCGTACTGGGGTGACGCCTTCGTGGGGATGCTGGGGCAGGAGGCAGCGAGCGAGATCGACCCCATCGCCTATGACCGTGAGAACGAAGTTCCGTTCTCGCTCCACAGTGATTCCATGGTGACCCCGACGCGTCCCCTCTGGTTCGTGGAGCAGGCCGTGACGCGGCGCACCTGGTCCTATCCGGACTTCACCAACACGTATGTGCTAGGGGCCCAGCATGCGGCGACCGTCGAGGAGGCGCTGCGCGCGATTACCATCGTGCCGGCCCGTCACCACGAGCTCGACAAGCTGATTGGCAGCATCGAGCCCGACAAGGTGGCTGACTTCGTCGTGCTGAGCGCCAACCCGCTCGATTTCGACCCGGCCAAGAAGGGCGACCCGACGAAGATCAGCCAGATTCAGGTGATCCAGACCTACCTCAACGGACGGCCCACCGGCAGCCAGCACTGAACGGCGCTCGAGCGCCCAGTCCAGACGCCTCCCACAGGGGACTCCTGTGGGAGGCGTTCGTCTTGGCGTCCGGTTTTGCGCCGCGAAATCTCCCGACATTTCCGAACAGCGAGCTGCCGAGGTGCGCCTCGCCTCAGGGCGCGCCTCAAAAGGGCTGAGCGATTGCGTCGCCGCGGGGCGGCAGGGATTGGCTCAGGCCGCCACCACCAACCACACGCCCACCAGGAGCATCCAGCCGAAAACCGTCGCCTCGATGAGGCGCTGAACAAGTCCTCGCACGGGCGATTCGAAGGACAGCACGAAGATTCCGGCGAGGACTCCCTTGCCCAGCGCGGCAGTGAGCATCGCAAGATTGGACAGCATCGCCGTGTCCTCGAAGGTGCGCCCAAGCTCGATCAACCCAGCGCCCGCGCCGAAGTAGCCGATGGCGGCGACGAGGTTGTGAATCTGGTTCCGCCAGGTCCCCCAGAATGGCGCCCCCGCGTCACACGGGAACACCGCGGCGCCGACGTAGCTCACGCCCAGCAACGATAGCAGGATGAGCCCCGTCGCAGCGTCCTCCGGTAGTCCCCCTCCGAGCAGCGCTACGAACACCCAGACCGCGAGGCCCAGGGGCGCAAAGGCGAGCCAAGCCACCCGGAGCGCATCGGGGGCCCCAGTCTCCCCGAGCTCGCTGATGGTGTTCCTCAGGTGGCTGTAACCAGGGCGTCGGCGCGCGAACCACCACGGTGGCACGGTGGCCAGCAACGCGGTGAGCACCGCCGCAACGACGATCCAGAAGCTCATTCCCCGGCATTAAGCGCGCGGCGCCCCTGGCGAAAACCCGTCCCGCGAGCGTGCCTCCTGACGCGATGGCTACTCCGTGATCTCTCGGATGACACGGCAGGGGTTCCCGGCGGCGAACACGCCGTCAGGAACGTCCCTCGTCACGACGCTGCCGGCACCGATGACTGCGCGCGAGCCGATTCGAACGCCCGGCAGGATGATCGCCCCGCCGCCCACCCAGACATCCGAGCCGATGGTGACGGGCTTGCCGTACTCCTCCTTCCGCCGCAGCTCCGCGTTGAACGGGTGCATGGGCGTGTAGATCTGCACCCCAGGCCCGAAGAGCGTGTAGTCGCCGATGTGCACCTTGCACACGTCCAGCACGACGCAGTTGAAGTTGAAGAATACGCGCTCCCCCAGCTCGATATTCGAGCCGTAGTCGCAGAAGAAAGGAGGCTGCATCCACACCGTTTCGCCGCCTGCGCCGACCAGCGCTTGGAGGATGCGCCGCCGCTCCTCCTGCTCGCCCTCGCGGGTGGCATTGAGCGATTGGCAGAGGTCCCGCGCGCGAATGCGAGCCGCTACCAGTTCCGCGTCAAACGGGTCGTAAAGCTCCCCATCCAGCATCTTCTGGCGCTCACTCTTCATGGGTGCTCCTCCTTCACGGGGCTCGTCGGCAGGGCGGAGCATCTCAGTCCCTCCGTTGGGTTGCGTCACGTGTTCCCGGCGCAGAACGTCCACATTTGTCAGGTCGCGCTCACGGGCCTGGAGCCGACGACCTGGCGGTGCTCACGCGCTTCCTGCATTGAGCCGCGGTAGCACAGGCTCCGTCTGACTTGGCGCGCTTGATGTCTGCAATTGCACGTCGGGACGGGCGGATCCTTCCCTCCATGCCAGGGGATGGTGTGTCGTCCGCGTGTTTCCTCACCAAGGAGGCATGATGGGCAAAGGCAACGGAAGCGGCGGTCAGGGTTCCGGTGGTGGCAAGGGCAATGGTGGAGGGCAGGGGGGCGGAGGTTCGGGCAAGGGAGGAGGAGGCGGCGGCGGTCATGGCAGGCCGGCCAATGCTCCGAGCACGACCGGGAACCCCTCTGGTGGAGGTCGCGGAAACAACCCTCCCAAGAAATGAAGGCTCAGGACGGCGCTGGCAACACATCACCTCTGGGGCCGGCACGGGGGTTCGTGTCGGCCCCACAGTCCCGGTGTCGCACAGCGCACAGTCTTCGCCACGGCACTCCCCACATGCGCTGCGCGTGACCAAGAGTGGGGCCATGAGGATGCTGCCTGTCTACATGGGAGTCCTGGTCTGTGGGTGCGCGGCGCACGGCGTGGGGGAGCGGCCAGACGCCGTGGCCGCCGCCTCCGTGGCGGGCCGCGAGGTGCTGCGCTTCGAGGGCATGTGTGATGCCTCCGGCGCGGTGGCGCTCGGCGGCAGCCTGTTCGTCGTGGGCGACGATGAGGACAACATCCTCCGTGTCTACGACGCGCGCCGGGGCGGCCCCCCCGTGCAGAGCGTGGACCTGTCCCCGGACCTGGAGCTGCCCGCGGCGAAGAAGAAGCCCCCGGAGGCGGACATCGAGGCGGCCACCGGGCTGGGCTCGCTGTCCTTCTGGCTGACGTCTCACGGCCGCAACAGCTCCGGGAAGAAGGCGCCCAGCCGGCTGCGCTTCTTCGCCACCGAGGAGACGGACGCGGGGCCCCGGTTGGTGGGCCGGCCGTACACGCAACTCCTGGATGACATGCTCGCGGCGCCGCAACTGGCGCGCTTCGGGCTGGATGGCGCGGAGGCGAAGGCGCCCAAGGCTCCGGGGGGGCTCAACATCGAGGGCATGACGGCCATGGCGGATGGGCGCACCATCCTCGTGGGCTTCCGCAGCCCCGTGCCCGACGGGAAGGCGCTGCTGGTGCCGCTGCTCAACCCGGTTGCGTTGGTGGAAGAGGGCGCTCGGGCCCAGCTGGGCGAGCCCGTGCAACTGGACCTGGGCGGCTTGGGCATCCGTTCGCTGTCCTGGTGGCGCGGCCGCTACGTCATCATCAGCGGTGGCACGGCGGGAGAGGGCACCTCGCGGCTGTTCACCTGGCGCGGCGGTGAGGAGGCCCCGGTCGCCGTGGAATCGGTGGACCTGGCGGGCCTGAACCCGGAGGCCTTCTTCACGCCAGAGGACGCCGAGGAAATCCTGCTGCTCAGCGACGACGGCGCCGCGCCCGTGGACGGCGTCGAGTGCAAGCGGCTGAAGGACCCGGCGCGCAAGCGCTTCCGGGGCGTCTGGGTGCGGCTGCCGGAATCGCCGTGAGGCGGCGGGTGCGTCCGTCCGCAGCGCTTGGGGTAGGCTGCGCGTCCATATGCAGCTGGCCATTCCGCATGCTCCCCGGCAGGTCCGACTGACGCAGGTGCCCGGCGCCGTGGGGCGCGTGGTGCGAGGCGTCCTCCTGGGACTGGTGGCCGTGGCGCTCCTGGGCACCGGCGCCGGCTGGGCGGGACGCTACTTCGTCGAAGAGCAGGGCTTCGCGGCGCGGGCGGAGGAAGTGGAGGGGCTGGTGGTGGCCTCCCGCCTTCCGCCCCTGGACGCCCGGGATGGCGCGGAAGCCGCCCTGGAGGTGCTCTATACCTTCGCGGAGGCGGAGCACTCCGTGTCCGGCGTCCGGACCTTCGCGGAGTACGCCGAGGGCCTGGGGCGGGGCGCGCGGGTGACACTGCTGGTGGACCCCGCCATGCCGGACCGGCCGCGCGAGGCCGGCTTCGCTCGCTCCCGGGCGATGCGCGTGGGGCTGCTCCCCTGGGGCATCGGCCTGGGCGTGCTGGTGGCCGTGGGGTACTTCGCGTGGGAGATGCGGCGGCTGTGGCGCTCAGAGGTGGAGCCGCTGCGGCTGGGCGCGCTGGTGTGGCTGACGCCGGACGGGCCCCTGCCGGAGGCCCGAGGCGAGGTGTCCTTTCCGGCCCACTATTTCCGGCAGGATGTGAAGCACGCGGTTCGCGCCCGGGTCCGGCCGGGGCGGGCGCCCGTGCGCAACGGGGAGAAGGTGCTGGCGGCGGTGGTGCCCCGGCAGCCTGGGTGGGCGCGCGTCATCGACCAGGACCTCGCGGGTGTGCTGGGGTGGCTGCGCTGAGGCAGATGGTGGGGGCCGAAAATTTGCCGGGGAGGTGGGGCTGTGTGACACACGCCTGTAGCTCGCGCCCACCCGGAGGAACCCCATGCACTCGCGCCTCGTCATCGTGCTGCCCGTGCTGCTGCTGCTCGTCCCGAGCGCGGTGGGGGCCGCCAAGCGAGACGAGGCCGAGGAGGCCTACCAGGGTGCTCGCAAGGTCTATTACGCGCTGAAGGACGACGCGGCCCGGCGCAAGCTGCGCCATCACTGGCTGAACGTGGTGGCGCGCTTCGAGTCCGTGGCCGCGCGCTTCCCGAAGTCGGACCGCGCGCCGGATGCCCTGTTCACGGCGGCGGAGATGCTCCAGGAGCTGAGCCGCATCTCCTTCGTGGAGGACGACCTCAAGGCCTCCATCACCGACTACACCAAGCTGTTGGAGGGCTACCCGAAGCACCGGCTGTCGGATGACGGTGCGCTGGCGCTCGCGAAGATTCACGTCCACCGGCTGGACCAGCCGGAGTCCGCGCGCAAGGTCCTGACGGAGACGCTGGCCGTCAACGGCAAGGGTGACCGGGCTCGGGAGATGCGGGAGCTGCTGGCCTCGCTGCCGTCGCCCAAGGCCCCGCCGCCGCCCCCACGCAAGGCCGCGCCCGCGGTGGCCAAGAACGATGCGCCCCCGCCGGGCAAGTCGGGCGCCTCCGGCAAGGGCGGCGCGTCCGCTGATTCGTCCGTTGCGGGCAAGGGTGCCGCGCCGGCCAAGGCCGTCGCCTCGGCCGATACGTCCTCCGCCGGGAAGACCTCCACGTCGGACGACGCGCCGGGGGCGGGCAAGGGCGGCGCGTCCAGCGACGCGTCCGGTCCCGCCAAGGCCGTTGCCTCGGTGGATGCGTCCAGCGAGGCGTCCGGCCCTGGAAAAGCCGTTGCCTCGGCCGACGCGCAGCAGGCTCCGGCCGTGGAGGCCTCGGCCCCCGCGGAGCGCCCTGCGGCCTCCCTGGTGGCCGCCATCGAGAAGATGGCGCGCGAGCCGTCGCCCACCATTCCCCAGAAGGAGCCGAGCGCGCCCGCGAAGGCGGACGCGCGCGAAGGCAGCCTGGACGCGGCCGTCGCCGCCGCCCTGGCCTCGAAGACTTCCCGCACCGAGCCGCCCGCGGCCGAGCCCCCGCGCCCCATCACCCGTCCGGTGGACGACAAGGTGGCGCAGGCCCGGCTGAAGGCCGTGGCCAAGCAGTCGCGCAGCATGGAGCTCACGCTGGCGGAGCAGCTCGGCCTGAAGGTGCGGCGCGTGGTCATCGACCCCGGCCACGGCGGTCACGACACGGGCGCCATCGGCAAGGGGGGGACGCGCGAGAAGGACGTGGCGCTGTCCATCTCCCTCAAGCTGGCGGAGGAGCTGCGCGAGAAGGGCCTGGAGGTGGTGCTCACCCGCGACGATGACCGGTTCATCCGCCTGGAGGACCGCGCCAAGTACGCCAACGCCGAGCACGGAGACCTGTTCATCTCCGTCCACTGCAACGCCGCGGAGAAGCGCACGCTGCGTGGCATCGAGACGTACACCCTCAACACGTCGGCGGACCGCTACTCCATCCGCCTGGCCGCGCGGGAGAACGCGTCCTCGGAGAAGGGCATCAGCGACCTCCAGTTCATCCTGGCAGACCTGGCCACCAAGGCGAACACCGAGGAGTCGACGCGGCTCGCCACCCAGGTGCAGCGCAGCCTCGTGGGGGGCCTCTCCCGCAAGTACAAGGGCATCCGTGACCTGGGCCACAAGGAAGCGCTCTTCTATGTGTTGTTGGGCGTGAAGATGCCGGCCATCCTGGTGGAGACATCGTTCCTCTCCAATCCAGACGAAGAGGCACGTCTCAAGTCCAATGCCTACCAGACCGAGGTCGCCAAGGCGATCGCCCAGGGCGTGGAGGAGTTCCTCGGAGACCGCCGCCGCGTGGCGAAGGTGGACTGAGCGCGTCCGGCGCTTCGCCAGAAGTGGGTAGCAAGGACGGACGTGCTGGGCAGTTCAGTTCCGTTCGCCTGGGGAACGCGCGTGTCACCGGGTAGACGCCGCCGGACACCCTCGCGCTTCTCGTTCCAGGGGTGGGTAGAGTCTTGCCCAGCGTGGGCAATGAACTTACGCCCCCTGGGTACATCCTGTCACACGATGCCACATGCCAAGGACCTGGCGCGGGCCGCGAAGCCTGTCCGTCCCTCCCTGAAGGGCTCCCTCCAGGGACATGTGTGCGTTTCGCCGTAAAAACAAACAAGAAACAACTTCCACGTATTGCCTGGAAGCGCACGCGAGGCGTTGGTGCGACATGCGCTGAAGGGAGGGGTCCGCTGGACCGCTCAGCGGACGGCGAGCGGGTTGCAATGCCCTGACGCAGCCGGAATCAACCGGCCGCTCGATGGAGCACGCAACTCAATGAATGCAATC
This sequence comes from Myxococcus virescens, assembly GCF_900101905.1. Taxonomy (NCBI): domain Bacteria; kingdom Pseudomonadati; phylum Myxococcota; class Myxococcia; order Myxococcales; family Myxococcaceae; genus Myxococcus; species Myxococcus virescens. The sequence goes on along the minus strand of NZ_FNAJ01000018.1, from coordinate 149,393 downwards.
AAGACTGCCGTTGCCGCTGTCACCGCCGCCGCGTCCCTCGTCGCCTTCTCGCCCGCTGAGGCCGCCACCTCCACCGCCAACCTGAACGTCACCGCCAACGTCGGTGGCTCCTGCTCCATTGGCGCCGGCGGCGGCGGCGGCACGCTGAACTTCGGCACGTACGACCCCATCATCGTCAACTCCGCGCTGGGCATCGACCTGTTCGGCACGGGCGCGCTGAGCGTGCAGTGCACCCTGCTCGGCACCGCGGTCATCACCCTGGGCCAGGGCCTGCACCCGGCCGCGGGCTCGACGGACGCGGCCCCGCTGCGCCGGATGCGCAACACGGCGTCGGCGGACTACCTGGCGTACAGCCTGTACCAGGACGTCACCCGCCTCATCGTGTGGGGCAACACCGCTGGCACGGGCCTCCCGTTCCTGGGCACGGGCCTGCCCGTCCCCGTGCTGGTCTACGGCACGGTTCCGCGCGGCCAGAACGTTCCCTCCGGCACGTACAACGACACCGTCGTCGCCACCATCACCTTCTGATTCGGGGCGATAACACATGCGTAACCGTCTTCTGTCTTGGACTGGCGGCCTGATGTGTGCGGCTGCCTTGGAATGGATTGCCATGGGGACCGCGAGCGCGGCTGAGCTCGATGTCAGTCCGGTTCGGCTTGAATTGGATTCAAGCGCCCGTGGCGTGGTGATGAACGTGAGGAACAAGAGCAGCGAAACCACACGCTTCCAAGCCTCTGTCTATTCCTGGGTTCAGGACGAAGAAGGGCGCATGTCGCTCGCGCCGACTCAGGATTTGTTCTTCTTCCCGTCCATGTTGACGTTGGAGCCCGGGGAGTCCCGCCCCATCCGGGTGGGGAGCTCCTCGGCTCCACAGGATACCGAACGCTCCTTCCGAATCGTCGTGGAGGAGCTTCCCCCGCTGCAACCGTCCACCCAGTCAACTGGGTTGAATGTCCTCACCCGAGTCTCAGTGCCTGTCTTTGTCGCCCCCAAGAAGAAGACCGTTCAAGGCCAGATCGCGGAAGCGGTGCTGCGCGAGTCGAAGTTCCACGTCCGGGTGCAGAACCCGGGCACGGTGAACTTCTTCATCCGGAACCTTCGGGTCCGGGGGCTCGACGCCAAGGGCAAGCGGCTGGTCGAGAAAGAGGAGCCCGGCTGGTACGTCCTCGCGGGCGACGCGCAGGTGTATGCCATGGAGATCGCTGGCAAGGCCTGCCGCAAGGTCCGCACGGTGGAAGTGGAGATGGAGACCGACCAGGGCGTGCTCCGTCAGACCTCCCCCGTGGATTCTCCCGCTCCCTGCGCTCGCTGACCGACGCACCATGGCCCCCTCTCGGCTTGCAGCAACCCGCGCGCCCTCATGCACGGTGCTGGCGTTATCCTTGTCGTTGGGGGCCTTGCCGGTGGCCGCGCAAGGTCCCGTGGCCGACAGCCCCTCCGCGCCGCCGATGCCCATCGTCGCGGACTTCACCCTGAACGGCGTCCCCCGCGGCGCCACCTTCCCCATGCTGCGGGGCAGTGACGTGCTGCTCCCCGCGGCCACGCTCGAGGCCCATGGTGTGGATCTGGTGGCGCTCGGGGGCCGCCAGGAAGTCATCGAAGGAAAGACATACATCTCCGCGCGGTCCCTGGAGCCCGAAGGGCGCTGCTCCCTGAACGAGCGGACCGTCAGCCTGGCGTGCGAGCTGCCCGCTACCGTCTTCGGACAGACGCGCATCAACCTGGGGCCGCAGGCGCCGTCGGACTACTCCGTCCGCGGCAGCCCCAGCGGCTTCATCAACTACGCGGCCCACGCCCGCAACACCTCGCTGACCTTCTTTGGAGAGGCCGGCGCGTCGGTGGGGCGGGGCCTGTTGACGACGCAGGCGCGATGGCGGCCCGGCTCCGTGCCCCTGCGGGGGCTCACGCAGCTGTCATTGGACTTCCCCAAGCACATGGTGCGCGCCATCGCGGGTGAGTCCACGGGCTTTGGCGGCGTGCTGGGAGGAGGCGCGGTGGTGGCCGGCTTCCACCTCATGCGCACCTTCGAGCTGAATCCGTACTTCGTGCGCAACCCGATGCAGGACTTCGCGGGCGACGTCACCACGCCGTCCACGTTGGAGGTCTACGTCAACAACCACCTGGTGAAGCGCACCGAGCTCCCGCCCGGTCCCTTCCGGCTGGAGAACCTCACGGTGCCCCGGGGCGAGGGCAACACGCGCTACGTCATCCGGGACGCGTTCGGCCGGGCGAGCGAGGTGAACACGTCCTACTATCTCAGCGGGCAGCAGCTCTCTCCGGGCGTGGTCGACTACCGGCTCTCCGCGGGCATCGAGCGGGAGTCCGTCAATCTCTACAACTTCGCCTTCGGCCGGCCCATGCTCCTGGGCAACTTCCGCATGGGCCTCACGTCGTGGCTGACGCCGGGCGTGCGGCTGGAGCTGGCGCCCAACGTCGTCAGCACCGGCGCCATGCAGCTCATCCAGTTGCCTTTCGGCGAATTGGAGCTGTCACAGGCGATCAGCCGCAGCGAGCGGCGAACGGGGCTGGCGGCGGGCATCGTGTACGCGCTCCAGCGCCGCTGGGTGGGCGGCTCCGTCTTCGGCCGGGGCATGAACGAGTCCTACACGCACACCAGCCTCGAGCTGGATGACGACCACCCCACCGTGGAGACGGGCGGCTCGCTGTTCCTGGCGCTGGGGGAGAGTGTCAGCGTGGGCGGGCAGGCGATGCTGTCACGCTACCAGCGGGACGGGTGGACGACGTGGCTGGGCGCCACCACCTCCGCGCGGCTGACGGACTGGTCGACGTTGTCCTTCTCTGCCAGCCGCAGCAACTCCGAGCGAGGCGGCTCCGCCATCGAGGGGATGGTGTACCTGAACGCCATCTTCGATTCCCGCACCACGGGCACGGTGGGGCACTCCCAGGCGCTGCGCGGGGAAGGCACCACGTCGGTGGACATCGCGCGCTCGGTGCCCATGGAGGGCGGCCTGGGCTACCAGGTGCAGGGCCGGGTGGGGGCAGTGGACCAGGCGATGGCGCGCGCCGACTTCGACTCCAACGTGGGCCGCGTCAGCGCGGGCGCGGAGTGGTTCGAAGGACGGATGGCGGGCATGGCCGAGGTCGCCGGCGGCCTGGTGCTGATTGGCGGACGCGTGCGCCCCACGCGCGCGGTGGACCAGGGCTACGCGCTGGTTCGCGTGAAGGGCGTGGAAGGCGTGGGCGTGCGGCTCAACAACCACGAAATCGGGCGCACGGACTCCAGCGGCGAGCTGGTGGTGACGCGGCTCCAGGCCTACAACGCCAACCGGCTCTCGCTGGCGGACCATCAGGTGCCGCTGGACGTCTACATCCCCTCCACGGAGCAGGTGGTGGCCACGTACCAGCGGGGCGGCGTGGTGCTGGACTTCAAGACGCAGACGATTCGCGCCTACCGGGGCAAGGTGACCATCGACTCGGCGGAGGACACGCGCTGGCTGTCCTACGGCGAGCTTCGCGTCGAGAAGGACGGAGAGAAGTGGAGTTCACCCATCGGGTGGAATGGTGAGTTCGAGCTGGTGGGCCTGCCCGAAGGGCGTCTGCCGGCGACAGTCGTCTACCCCAAGGGCCGTTGCGCGACCTCGCTGGAAGTTCCATCCCTCGAGGGCAAGGTCATTGACCTGGGAACGGTGAGGTGTGTCCATGACGAGGCGAAATAGGGCGGCCGCGTTCGCGGTGGCTGGCGTATGCGGGCTGCTGCCTGGACTGGCGGGGGCCGTCTGCCAGATACGCAGCACGATGGGGGTGAGCTTCGGCACCTACCTCACCACCGACCTGTTGCCCCGGGACTCCGCCGGGAGCATCACCTACCGGTGTGAAGGTCAGGTCACCCCGATCACCATCGACTTCAGCGCCGGTGGCTCCGGCACCCCCCTGGCGCGCAGCATGGCGGGGCCGGGCGCGCAGCGCTTGGAATACAACCTCTACGTGGACGCGACGCGCCTCATCGTCTGGGGTAACGGCACGTCGGGCACGGGGCGCTATGGGCCCGTCATCCCCTTGTTCGGCGTGGAGGTGACGGTGCCCATCTTCGGGCGCATCCCGGCCGGGCAGGCCATCCCCGCGGGGGCCTACGCGGACACCGTGGTGATGACGGTGACGTTCTGAGGGGCCGGGCCCTCCGTCACTGGAGCACCGCCAGCAGGTCTCCGCCCTGGACGGAGGCCTTGAGCACGGGGATGACCTCCGACACCGTGCCGGCGCGCGGGGCCCGCACCACCGTCTCCATCTTCATCGCCTCGAGGGTGACGAGGGGCGCGCCCGCCTCCACGGTGTCTCCCGGCCTGGCATGCAGGGCGATGACGGTGCCCGGCATGCTCGCCGCGACGTGGCTGGGATTGGCGCGGTCCGCCTGACGCCGCGCCTCCACGGTGGCGGCGCGGCTGCGGTCCCTCACGTGCACGGTGCGGGTGTGGCCGTTGAGGGCGAAGTAGACGGTGCGCACGCCTTCTTCATCCGGCTCGCCCACCGCGGACAGGCTGATGACCAGCGTCTTGCCCGGCTCCAGGTCCACCCAGACCTCCTGTCCCACCTCCATGCCGTAGAAGTAGTTCGGGGTGTCGAGGATGGACACGTCCTCGTAGCGCCCCAGGTCTTCCAGGTAGCCGGCCATGACGCGCGGATAGAGCGCGCTGGAGATGGCGTCCACGCGGGTGAGCGCCTGTCCTGTCTTCGCGGAGAGCTCCCGTTGGAGCGCGTCCAGGTCCAGCGGCGGCAGGCTGGCGGAGGGCCGTCCCTCCACGCGGGGCAGGCCCTTGAGCACGGCGGCGCGCAGGTCCTCGGGGAAGCCGTTGGGCGGCTGGCCCAGCTCACCCCGGAAGTAGCCCACCACGCTGGTGGGGAAGTCCAGGCGCGGCGCCTGTTCGATGAGCTTCTGACGCGTGAGCGCGGCTGCCTCCGCCAGCGTGGAGGCGCGCACCGTGAGGTCGTTCTTGAGCAGGAAGATGGCGAAGTCACCGACCATCTTCGACGACGGCGTCACCTTCGGGATGTCGCCCACCAGGACGTTCACGAGCGCGAAAGCGTCCTTCACGTCGTTCCACCGGGCCAGCAGGCCCAGCTCCGCCACCTGCGGCCGGAGGTTGGAGTACTGGCCGCCCGGAATCTCGTGGTAGTACACCTCGCTGGTGGTGCTCTTGAGGCCGGCCTCGAAGGGGGCGTAGTACTCGCGCACGTCCTCCCAGTAGTTGGCCAGCGGCTGAAGGCGCGCGTTGGCCAGACCCGTCTCACGGGGGTGACCGCGCAGCGCGCTGACCAGCGCGTTGAGGCTGGGCTGGCTCGTCAGGCCCGCCATGCTGCCCAGCGCCACGTCCACCACGTGCACGCCCTGCTCGATGGCTTCCAGGTAGCTGGCGATGCCATTGCCGGACGTGTCGTGCATGTGCAGGTGGATGGGCAGCCGCGTCACCTCGCGCAGGCGCCGCACCAGCATGGCCGCCGCGCGCGGGCGCAAGAGGCCCGCCATGTCCTTGATGCAGAGGAAGTGCGCGCCGGAGTCTTCAATCCGCTTCGCGAGGTCCGCGTAGTAGTCCAGCGTGTACTTCGTGCGCTTGGGGTTGGCGACGTCGCCCGTGTAGCAGATGGCCACCTCCGCCACCTTGCCCGTCGTCAGCACGCGGCGGATGGAGACCTCCATGCTGCTCAGATCATTGAGGCTGTCGAAGATGCGGAACACGTCCACGCCCGCCTCGGCCGCCTCGTCGATGAAGGCCTCCACCACGTTGTCCGGGTAGCTGGTGTAGCCCACGGCGTTGGCCCCGCGCAGGAGCATCTGCTGGAGCAGGTTGGGCGCGGCGGCCTTGAGCGCGCGCAGGCGGGCCCACGGGTCCTCGTTGAGGAAGCGGTAGGTGGTGTCGAAGGTGGCGCCGCCCCAGCTCTCCAGGCTGAACAGCTCGGAGGCCAGGTGCGCGGTGGCCGGGGCCACGCGGAGGATGTCCCGCGTGCGCATGCGCGTGGCCAGCAGGGACTGGTGCGCGTCCCGCATGGTGGTGTCCGTCAGCAGCACGCGCTTCTGGGCCAGCACCCAGTCCGCCAGTCCGCGCGGGCCCTTCTCCGCCAGGATGTGCGCGGTGCCACGGGGCACCGGGCCGGAAGGCGTCACCGGCAGCCGCGGCTCCAGGAACTGCGTGGGCTTGAGCCGCTGGTCCTTCTTGATGGTGGGGTGCCCGTTGACGATGACGTCGCCCAGGTACTGGAGCAGCTTGGTGGCCCTGTCCCTGCGGGGCTCCAACTGGAACAGCTCCGGCGTCTCGTCGATGAAGCGCGTGTACGTCTCTCCCTGCTGGAAGGCGGGGTGAGCGAGCACGTTCTCCAGGAAGGGCAGGTTCGTCTTCACGCCGCGGATGCGGAACTCGCGCAACGCGCGCTGGCCCTTCATCACCGCGCCCTGGAACGTGGGCGCGTAGGCGATGACCTTCACCAGCATGGAGTCGTAGTAGGGGGAGATGACGGCGTTGGTGTAGCCGTTGGAGCCGTCCAGCCGGATGCCGAAGCCCGTGGCCGCGCGCCAGGCGGTGATGACGCCCGCGTCGGGCATGAACTGGTTGGCGGGGTCCTCGGTGGTGACGCGCAGCTGCACCGCGTAGCCCCGGGGCACCACGTCCTCCTGCCGGGAGATGCCCACCTCCGGCGCGTCCAGCCGGTAGCCCTCCGCGATGCGAAGCTGGCTCTGCACCAGGTCCACGCCCGTCACCTGCTCGGTGACGGTGTGCTCCACCTGGAGGCGGGCATTGCACTCGATGAAGTAGAAGGCGTCGCCCGCCACCAGGAACTCGGCGGTGCCAGCGCTGGTGTAGCCGGCCTTGCGCGCCAGCCGCACCGCCGCGTCGCAGATGGCCTCCTTCACCGCCGGGGCCAGGTTGGGCGCGGGGGCAATCTCAATGACTTTCTGGTGGCGCCGTTGCACGGAGCAGTCCCGTTCGTGCAGGTGGACGATGTTGCCGTGCAAATCTCCCACCAGCTGCACCTCGATGTGGCGCACGTGCTCCAGGAAGCGCTCCAGGAACACCGACGACGAACCGAAGGCGCTCTTCGCCTCCGAACGCGCGGAGGCCAGCGCATCCTCCAGCGCCTTCGCCTCGCGCACCACGCGCATGCCTCGGCCGCCGCCGCCATGGGCCGCCTTCACCAGGATGGGGCCACCCTGCTTCGCGAAGAAGGCACGGGCCTGCTCCAGCACCTGCGCGTCGTCGCCCTCCAGGGTGATGCCGGGAACCACCGGGACGCCGCACGCTTCGGCCAGGTGCTTGGCGGCGACCTTGTCGCCCATGGCGCGGACCACGTCCGAGCGCGGGCCGATGAAGCGGATGCCACGCCGCTCACACGCCTCCGCGAAGGCGGCGTTCTCCGACAGGAAGCCGTAGCCGGGGTGGATGGCGTCCACGCCCGCCTTCACGGCCACGTCGAGGATTTCGTCGATGCCCAGGTAGGCCTCCACGGGCCGCTTGCCCCGGCCCACGAGGTACGCCTCGTCGGCCTTGTGGCGGTGCTCGTGGGTGCGGTCCTCGTCGCTGTAGATGGCGACGGTGCGGATGCCCAGCTCGTTGCACGCGCGGAAGACGCGAATGGCAATCTCACCGCGGTTGGCGCAGAGGACCTTCTGGATGGGACGCAGCGACACAGGTTCCATGTGCGCGCTGTATGCATCCGGTAGGCCCCGGAGCAACGGCTGCCGGGGCGAACGTCCGATTCAGGGCGCGGCGCCCACACGGCGCCGCGCCGTGCGTCAGGTGCCGGACTGCGAGGGCTGGGCGGCCGGCTGTGGGCCGGTCGCCGTCTCCTCGTAATCCAGGTCCCGGTGGAACGTCTCTTCCAGCCGGGTGAGGGCCAGCAGCGCCAGGCCGAAGCAGATGCTGCCGACGATGAGCGCCGCGGTGGACACCGACACCTCGCCCTTCAGGTAGGCGAAGCCGCTGGCCGCGAGCGCCGCCGAGCCACGCACGAAGTTGGGGACGGTGGTGGCCACGGTGCCGCGGATGTTGGTGCCGAACTGCTCGGCGGCCATGGTCACCAGCACGGCCCAGTAGCCCACGGTGATGCCAATCAGGAAGCTCAGCCCGTACACCATGGTGCTGGTGAGGCCCGGGGTGAGGCCGTAGACGAGCATCAGCACGAAGCCCGCGGTGAGGTTCATCGCCACCGCGCGCTTGCGGCTCTTGAGCCACTGGCTGAAGACACCCGCCAGCAAGTCACCCAGCGTCAGGCCGATGGAGCCATAGAGGATGGCGTTGCCGGCCGTCACGGTGCCCTGGACGTTGAGGCCGGCCGTCAGCTCGGGCGCGAAGGTGAAGAGGATGCCCGTGGTGAAGTAGATGGGCACGCCGATGAGGATGCAGCAGATGTACTTGAGGAACCGGCCCCCGGTGAGGAGCAGCAGCGGGTTGGCGCGCGCGGGGTCCATCTTCTTGGCGAACAGCTCCGACTCCGACACCTTGAAGCGCGCGAAGAGCAGCGCGAGGCCCATGAAGCCGCCGGTGAGGTAGGCCGTCTTCCAGTGCATGTGCTGGCCCAGGAAGGCCGCGGCGACGATGCCGAGCATGCCCAGCGTGGCGACGATGGTGGTCCCCAGGCCGCGCTTCTCCTTGGGCAGGGACTCCGCCACCAGGGTGATGGCCGCGCCCAGCTCACCCGCGAGCCCCACGCCTCCGAGGAAGCGGAGAACGGCGTAGCTGGTGACGTCCCAGGCGAAGGCGTTGGCCAGGTTCGCGAAGGAGTAGAGCAGGATGGAGCCGAACATCACCGACAGGCGTCCGCGCTTGTCGGCGAGCACGCCCCACAGCAGGCCACCCACCATCATGCCCACCATCTGCGCGTTGTAGATGAGCAGGCCGCTCTGGAGGATGTCGGCCGGGTCGGTGACGCCGATGTCCTTGAGCGATGCGACACGCACCACGCCGAACAGCGTGATGTCGAAGAGGTCGACGAAGTAGCCGAGCCCGGCCACCAGCACGGTCAGGTTGAGGACCGAGCGGAGCTCTCTCAGGAATTTCATACGCCCGATTAACGGACTTTGGCGCGCGAGGAGCAAGCGCCCCGCGAAGCGGCATGCATGACGCACTGCATGAACCTGAATTCACCTTCAGGCCATGGCCTGGGCGAGCGCCTGCTCGATCTGGGACAGGCCGTAGGGCTTGGGCAGGAGGACGGCGCCGGCGAGCGGCCCCTTGTCACCGGTGTCCACGTTGGTGCCGTGGCCGGACGCGATGATGACGCGAAGGCCGGGCACGTCCTGGACGGCCTGGTGGGCCAGCTCGATGCCGGACTTGCCGGGCAGGCTCACGTCGGTGAACAGGAGGTCGAACGCCTGTGCGCGCAAGAGGGGCGTGGCTTGTTCCGCGCAGGTGACGGCCGTCACGGTGTGGCCCATCGTCTCCAGCAGCTCGCAGGCGGGGAGGAGGATGTTCTCGTCGTCCTCCACCAGGAGGATGCGCAGCGCGGTCTGCTTCACGCGATGGGGGGCCGGCGTGGTGGCGCCGCCTCGGGTCGGCCGGGGGGCCTCGCGCTGGGCGATGCGTTGCTGCCGGGCGGCCAGGAGCTGGCGGATCTTCCGCGCCAGGTCCTCGCGGCGGTAGGGCTTGCTCAGCAGTTGGACACCCGGATCCAGCCGGCCGCCGTGGACAATGGCGTTCTCCGTGTAGCCAGACGTGAAGAGCACCTCCAGGTCCGGGGAGAGGGCCTTGGCCTGCCGCGCCAGTTCGGGGCTGCGGACCGGGCCGGGCATCACCACGTCGGTGAAGAGCAGGTCGATGGGGATGCCGCTCTGGATGACCGCGAGCGCGCTCTGCCCGTCAGAGGCCTTGAGCACGCGGTAGCCCAGCTCCGTCAGTATCTCCACCGCGGTGGCCCGCACCTCCGCGTCGTCCTCGACGACGAGCAGCGTCTCTGTGCCGCCTTCGACATGTTCGGAGATGACCTCGGCGCGAGGCATCTCCGCCTGGAGCGAACGGGGGAGGTAGATCTTGATGGTCGTCCCGTGGCCGACCTCGCTGTAGATCTTGACGTGGCCGCCCGTCTGCTTGACGAAGCCATACACCATGCTGAGCCCCAGGCCCGTGCCGCGGCCTTCGGGCTTGGTGGTGAAAAACGGCTCGAAGGCGCGCTCCAGCACTTCGGGCGGCATGCCGCAGCCGGTATCGGAGATGGCCAGCAACACGTGCTGGCCCGGCACGACGTCCGGGTGGAGCTGGGCGTAGTGGTCATCCAGCATGGCGTTGCCGGCCTCGACGGTGAGCTTGCCTTCGCCCGCCATGGCGTCACGCGCGTTGATGGCCAGGTTGAGGATGACGTTTTCGAGCTGGTTCGGATCGGCGAACGTGTTCCAAAGCCCGCCGCCGATGATGGTCTCCAGCGCCACGTCCTCGCCGAGCGCGCGCCGCAGCAGGTCGTCCATGTCGCGGACCATGCGGCCCAGGTTGATGACCGTGGGATTGAGCGGCTGCCGCCGGGCGAAGGCCAGCAACTGGGACGCGAGCCGGGCGCCGCGCTCCACCGCGCCCACCGCCGTGGTCAGCCGGCGCTGCGCCTGGGCGTTGTCGCCCACATCCCGGAACAGGAGCTGCAGGTTTCCGCTGATGACCTGGAGCAGGTTGTTGAAGTCGTGCGCCACGCCGCCGGTGAGCTTGCCCACCGCTTCCATCTTCTGGGCCTGCCGGAGGGCGGCCTCCGCTTGACGCCGTTCGGCCTCGCTCTCCTCCAATGCGCGGGTGCGCTCCCGGACGAGCTCCTCCAGGTGGTCCTTGTACTGGCGCAGCTCGTCCTGGGCGCGCTTCTGCTCCGTGATGTCGTGGCCCTGGACGAAGATGCCGGAGATGGACCCGTCCGGCTCGATGATGGGCTGATACACGAGGTCGACGTAGCTCTCCGCCAGCGTGTCATCGGGGGTTCGCTGGAGGGAGACTTTCATGCCCCGGCCGACGAATGCCTGCCCCGTGGTGAAGACGCGGTCCAGCAGCTCGAAGTACCCCTGGCCATCCAGTTCGGGAAGGGCGTCCCGGATGTGCTTGCCGAGGATGTCCCGGTGTCCGACGAGCTGCATGTAGGCCGTGTTCGCCAGCTCGAAGACATGGCCCTGGCCGCGAAGGAAGCACATGAAGCCGGGCGCCTGCTCGAACAGTCGACGGAGGTGGCGCCGCTCCTGGTCCAGGTTCTGGTTCGCTTCCTGGACCTGCAGCGCGCGCTGGAAGACGCCGGCTTCCAACTGCGACGGTGGAGGCTTGCTGGTGCCCGTGGAGCCGGTCGCGGTCTGGACGGCCTCCTGCAGCCGCTGGAGCTCCGTGACGTCCATGGTGTGCTGGAGGATGTAGGCCACCTCGCCCGAGGCATCGAGCAGGGGGATGTGGGTGGCGCTCCAGTACCGGTACGTCGGGACGACGCCCTGGTTCGTCAACTTGGGGACGCGGTAGGGAATCAGGGCCAGGATGTCCGGCGCCCGCTTTGTCAGGACGCGCAGGAAGGACTCCCGGAGCTGCCGGAGATTGGCGCTGTTCGGGTCCGAGGGGTCGTCCGGGAAGGCCTCGAAGACGCTTCGGCCAAGCAGCTCGTCCAGCTTGCTGGCCGTGACGTGCAGGTACGCCGGGTTGGCGGCGACGAAGCGCAGCTCGCGGTCGAGCAGCATGTACGGGTTGGGTGAGACGTCGAAGAGCGTCTTGAAGTCGATGGTGGGGTGCATCGTGCGAGGGCAGGGCGAGCTACCCTTGACTGGTCTGCCACCAGGACGCCATTGCCGCTGCCGCTGGGACGGTACCTCTGTCGCTCAGGCGACACACTGGGATGGCGACGACGCACGGCCTCAGGACGGATGTCCCCAGAACCTGAGGCACGGATGTGCCATGCCTACATGAACGAACCTTCAGGAAGTTTTCGCGGGTCCTGATGCCGGTCGCCCGCCTACCTGGCAGGTTTGCGCGCGGCCAGGCGCCGGAGGAAGACGTGTAATGCCTACATGAACACGTCATCAGTGGTTTTCAGGAGCCGCTGGCCTGCCTCCTCGCGAGGAAATGCGCCTCATCCGGGAGCGCAATGCCTACATGAAGTTCTTTTCAGTGGTTTTTGGCACCCTCCGGCAGGTGATGCGCGGACGGCAAGGGGCTTCGCCAATGACGGAGTCTGCCATTGCAAGTGCAAAACACAGACATAAAAGACTGCCTTTGTGTGTCTGTGTTTGATTGTCTGTGATTATTGACTGTGTTTCACGCGAGGCCCCGGTTGTCTCCGGGGCCTCGATCGGTACCGCAGGATTACGCGCCAGCGCGCTGGCGGTTCAGCCGGTCGTAGTGCCGGTAACCCAGCTTGTCGAGCGCGCTCGCGGGCGCAAGGCCGATGTCCACGAGCGTCTTGATGTCATACGTCCCCGCGAGCACGGGCGGCGCGTAGTTCCGGACGGCATCCGCGCTGCGGAACTTCTCCAGCGGGAAGAGCACGGTGTTCGTGTGCACGTGCATGAAGTGCGCGGCGGACTGGCGCTGCCAGCCCGGCACGCCCGGGGCGGTGATGACATGCGGCGTGGCGAGGAAGGTGCCACCCGTGAGGATCTCCAGTTGCTGGCCCACCTGCGCCACGATGCAACCCGCGGGCGCGGTTCCCCGCACCTTGAGTCCGTTGGGCGCATCGGGCGTCGCGCGGGTGCGGAGGTAGAGGCCGCTCTTGTTGTCGGGGCCGGGCGCGGGGCTGCCGTCCGGGTCCAGGAAGCGGCCGCCCGGGAGCAGGGTGAGCAGGTTGAAGTCGGTGTGCTCCTCGCCCCAGACGATGTCCGTGTTCACCTGCGCGTTGGTGAGCGGCAGGTACTGGAGCGCGCGGGTGACGTGGGCACCCCGGTCGCACAGGTCGGTGAACAGCGTCTCCGGCAGGCCCAGGGCCACCGCGGAGCCACGGAGCAGCTTCAGGCCGGCCTCATGGAGGGAGCGGCCCAGCGTCATGATGCCGTCCTCGAAGTAGGGCGGCGCGTTCTGGGGCCACACGTTCTCCGGGTACAGCTCCGGGAACTCGAGCGCGGACTGCGCGTCGTTGGGGTAGGGCGCGACGAAATAGCACTCCTTGAAGTCCGGCTGGCCATTGCTGGCGACCGCGACCTCGGTGTTCGGAGGCGTCCAACCGCGCTGGTACCAGATGTCCGCGCGGCCGTAGGGCTTCTTCTCCTCGGCGGGCCGGGCGATGAACGCCGCGAACGCGTCGTAGAACCGGTTCAGCGCCTGGGTGTCGACGCCGTGGTTCTTCAGGTACACGAGGCCAAAGACGCCAAAGGCCTCGCGGATCGCCGCGGCGGCGCGCTCGACGCGAGCGGAGTCATCCGACGCGAGGTCGGCGAGGTCGACAGTGGGGATGTTGAGCGAAGAGGTCTCGGCCATGATGGGGCCCAGGTGTACCGCTCCTCGGGAATAAATGGGAGGCCCTGTTGCTCTGTGGCGTCCCGCCGGGGCCGGTCGGACGCTGCAAAACCCGGATCCCGGGCGCGGGCACCCCTGGCGCAAATTCTGCGCTTCCCCCTGCGCGGCCTGGGGCCTGGGGTTATCGTCCGCCGCCCGCTGTCGAGAGGTCTCCCCCCGTGAAGAAGCTCGTCTCCGCCTGGTTCCGCATTCCCTTCTGGCAACGTGTCCTGGGGGCGTTCGTGCTCGGGGCCGTGGCCGGGTGGCTCGTGGGGGAGCCAGCGGGGCCCTGGTTCCAGCCGCTGGGCACGCTGTACGTCAACCTCATCAAGATGATCGCCACACCGCTGGTGTTCTTCGCGGTCATCAACGCGGTGGCGGCGCTTCACGGGCAGAAGAGCATGGCGGTGCTCGGCGGCAAGACGTTCCTCTGGTTCGGCGTCACCGCCGCGCTGGCGGTGGGGGTGGGCCTGGGCGTCGCCGCGCTGCTGCGTCCCGGGGAGGGCGTGGGCCAGCTCATGGCCACCGAAACCTACAAGCCACGGGACGTGCCGGGCCCCATCCAGGTGTTGCTGGACGTGGTGCCCACCAACCCGTTCGCGGCGCTCGCGAATGGGAAGATCCTCCAGGTCATCTTCTTCGCCGGTCTGCTGGGCTTCGCGCTGGTGAAGCTCGGCGCGAAGACGGCCCGGCTGCGCGAGCTGGTCCGCGAGGCCAGCGACGCGATGATTCAGGTCACCCGCTTCGTGCTGGAGCTCACGCCGCTGGGCACCTTCGGCCTCATCGCCGCGCTGGTGGGCACCTACGGCTTCGAGCGGCTGTTGCCGCTGGGGAAGCTGGTGCTGGCGCTGTACGTGGCGTGCGCGCTGCACATCGTCTTCGTGTACGGCGGCCTCCTGATGACGCACGGGCTCAATCCGCTGCGCTTCTTCCGGGGCGCCGCGCCCGGCATGCAGGTGGCCTTCGTCAGCTCGTCGAGCTTCGCGTCCATGCCGGTGGCCCTGCGCGCCGTGACGAACAACCTGGGCGTCAACAAGGACTACGCGGCCTTCGCCGTGCCGCTGGGGGCCAGCATCAAGATGGATGGGTGCGGTGCCATCTACCCGGCCATCGCGTCGCTCTTCGTCGCGCAGTACTTCAGCCTGGAGCTGTCCGCGTCGCAGTACTTCATCATCCTGCTGGCGTCGGTGCTGGGCAGCTTCGGCACCGCGGGCGTGCCCGGGACGGCGGTGGTCATGGCCACGGTGGTGCTCAGCTCCGCGGGCTTGCCGCTGGAGGGGCTGGGCTACCTGCTCGCCATCGACCGCGTCCTCGACATGATGCGCACGATGACCAACGTCACGGGCCAGATGCTGGTCCCGGTGCTGGTGGCGCGCGAAGAGGGCCTGCTGGATGCCGCCGTCTACAACGGTGCGGCCCCCGCCATCGCGCTGGAAGAGGACGCGGTGAAGGCGGACTGAGCTGCCTCCATCCAGAGGGCACGCGCGTGTGCGCTCTCCGACGGGCGTCCCTCCCTGGCTTGGAGTAACGGACACGCCGCGAGGTCCGCGCTACCGCCCCCAAACGCCGCTCCGCTAGGTGCGGGCCTCGTGCCTGACTGGGCGGTGTATGGGTCTCTTTCCACCGGCGACTGATGGAGTCCTGCGAGCCGTGCTCGGCCTGATGGCCGTGCTGCCGGTGGCCACGCCCGTGGCGTTGCTGCTGCTGGCCCGCAGTCCCCTGGGGACGGGGGCCTTCGAGCCCGTGCAGCAGCCGGTGCAGTTCGACCACCGCCACCACGCGTCGGACGAGGGCATTGGCTGCCGCTACTGCCATGACGGCGCGTGGCAGGGGCCTTCGGCGGGCATTCCACCCACCAGCCGGTGCATGGGCTGTCACGCGCAGATCTGGAACGAGAGCGCGCTGCTGGCGCCCGTGCGCCAGAGCTACTTCGAGGACCGGCCCATCCCGTGGAACAGGGTCCACCGGCTGCCGCAGTACGTCTTCTTCAACCACGCCATCCACGTCCACAAGGGCGTGGGGTGCGTGAGCTGCCACGGCCGCGTGGACCAGATGCCGCTGGTGGAGCAGGTCGCGCCGCTCACCATGGGCTGGTGCCTGGAGTGCCACCGCGACCCGGCGCCGCACCTGCGGCCCCCGGAGCACGTCGCGGACATGACGTGGAGCCCGCGGGGCCCAGCCCGCGACGTGGGGCTGGCGGTGATGCGGACCCTGGATGTCTCGCCCCGGACCGAGTGCTCCACATGCCACCGCTGACCGACCGATATCCGCTCCCCGTCCTGGAGGGAGCCGAGCCCTGGCGCAGCCTGGAGGCGAGACAGGGCGCCGCGCCCGCGCCGTCGCCGGGTGAGTTTCCCTTGGATGCCGATGCGCCACCTCGGGGGCTGTCCCGGCGCGTGTTGCTGGAGTTGGCCGCGTTCGGCACCGCCGCCGCGGGCCTGACGGGCTGTTTCCGCGCGCCGCCGGAGAAGGTCCTGCCGTATTCGCGGCCACCGCCAGACGTCACTCCAGGCATCCCGCTCCACTACGCCACGGGGCTTTCTTTGGACGGCTACGCGCGGGGCGTCCTGGTGCGCAGCCAGGAGGGGCGGCCCACGCTGGTGCAGGGCAATCCGTCCCACCCGGAGAGCCTGGGAGCGGCGGGCGCGCACGAACAGGCGTCGCTGCTGGGCCTGTATGACCCGCACCGTGCTCGGGCCGTACGCCACCGTGGCGCGCCCACCTCCCTGTCCCAGGTCTTCCAGATGGTGCGCCGTCGCGCCGCGCGCCAGGACGGAGGGGCGGGACTTCGCCTGCTGGTGGAGCCCACCGCGTCACCGCTGTGGACCCGGACCTTCGAGCGCATCCTGGCTCGCTTCCCGAAGGCCCGGGTGGTGCCCTTCAGCGCCACGCAGACGGGGAACGCGCACGAGGGCGCCCGCCTGGCGTGGGGCCGGCCCCTGCGCGCGATGCCGGATTGGGGCTCCGCGCGCGCCGTGGTGGTCCTGGATGACGACTTCCTGTCCACGCTGACGGGAGGACTGCGCGCGCCACGTGAATTCGTCTCCGCGCGCATGCCGCCGGCGCTCAATCGCCTCTGGGTGGTGGAGAGTCGCTTGAGCCTCACGGGCGCCTTCGCGGACGAGCGGCTCCGGGCGCGCCCGTCTCGTGTGCCGTGGATTGCCCGGGCGCTCGCGGCGGAGTTGGGGCGACTGCTGGGGCACGATGCGTTGAGGGGGATCGGGCGCGGGGTGCTGGAGCCCGCGGAGCATCGCTGGGTGGCAGGGGCCGCTCGGGACCTGGCGGAGCAGGGGGACGGGGCGCTCATCGTGGTAGGAGAATCCCAGCCCGCGGCGGTGCACGCGCTGGCGCACCTGCTCAACGCGACCTTGCACGGTGGAACGGTGCGGTGCGTGGACTCGCTCCTGGTGCCCGCGCCGGACGAGGCGGCGTTGCCGGCGCTCGTCGCGGACATCCGTGCGGGCGTGGTGGACACGCTGCTCATCACCGCGTGGAACCCCGTCTACCGCGCGCCCACGGACGTGCCCCTGGGGGAGGCGCTGGGGCTGGTGGAGGACGCCGTGTACTGCGCGCTCCACGACGATGAGACCGCCGCGCGGGTGTCCTGGTCCGTCCCCTCCACGCATCCGTTCGAGGCCTGGGACGATGGGCGCGCGGTGGATGGCACCGCGACCATCTTGCAGCCGCTCATCGCGCCGCTGGTGGAGAGCGCCGTGCCTCCGCTGGAGCTGCTGGCGGCCTTCGCCGGAGCGCTGGCGACCACGCCCTACGAGCGACTGCGGGCCCAGTGGCGCGAGCACGCCGCGGCATCGGGACGCTTCGAGGAGGAATGGGAACGCTGGCTCGCGGAGGGCGTCGTTCCTGGCACGCGGCTGCCGGTGCAACAGGCCGCCGTGGATGCCGCGTCGGTGCTCGCGGCGGTCCAGTCGCTGCCGCCCTCGGGGGACGGGCTGGAGCTGCACTTCGTCACGGACACCAAGGTCCATGACGGTCGCTACGGCGCCAATCCCTGGCTCCAGGAACTGCCGGACCCGGTGACGCAGCTCACCTGGGACAATGCCGTGTGGGTGAGTCCCGCCACGGCTTCGCGCCTGTCGCTGGTGCGAGGCGACCGCGTCCGCCTGGAGCTTCGCGGCCGTTCGATGGAAGCGCCCGTGCTGGTGGTTCCCGGGCAGGCCAATGACACGCTCACGCTGCCGCTGGGGTACGGCCAGCGCCTGGGCAGTCCGGTGGCGCGCGGCGTGGGCTTCGACGCCCAGGTGCTGCGCTTCCAGGACGCGCCCTGGTGGGCCTCCGGCGTGCGGCTCACGCGCGTGGAAGGCCACCACGACTTCGCGCTGACGCAGGAGCACTGGCACATGGAGGGCCGGCCCATCGCGCTCCAGACGACGGCCGCCCGCTTCGCGGCACAGGGCGATGTGCGGCTCCCCGCGCTCCAGGCATCGGAAGCACACCTGTATCCGCCTCGGCCGGTGTCAGACGCGCCGGGCCATCGTTGGGGCATGGCCATCGACCTGCACCGTTGCACGGGGTGCAGTGCGTGTGTGGTGGCGTGCCAGGCGGAGAACAACATCCCCGCCGTGGGGAAGGACCAGGTGCGGCGCGGGCGGGAGATGCACTGGCTGCGCATCGACCGCTACTTCATGGGGGACGCGGACAACCCCGCCGTCATCACCCAGCCGCTGATGTGCGTGCACTGTGAGTACGCGCCTTGCGAGTACGTGTGCCCCGTGGCCGCCACCGTCCACTCGGACGAGGGGCTCAACCAGATGGTCTACAACCGCTGCGTCGGCACGCGGTACTGCTCCAACAACTGCCCCTACAAGGTCCGGCGCTTCAACTACCTGGAATACAACCGCGGCGGGCCCCTGGACCGGATGTACCGCAACCCCCAGGTGACGGTGCGTTCGCGCGGGGTGATGGAGAAGTGCACGTACTGCGTGCAGCGCATCGAGGCCGCCCGCATCACCGCGCGCGTGGCTCATCGTGCCATCCGGCAAGGGGAGGTGCGCACCGCGTGTCAGCAGGCGTGTCCCACGGAGGCCATCGTCTTCGGTGACTTGAACCAACCGGAGGACCCCGTCACGCGGCTGCACCAGGACCCGCGCCACTACGCCTTGTTGAACCACCTGGGGACGCAGCCGCGCACCGTCCACCTGATCCGGCTGAAGAATCCAAGCGAGGCCACGGGATGAGCGAGCCCCTGCCCCTGGCTCCGGTGACGGCGGATCCGCTGGTCGTCCACCCGTTGCTCGAGGAGCGACGCCCGGACGCGCAGCTCGGCGAGGCACTGCTGCGGCCGGTGCTCACCGCGCCGGGCATGGGGTGGTGGGCGCTCGTCGGCGTGTGCGCGGCGCTGACGGTGCTGCTGGTGGTGGCCATCACCATCACCTTCGTCACGGGCGTGGGGATGTGGGGCAACAACATCCCGGTGGCGTGGGCATTCGGCATCATCAACTTCGTCTGGTGGATTGGCATTGGCCACGCCGGCACGCTCATCTCCGCCATCCTTCTGCTCTTCGGCATGAAGTGGCGCAGCTCCGTCAACCGCATGGCGGAGGCGATGACGCTGTTCGCCCTGGTGTGCGCGGCGCTGTTCCCCCTGCTGCACCTGGGCCGGCCCTGGAAGTTCTATTACCTGGTGCCATACCCCAGCTCGCTGCGCATGTGGCCGCAGTTCCGGTCACCCCTCACGTGGGACATCGTGGCCATCACCACATACCTCACCGTGTCGGTGCTGTTCTGGTACCTGGGCCTGTTGCCAGACCTGGCCACCGCGCGGGACACCGCGAAGCAGCCCTGGCGGCGGCGCGTCTGGGGCCTGCTGTCCCTGGGGTGGCGGGGGAGCGCCCGCCACTGGCGGCACTGGCGCACCGGGTACCTGCTGCTCGCGGGGTTGGCGACGCCGCTGGTCGTGTCGGTGCACACCATCGTCTCGTTCGACTTCGCCGTGGCGCAGCTTCCGGGCTGGCACAGCACCGTCTTTCCTCCGTACTTCGTGGCGGGCGCCATCTTCTCCGGGCTGGCCATGGTGCTCTCGCTGTTGATTCCCGCCCGACGGGCGCTCCACCTGCACGCCGTGGTGACGCAGGCGCACCTGGACGCGCTGGCGCGACTGCTGCTCGTCTCCGGTCTCTTCGTGGCCTACGGCTACGTTCAAGAGCACTTCTTCGGCTGGTACAGCGGAAACCCCTACGAGATGCACGCGATGAACATCCTGCGCACCGGCCCCTATGCGCCGGCGTTCTGGACCGTCTTCGCCTGCAACGTGCTGGTGCCACAGCTCTTCTGGGTCGCCCGGCTGCGCACCCAGCCGGTGGTCCTGTGGTGCGCGGCGCTGCTCGTCAACGTGGGCATGTGGCTGGAGCGCTTCATCATCATCGTGTCTCCGCTCAGCGAGGACTTCCTGCCTGCGAGCTGGCGGCACTACGCGCCCACCTGGGTGGACCTGAGCCTGCTGTCTGGAACCGTGGGGCTCTTCGGGCTGGGCTTCCTGCTGTTCCTTCGCTTCCTGCCGCCGGTTCCCATCAGCGAGGTGAAGGAGCTCCAACACGAGCTCGAGGCCTCCGAGGCCTTCGCCCACGACGTGTCGGCACGGGAGGGAGGCGCGCGATGAGCCGCTGGGTGCTGGGAGAGTTCCGCTCGCCGGAGCGGATGGTGGAGGCGGCCCGGGCGCTGCGGGCGTCGGGCTTCCTCCGGTTGGACGCGCATACCCCGTATCCGGTGGAGGACGTGGACGCCGTGCTGGGAGTGTCCGGTTCGAGGCTGCCGCTGCTGGCGTTGATTGCCGGGGTCGGCGGCGCGGCGGGCGCCTACGTCGTGCAGTGGTTCACGCAGGCCGTGGACTGGCCGCTGAACGTAGGCGGCCGTCCGCTGCACAGCGGCCCCGCCTTCATTCCCATCACCTTCGAGTCCGCGGTCCTGGCGGCGGCGGGTGCCATCTTCCTGGGGGTCATCGTGGCGTGTGGCCTGCCGCGCGTGACGCATCCGTTCTTCGACCTGGAGGCGTTCCGCAGCGCCAGCATCGACGGGTTCTGGCTCGCCGTCGCGGTGGACGGTTCGGAGGGCGTGGACGCGGTGGAAGGCGCCCTCCGCCAGCTCGGCGCCGCCGTCGTGCTCGCCGTGGAGGGCCGGCGATGAGGGTGCGTCTTGCACAGGTCGCCTTCGGGCTCACGGTGGTGGCCGGCTGCGAGGACCTGGACCCGATGCGGGTGCAGGCTCGCGACGGGGCCTTCGTCGCCAACCCGTACTTCGCGGACGCGCGAGCGATGCGGCCCCGCGTCCCCGGGACGGTCGCTCGCGAGTGGTACTTCCAGGAGGCCGCGTATGCCCGCCGGGGCTCTCCGGATGGCGGCTGGGTGGAGGTGGCGCGGCTCCCCGTGCCGTTCACGCGCGACACGCTGCGGGAGGGCCGTGCCCACTTCGAGACCTGGTGCGCGCCGTGCCACGGACTGCTCGGTGACGGGCAGAGCATCGTCGCCCAGAACATGGGCGAGCGGCCGCCTCCCTCGCTGTACGGCGAGGCGCATTCACATCCCGAACATGGAGGTGAGGGGCCGGTGGACGCAGGGGAGGGCGCCCGTCCGGTGCCACCTGGATGGGAGGCGCTGCCACACCCGCCGGGCTTCTATTATTCGGTCATCACCGGCGGCTACGGGTTGATGCCTTCCTACGCGGATGCGCTTACGCCCGAGGCGCGCTGGAAGGTCGTGGCCTGGCTACGGGTCCTGGCGTACAGCCAGCGCGCACCGCTGTCCGCCGCGCCCGAGGACGCACGCGATGAACTCATGCGGGCACCCGTGGAGGGTGCGCCATGACGGCCGCGGTGCTGACACGCCTGACGGAAGGCCGGCGCGTGGTCTGGGGCGCCGCCGCGGTGGGGAGCCTGGGGCTCCTGGCCACGCTGCTGGGGGGATGGACCGCGCCCCGGGAGGCCGCCCACGGCTACCTGTTCGCCTTCGCGTACTGGCTGTCACTCAGCCTGGGGGCGCTCATCATCCTGGCTGCGTTCCACGCGGCGCGCGCGCGGTGGCCCACCGTGCTGCGGCGGTCTCTGGAAATCATGGCCGCGAGCTGCCCGCTGTTCGCGTTGCTCTTCGTCCCCGTAGCCCTGACGATGCCACACCTGTTCCCCTGGGTGGCGCTTCCGTCCAGCTTGAGCGGGCATGACCTTCAGTTGCTGGCGCACAAGCAGCCGTACCTCAACGTGCCCTTCTTCCTGGGCCGGGCCCTTCTGTACTTCGCCGTCTGGGGCGCGGTGGGCGTCCTCCTGTTCCGCTGGTCGGTGCGACAGGACGCGGAGCCGGGAATTACCGAACGGGCGGTGCGCATCACCCTGTACCAGCGGCGGCTGGCCTCGGGTGCGCTGCCGCTGATGGTGCTGTGCCTGTCCTTCGCCAGCCTGGACTGGCTGATGTCGCTGGAGCCCCTGTGGCAGTCCACCGTGTACGCGCTCACGGTCGGGTGTGGCGCGGTTGTGGGCGCGCTCTCCACGGTGGCCCTCACCGCCGCGCTGGCGCGAGGCGCGGGACAGTTCGGCGCGTTGATGGGGCCGGCGCACTTCCTCCGGTTGGGAACGCTGCTGCTCGGCTTCATCTGCCTGTGGGCCTACTGCGGCTTCTCGCAGCTCCTGCTGATGTGGATTGCCTCGTTGCCGGAGGAGGTGACGTGGTACCGCGCCCGCCTGGACGGAGGCTGGCTGGCGGTGGCGGTGGCGCTGGCCGTGGGGCACTTCGGCGTGCCGTTCTTCCTGCTCCTGCTCCGTCGCGTGAAGCAGCACGCGGGCGCGCTCGCCGCGGTGGGCGCCTGGCTGCTGCTCATGCGGGCACTGGACGTGTACTGGCTGGTGTGGCCCGCGCTCTCTCCTGGGACGGCGACGTTCCACTGGACCAGCGCCACGGCGTGGGCCGGCGTGGGGGGATGGACGGTGGCCGCGTGGGTGCTGCTCGCGCGCGGTGGCTACACGGTGCCAGTGAGAGACCCCTTCCTGCCCCATTCGCTGCGGGTGCCCCGCTCATGAGCACCGGCTTCACGCCACCTCCGCCAGAGCACCGGCAGCTTCCAGGGCGGCGCCTCGCCGGGGTGGGGGCCGCGTGGCTCGCCCTGGTCGTGGGGGCGCTGCTCGTGGTCCGTTGGGGAGAGGACTGGTACGCGCCCGTGGCAAGCGCGGGGTTTCCCCCGTCCCTGGGGGCGCCCGAGGTCGCGGACGTCAACCAGCGGCCCTTCGCCCTGGAGGACGGCGCGCCTCGGCTGCGCGACGCACAGCAGGCGCGGTTGCAGACGTATGGCTGGGTGGACCGGGACGCGGGCGTCATCCACCTGCCGGTGGAGCGGGCCATGGAGCAGGTCCTCTCCGCAGAAGAGGGGGCGCGGCCATGAGTGACCTGATGCGACGAATCCTCTTCCTCCCGGAGGCGGCGTCGTCGCTGGCCCCGCGCGTGGACCGGATGCACTTCTTCATCATCGGCACCACCTTCGTGGTGGGCGCGGGCATCGGTCTCACCGGGCTCTTCTTCCTGGTGCGCTACCGCCGTGGGCGAGCCCCCGCGCAGGAGCCGGCGGTGGCCGCGCCCACCTGGATGGAGGCCGCGTTCGCCGGGGTGCCACTGGCCTTCTTCCTTCTCTGGGGCGCGCTGGGGTTCCAGGACTACGTGTGGGCGCGCACGCCGCCGCGCGACGCGCTGGACGTCTACGTCACCGGCAAGCAGTGGATGTGGAAGTTCGCGTACCCAGACGGGCCGGGCATGGTGGGCGTACTGCACGTTCCCACCGGCACGCCCGTGCGCCTGCTGATCACGTCGCGCGACGTCATCCACTCCTTCTACGTCCCCGCCTTCCGCTTGAAGATGGATGCGTTGCCTGGGCGCTACACGGAGCTCTGGTTCGAAGCCGTGAGGCCGGGCCGCTACCCGGTGTTTTGCGCGGAGTACTGCGGCCTGGACCACTCGCGCATGCGCGCGGAGGTGGTGGCGTTGGAGCCCGAGGCCTTCGAGTCCTGGCGGGCCCGGCAGTTGGCCCAACCCACCTGGGTGGCGGATGAATCCTCCGAGGAGGAGGGCGCCCGGGGACCGCTCGCGCGGCGAGGGGCGGTCGTCGCCACGCGGCAGGGCTGCTTCCAGTGCCACACCATCGACGGCTCGCCGCACATCGGTCCCTCCTGGCTGGGGCTGTATGGCCGCGAGGAGCCGCTGGCCTCGGGTGACAGCGTGCGAGCCGACGTCGCGTACCTCACCGAGTCGATGATGGACCCACTGGCGAAGGTGGTCGCGGGCTACGCGCCGGTGATGCCGTCCTTCCACGGGCGGCTGAGCGCTGGCGAGGTGGGCGCGCTCGTCGAGTACATCAAGTCCCTCCAGCCGGAGCGTCCGGAGCCGCCCCCCGCCCAGGAGCCCACGTATGGCCCCCTCCCACGCTGAGCCCTCCGTCGCCGGGCCCAGTTATCTGGACGTGGAGCGAGGGCTCTGGTCCTGGCTCACCACGCGCGACCACAAGCGCATTGGCGTGATGTTCCTGGCCGTGTTGCTGCTGATGTTCCTGCTGGGGGGCATCTTCGCCCTGGCCCTGCGCGTGGAGCTGCTGACGCCCGGTGAAACGGTGATGGGGCGGCTGGCCTACAACCGCGCCTTCACCGTGCACGGCGTCGTCATGGTGTGGCTGTTCCTCATCCCGTCCATTCCCACGTCCTTCGGCAACTTCCTGCTGCCGCTGATGATTGGCGCCCGGGACGTGGCCTTCCCCCGGCTCAACCTGGCCAGCTTCTACCTCTACGTGCTCGGCGCGGTGATGACGCTGTGGGGCGTGTTCCAGGGCGGCGTGGACACGGGGTGGACGTTCTACACGCCCTACAGCACCGCCACCGGGCGGGCGGTGATGCCCGTGCTCGTGGGCGTCTTCGTGGTGGGGTTCTCCACCATCATCACCGGCATCAACTTCATCACCACCGTGCACACCCTGCGGGCCCCCGGTGTGACGTGGATGAAGGTGCCCCTCTTCGTGTGGGCGCTCTACGGCACGTCCATCATCCAGGTGCTCGCGACGCCGGTGCTGGGCATGGTGCTGGTGCTCGTGGCGCTGGAGCGGGTGGCGGGCGCGGGGCTGTTCGACCCGAGCCGGGGAGGGGACCCGCTGCTCTTCCAGCACCTGTTCTGGTTCTACAGCCACCCGGCCGTCTACATCATGGTGCTGCCGGGCATGGGCGTCATCAGCGAGGCGGTGTGCGCCTTCAGCCGCAAGCGCCCCTTCAGCTACCGGGTGATTGTCTGGAGCACGGTGGGCATCTCCTTCGTGGGGTTCCTCACGTGGGGACACCACATGTTCGTCTCCGGCCAGTCCACCTTCGGGGCGGGCGCGTTCAGCGTGCTGTCCATGCTGGTGGCCATCTTCACGGCGATGAAGATCTTCACCTGGCTGGGCACCATGTACCGGGGGAGCCTGTGGGTCTCCACGCCGTTCACCTACGTGCTCGGCTTCATCTTCCTGCTCTTCTTCGGAGGCATGAGCGGGGTCGCCGTGGCCGTCACGTCCGCGGACCTGCACTGGCATGACACGTACTTCGTGGTGGCGCACTTCCACTTCATCATGGTGGGCGCGTCGCTGATGGCCTTCCTCGCGGCGCTGCATTACTGGTTCCCGAAGATGTCCGGCCGCATGTACCCGGAGGGCATGGGCATCGGGACGGCGGTGCTCATCATCTTCGGCTTCATCGCCACCTTCCTGCCTCAGTTCCTGCTGGGCAATCTGGGCATGCCCCGCCGGTACGCGGACTACCCGGAGGCGTTCCAGCCGCTGCACGTGGCGTCCACCGCTGGGGCGTCCCTGCTGGGCTTCGGCTTCCTCATCGTCGCCATCTACCTGGGCTGGTCGCTGCGGCATGGCCGGGCGGCGGGGCGGAACCCCTGGGGCAGCGAGGGGTATGAGTGGCTCAGCGACTCACCGCCCCCCGAATTCAATTTTCATGCGCCGCCGCGGTTTCCCAGGCCGCCGCACGACTACGCGAACCCTGGCGCCAACACGGAGGTGGAGCATGCGGCATGAGGCGAGCCCGCGCCCGGTGGAGCCTCGTGCCCTCCACTTTGGAGACGAGGCGTCCCGTCAGGACGCCGCGCACCTGGGCATGTGGATCTTCCTGGCCACGGAGGTGCTGCTCTTCTCGGTGTTGTTCACCGCGTATGCCCTGTACCGGCTGACGTATCCCGGTGTGTTCCAGCAGGCGCCCGCGCACATGGACGTGTTCCTGGGGACGCTGAACACCTTCGTGCTGGTGGTCAGCAGCATCCTCGTGGCGCTCGCGGTGGATGCCATCCGGAATGGACGCGACTTCGCCGCGGCGGCGTTGCTCGCGCTGTCGGTGCTGCTGGGCATCGCGTTCTTGTTCATCAAGGCCGCGGAGTACACGAAGCACGTGCATGACGGGGCGCTGCCCGGCGCCTGGTACGCCTATGAGGCGTTCGCCCTTCCCGGCGCCAACCTCTACTTCACGCTGTACTGGGTGATGACAGGCTTGCACGCGGTGCATGTGCTCGTGGGGGTGGGCGTGCTCGTCACGCTGGCGTTGCGGACGCTGGCGGGGGAGTTCGGGGCCCGCTTCCACACGCCCGTGGAGCTGGGTGGGATGTACTGGCACCTGGTGGACGTCGTCTGGTTGTTCCTCTGGCCACTGCTGTACCTGACGTGAGGAGGCGCGCATGCGGGGCGGGGTCCGGGTGCTGGCCGTCGGAGCCGTGTTGCTGGCGCTGGCCACGTTGTCTTTCGGGCTGTCGAGGCTGCACCTGGGGGCGTGGGCGGTGCCAGTCGCGCTGGGCATCGCGCTGTGCAAGGCCGTGCTGATTGCCTTCTTCTTCATGCACCTGGCGGAGCGGGCCGGCGGGCCCCGGCTCGTCATCGGCACCGCGGGTGTCTTCGTTGGCATCCTCGTGGGGCTGGTGTTGGCGGAAGCCGCGGCCCGGGCGTGGCCGACGCTGCCGCCAGGGCCCTTTCCCGTGTCGCGGTTGCCGGGCACCGAACGAAGCGGCCCCCCTCGCGTGGCGCCGCCCTGGCTGCCGCTGCCCTGATGCGCCCGAGCCGCGGGCTCAGTGCGGCGGTTCCGGGAGTGCCCGGACGCCACGGCGCTTCGCATCCAGAAGCAGCAAGGCCTTCCGGACAGGCGTCAGGACGCCCAGGCACGCGCCGAAGACCAGGTGCAGGAGCAGGAACGCGGCGATGGGCGGTCCCGCTCGCTCCAACGGTGGCGCGGCCCAGGGGACGACCAGCACGGGCATGACGGCCTGGAGCGTCAGGCCCGCGAGCAGGCCCAGCATCATGGCCGTCATTGCCGAGCCACCTCGAGGCACCAGCATCGCGAAGGCGGTGGCGAGCCCTCCCGCCGTCGCGAAATGCAGGGCGAAGCCGAGCACCACCGCCGCGGTCCCAACGGGCGCGTCCCTGAAGACCACGCCGCCCACCAGCCGTGGCGCGTACCAGAGGTCGCCCTGGGTGATACCGCCCAGCAGCAGGGCCAGCGCGGCCATGGCGCATGCGCCGAGCGTGCCCACCAGCCCTCCCGCGATGAGCACGTCCCGGACCAGGCTCCAGTGGGCCACGGCGTCCGCGTGTTCCGCCTGGAGCTCCCGCTGCCGCGTGCGGTCCATGGCGCCACCTTCCTTCTGATTCGTCCCGACCGATGACGGGATGGGCCTGGGCCTGGCGACAGTGTCGCTCGCGCTCGCGTGCCGCGCGTAGTGTCTCCCGGGCGCGTCGTTCGCGGCCTTGCGGGCATTGTGCCGGTCCAGGGGGCCGGTAGCCCCAGCGGCTGGGCGGAGCGGCCCGTCGTGGACCGGTGGCCCTGGGAGGCACGGCGTTCATTCCTCGCCGTCGGGCCCCAGGCGCGGCTCGTACGGACCTCCAGCGGGGTGGTGTTCCTCCAGGTCGTTCTGGTGCGTGCGCTCCCAGAGCGGGATGCCGGCGCGAAACGCGGCCTGCGCGATGAGCAGCGTGGCCACGGGCGTCATGACGAAGACGAAGGTGACGCCCAGCGCCGCGCGGGCCACCACGCTGACGTCTCCCAAGCCCAGCGCCGCCGCGCCCATCAGCAGGCCCACGCCCAGCGAGGACGCCTTCGCGGCCCCGTGGAGCCGCAGGAACAGGTCCGGCATCCGGAACAGGCCCAGCCCCGCCAGGAGCATCAGCAACGCCCCCAACACCAGCAACACCGCGGTGATGACTTCCTTCATGGCGTGCCCCTCTGCGCGCTGTAGAGGTACCTGGCGATGACGATGGTGCCCATGGACCCGATGACGGCCAGCACCAGGGCCACGTCCACCAGCTCGGGCTGTCCCATCCAAAGGGCGTAGACGGTGATGACCGCCGACGTCTGGAGCGAGAAGAGGTCCAGCGCCACCACCCGGTCCGTCAGCGACGGCCCCCGGAGCAGCCGGTGGAGCGAGAACAGCATCGAGACGGAGATGGCCCCGAGGGCCCCCTGGGTGATGCTCTGCAGCCAGTCGCTCATCGCAGTGCCCTCAACAGTGGAATCTCCACGCGCTCGCGGAGCTCCTGGCAGAACGCCTCCCGGGTGGTCGCGAACATGACGTGGACGTAGATGGCCTTGCGGTCCTCGGACACCTCCAGGGCCAGCGTGCCCGGCGCGAAGGTGACGATGAGCGTCAGCAGCGTGATCTCCGCGTCCGTGCGCGCCTCCATGTCGTAGCGGTAGATGGCGGGCCGGGTGAGGAGCTTGGGCGTCGCGATCTCGTAGGCCACCCGCACGTTGGCGACCAGCACGTCCCAGCCCACCCTCGCCACCAGCCGCACCACGTTCCACGCCTGCGTCCCATAGCGCGAGGGCCCATGCTGCGTGTCGATGAGGGCCAGCAGCACGAAGCCGATGACGAACCCCGTGAGGAGGTTCTCCGAAGTGACGTTCCCCAGCATCGCGGCCCAGAGGAGCGCCAGCATCAGGTTCCAGAGGAACGCGGTCATGGGCGTCCCCCCATCACCGCCCGCACGTACTCCTCCGGGTCCAGCAGCTGGCCCGCGGCGGCGTCCGCCAGCTCCAGCAGTGGCTCGGCGCCCAGGCCCAGGACGACCATGAACAGTGTCATCGCCATGCAGGGCCCGAGCACGCCGTCTCCCAGGCTCAGCGGCCGGGTGGGTTCCTGCGGCTGGTCCTCCGGCGGCGCCTTCCAGAAGGCCTCGCGCCAGATCTTCATCATGGAGAAGAGGGTGAGCAGGCCCACGACGACAGCCGTCCCCGCGATGATCCAGTTTTCGGCCCGCAGCGCCGCCTGGATGACGGCCAGCTTGGCGAAGAACCCGGAGAAGGGCGGCACGCCCGCGAGCGACAGCGCGGGGATGAAGAACAGCGCGGCCAGCAGGGGCTGGGTCCGGTACAGGTTGCCCATCTGGTGCAAGTCGTAGGTGCGGGTGACACGCGCGGTGGCCCCGCTCACCAGGAAGAGCGCCGACTTCGCGAAGATGTAGTGGATGAGGAAGGCGATGAGCGCCGTCAGCGCGCTCCGGGTGAGCAGCCCCAGGGCGGCGATGAGGTAGCCAATCTGGCTGATGATGTGGAAGGACAGCAGCCGGCGCATGTCGTACTGCGCCACCGCGCCCAGCACGCCCGTCACCATGGTGAGGCCGCCCATCACCAGCAGGAGGGTGCTGGTGAGCTGCGCGTCCTGCGTGAAGACCAGGGTGAACACGCGCGCCAGGGCGTAGACGCCGACCTTGGTGAGGAGCGCGGAGAAGAGCGTCGTCACCGCCGCCGGGGGCGTGTGGTACGAGGCCGGCAGCCAGAAGAAGAGGGGAAAGGCGCCCGCCTTCAGCGCGAAGGCCACCAGGAAGAACATGGACACGGCCGTCATCAGGTTCGGCGTGCCCAGGCCCGGCACCGTGACGGCCAGGTCCGCCAGGTTCAGCGTACCGGCCGCTCCGTACAGCAGGCCCACCGCGCACAGCAGCACCACCGAGCCCATGAGGCTCAGCGACATGTATTTGATGGACGCTTCGAGCTGCTCCTGTCGGGCCTCCAGCGCGAGCAGCACGAACGAGGCGCCCAGCATGACCTCGATCCACACGAAGAGGTTGAAGAGGTCTCCGGTCAGGAACGCGCCGCACACGCCGCCCACCAGCACCAGCACCAGCGGGTAGTAGGCGCCCGCCTCCTTCGACGCCGGGAGCGTGGCCGCGGAGTAGGAGACCACCGTCAGGCCCATCACCCCGGTGACGAGCACCAATAGAGCGCTCAGCAGGTCCGCGACCAGGGTGATGCCAAAGGGCGCCGCCCACCCGCCCACCTGCATGGACTGGATGCCTTCGCGGCGCACCGTCACCAGCAGCATCGCGCCCACCCCGGCGAGGGACACCATGGTCATCAGCGCCAGCCACCGGCGCGGCCACGCGCGTGACGGGGTGAGCAGCCCCGCGGCCGCGGCGCCCAGGCACAGGATCATGGGCAGGCTGAGCAGTGCGGAGGGCGTCATCGCTTGGAGTCCTTCAGCTCGGTGCGCAGGGCCCGCGTGTCATCGGTCCCCGTCTCCTGCGCGGCGCGGTGCACCAGCACCAGCAGCAGCGCGAGCAGGCCGAAGTTGATGACGATGGCGGTGAGGATGAAGGCCTGGGGCACCGGGTCCGCGAAGGGCGGGGAGAGGGCCTCCTGGCCTTCGGGCACCAGGGGCGCGAAGCCGCGCTGCAGCCCGTTGATGGTGAAGATCAGGAGGTTGGTGGCGCTGCCCAGCAGCACCAGCCCCAGCGCGATGCGGACGATGCTGTGGAGCATCAGGCAGTAGAACCCCGCCGCGAAGAGGCCGCCCACGGTGATCGCGAGGAACAGTTCCATGCCTAGCCCCCCATCTCCGGCGCCGTGGTGTCCTCGCCCCGGGCCATGCCCAGGATGAAGCACATGGCCGTCCCCAGGACGACCAGATAGATGCCCAGGTCGAAGAGCTGCGGGGTGCCCACCTTCAACCCATCCGTCCCCGGCACGGGCAACCGCCCCCAGATTCCAGACAGGAAGGGCCGGCCTTTCATCATCGGAGGGACGCCGCTGAAGAGCGCCACCAGCAGGCCCGCCGCGGCCAACCGGGTGGGGTGCACCCGCAATTGCTTGCGCGCCGCGGGCCGGCCAAACGCCACCATCAGCAACGCGAACGCCGTGGCCGCCATCAGTCCGCCGACGAAGCCGCCACCGGGGATGTCATGGCCACGCACGGCCAGCACCAGGGACACGAGCAGCAGCACCGGGGCCATCAGCCGCGCCACGGTGTGCATCACCACGGGGTTCATACCTGCCTCTTCTTTCGCTGCGAGCGCGTGCGGAACAGGAGAAAGACCCCCAGTCCGGACGTCGCCAGCACGGTGGCCTCTCCCAGGGTGTCGAACGCCCGGAAGTCCACCAGGATGACGTTGACGATGTTCAGCCCCTTTCCGGCGGGCACGCTCTGCGTTGCGTAGAAGTCCGCCAGCCGCGTGTGCGAGGGCGTCGAGGCCACGTGCAAGATGATCCAGGTGATGAGCCCGCCCACGGCCAGGGGCAGGGCCGCCGTCCACCAGCGGAAGCGGTGCTCATGCGGCTGCACCGGGAAGCGCGAGAAGACGAGCGCGAACAGGATGACGGTGAGCGTCTGCACCACGATCTGCGTCATCGCCAGGTCCGGCGCGCCGAAGAACACGTACAGCAGCGCCTCCGCCAGGCCCAGCGCGCCCAGCGCGAGGATGGACGTCAGCGCCGAGCGCGACACCACGGCCAGCACCGCCGCCGCCAGGATGCCCACCAGGACCACCACTTCATGAGACAGCACGTATTTGGAGACGCCCCGGGGCCATTCCCACAGCCGCAGGGCGACGGCCAGCGCCAGCAGTCCGCCGAACGTGGCCAGGGTGACGACGATGTACTGGTGCAGTGAGCCGTTCTGGATCACCCGTGTCATCGACGAGGACAGCTTGAGCAGGCCGCTCAGAGAGGCCTGGTAGAAGCGCTCCGGGCCGTGGTTGGACAGATTCAGGGCGCGCAGGCCCTTCAGCACCGGCTGGCGCAGCGCGAAGAGGCCCCCGCCGATGACGAGGCTCCCCACGCTCAACCCCAGGGCGGGCGTCACGCCGTGCCACAGCGTCAGCTCGAGGCCCCCCGCCTGGCTCCCCCCAATGTCCACCGCCGCCATGGCCAGCAGGGGCTGGATGGCCCAGGGAACCAGGCCCAACACCAGCCCCGCCGCGCCGAGCAGCGCGGGCCCCACCCACATGGCGGGAGGCGCTTCGTGGACCTTCGACTCCGGCTTGCTCGCGCGGAACGTCTTTCCCGCGAAGGGCTGCACGCCCACGCGCAGCGCCGCGGCCACCATGCCGCCGAAGCCCACCGTGGCCCCCATCGCCAGGGGCCAGCCCCCTGGGCCCTTCAGGCAGGCTTCGTAGATGAGCTCCTTGCCCACGAAGCCGAAGAGTGGGGGCAGGCCCATCATCGACAAGGAGGCGGCCGTGGAGGCCGCGGCCGTCATCGGCAGGCGCTTGCGCAGCCCGCTCAGGTGCGCCACGTCGCGCGTGCCCGTCTCGTGGTCCACCGACCCCGCCACCAGGAACAACGTGCCCTTGTAGAGCGCGTGCGCGGTGAGGAACGTCACCATGGCCTGGATGGAGGCCGCGGTGCCCTGACCCAGCAACATCACCAAGGCCCCCAGGACACTCACCGTCGCGTACGCGAGCACCAGCTTGAGGTCCGTGTGTCCCAGCGCCAGCAGGGCGCCCAGCACCATCGTCATCGTGCCCACGATGGTGAGGATGGTTTCCCATGGGGGCGTGCCTCCCAGGACGGGCGACAGCCTCGCCAGCA
Organism: Myxococcus virescens; assembly: GCF_900101905.1. NCBI lineage: Bacteria > Pseudomonadati > Myxococcota > Myxococcia > Myxococcales > Myxococcaceae > Myxococcus > Myxococcus virescens. Next base: position 117,218 of record NZ_FNAJ01000018.1, on the reverse strand, counting down.
GGAAGACGCCAGCCTTCACCATGGTGGCGGAGTGGAGGTACGCGCTCACGGGCGTGGGCGCCGTCATCGCGCCCGGCAGCCAGGTGTGGAACGGCATCTGCGCTGATTTGGTGAAGGCGCCGCCCAGCACCAGCAGGAGGATGGCCAGGTAGCGGGGGCTGTCGCGCACGGTGTCCGCGGCGGCGATGGTGCCGGAGATGGACAGCGTGCCCACCACGTCGCCCAGCAGCAGCAGGCCCACCAGCAGGGACTGTCCGCCCAGCGCGGTGATGAGCAGGGCCCGCTGCGCGGATTCGCGGGCGGCGTCTTCCTTATGCTCGAAGCCGATGAGGATGAACGAGCTGAAGGTCGTCACCTCCCAGCAGACGAAGAGCAGGAGCGTGTTGTCGGCGAGGACGATGCCCAGCATCCCGCCCATGAAGAGCAGGAGCCAACCGTAGAAGCGGCCCAGCACCTCATGGTGGACCAGGTAGCGCCCCGCGTAGATGACCACGAGCGTGCCCAGGCCGGTGATGAGCAGCGCCATCAGCAGGGACAGGCCGTCCAGCCGCAGCGCGAAGTCGATGCCCAGGTCCGGCATCCACGGCAGCGTCAGCGAGGGCACCTCCCCCTGGACGCCGGCGGGAACCTGTGCGCCGAACCACACCGCCAGCCCCGCCGGAAAGAGGGCGAGCACCCAGCCTGCCCATGACTTGAACAGCCGGGTGATCAGCACGGCCAAAGCCGCGGCGATGAATGGAACGAAGAAGGCGATACCCAGAGCCATGACCGGGAGGCAGCAGGCCATTGCCCGGCTGCTGCCTCCAGGCTTCTTCCTTGCACGCTCCCCACGAGGGTCAGTGGTGGACACTCCCCCGCGGTCGCCCGGCCTCGAAGTGTCGATAAGTGCCCGGTCGCTGCCCCGGCCGCTGGACGGGCGGACGGGAGCTCCGCCGCAGGCGCCGGTGCCCGGGTGCCTAGCTTTGATGGCGTCCCCGAACCCGAGGAGCCGTCATGAGCGCCACCGTCTCCGACTACCTGCTCCACCGCCTGTCCCAGTGGGGCGTCCGCCGCATCTATGGCTATCCCGGTGACGGCATCAACGGCATCCTCGGTGCGCTCGGGCGCACGTCGGAGTTCCGCTTCGTGCAGACGCGCCATGAAGAGATGTCCGCGTTCATGGCCTGTGCGCACGCGAAGTTCACCGGCGAGCCGGGCGTGTGTCTGGCCACGTCGGGGCCCGGGGCCATCCACCTGCTCAACGGCCTCTATGACGCCAAGCTGGACCACCAGCCGGTGGTGGCCATCGTCGGACAACAGACGCGCGCCGCGCTGGGCGGCCACTTCCAGCAGGAGGTGGACCTGATGTCCCTCTTCAAGGACGTGGCCAGCGAATACCTCACCATGGTGACCAGCCCCTCCGCCATCCGCCACGCGGTGGACCGGGCGATGCGCGTCGCCATCTACGAGCGCACCGTGACGTGCGTCATCATCCCCAACGACGTCCAGGAAGAGGCCTACCAAAAGCCTCCGCACGCGCACGGCACGGTCCATTCGAGCGTGGGCTCCAGCGTGCCGCGGGTGCTGCCTCGCGAGCGGGACTTGCGGCGGGCGGCGGACGTGCTCAACGCCGGGAAGAAGGTGGCCATGCTGGTGGGCGCCGGAGCGCAGGCCGCGGCGGACGAGGTGATGCACGTGGCGGAGCTGCTGGGCGCGGGCGTGGCGAAGGCCCTGCTGGGCAAGGCGGTGCTGCCGGATGACCTGCCCTATGTCACGGGCTCCATCGGGCTGCTGGGCACCAAGGCGAGCTGGGACCTGATGTCGGACTGCGACACGTTGCTGATGGTGGGCACCAGCTTTCCGTACTCGGAGTTCCTCCCGAAGGAGGGACAGGCCCGGGGCGTTCAAATCGACCTCGACGGCCGGATGCTGGCCATCCGCTACCCCATGGAGGTGGCGCTGGTGGGGGACAGTCAGGAGACGCTGAAGGCGCTGATTCCCATGCTCGAGCACAAGAAGGACCGGAGCTGGCGCGACAGCGTGGTGAAGAGCGTGCGGCAGTGGGAGAAGACGGCGGAGGCGCTCGCGATGGACAGCGCGAATCCCGTCAACCCGCGGCGCGTGTTCTTCGAGCTGTCGTCACGGCTGCCGGAGGGCGTCATCCTGACGGCGGATTCGGGGTCGGGCACGAGCTGGTTCGCGCAGTACCTGAAGATGCGCAAGGGGATGATGGCCTCGCTGTCCGGGAACCTGGCCAGCATGGGCTGCGGCGTGCCCTATGCCATCGGCGCCAAGTTCGCCTTCCCGCACCGGCCCGTCATCGCGCTGGTGGGCGACGGCGCCATGCAGATGAATGGCAACGCGGAGCTCATCACCGTGGCCAAGTACTGGAAGGAGTGGAAGGACCCGCGCTTCATCGTCATGGTCCTCAACAACCGGGACCTCAACATGGTGACGTGGGAGCAGCGCGTGCTGGCCGGCGACCCGAAGCTGCCCGCGTCCCAGGACCTGCCGGACTTCCCGTACGCGGCCTATGCGGAGTCCCTGGGCTTCCTGGGCATTCGCGTGGACCGGCCGGAGTCGCTGGGCCGCGCGTGGGATGAGGCACTGAGCGCCAACCGGCCCGTCGTCTTCGAGGCCTACGTGGACCCGGACGTCCCACTGCTACCGCCCCACATCACCTTCGAGCAGGCGAAGCACTATGCCCAGGCGCTGGCGAAGGGCGACGTGGACACGGGCGGCATCCTGAAGCAGTCGCTCAAGGGCATGGTGGAGACACTGCTGCCCCGGGGCGGTGGCAAGTCCTGAGGCGAGGCGCCGTGCAGGTACGACGCGGTCGGCGCGGCGGTGCGTGGCCCCAGGGTGCGGCCGCGCTCCGGCATCGCTGTCTCGCCCCAGCGCCGTGGTGTCTCCCGCCTTCAGCCCCATCATCCGTTGCGTTAGATTTCCAGCATGGTGGTGAAGATTGCCTCGCGGCCGGAGCCTGTGCGTCACCCCGAGCCAGGCCGGCTGCGCGCGTGGCATCTCGTGTGCCCCTCCGAGGCGCTCCGGCCCGGGCAGGTGATGCGTTGGAGTACGGGCGCACGGGAGCTGGTCCTCTTCCGAGGACGGAGCGGCGCGGTCCACGCGCTCGCCGCCCATTGTCCCCACATGGGCGCGCACCTGGGGGGTGGCACCGTGGTGGGGGATTCGCTGCGGTGTCCGCTCCACCACTGGCAGTTCGACGGCAGTGGCGCCTGCCCAGGGAAGACGGCGCAGCGGGCGTTCCCCGTGGTGGAGCGGTACGGCGCCATTCTGGTCTTCAATGGCCCGGTGGTGCTCTTTCCTCCGCCAGAGGTGGGCAGCGGCGCGTTGCGCTGGGGCACGTCGGATCGCTTCGCGGTGCGTTGTGACTGGCTGCCCGTGGTGGCCAATGCCTTCGACCTGGAGCACCTGCGCACGGTGCATCATCGCGAGCTGCGGGACGCGCCGGTGGTGGAGCGCCCGGACCCGTTCACCTTGCGCGTGCGGTACACGTCCCGCGTCACGGGCAGCGGGCTCAGTGACCGGGTGATGAAGTTCCTGTCCGGCGATCGCATCGGTGTCACGCTCACGTTGCATGGCGGCACGCTCCTGTCCGTGGAGAGCGACCTGGGGCGCACGCGCAGCGCGTTGCTCGCGGGCCTTCATCAGCGCGAGGAGGGGTTGTTCGTGCGGCTGGCCTTCGCCGCGCGCCGCAGCCGGCTTCCGGGGGTGGACTGGTTGGCGCTCCAGGTGTCGCGGTGGCTGTTCACGTCGTTCCTGCGCCGCGACCTGTCCGTGCTCGACGGCATGCGTTTCAACCGGGCGGGGGCGGCGGCGGACCCGGTGCTGCGCCAGGTGCTCGACTTCACCGACAGCCTGCCGGAGGCGCCCGATGACGACCGCGGGTGAGGGCGAGGGAACCCCGATTCCAGCCGCGCTCAACGCCGTGCTCCTGGTCTGCGCCATGGCGGCCTGTGCCGGATGCTTGTGGCTGGCGTCACATGCGGAGCGGCTCGCGATCCAGGTACTGGCCGCCGTGGTTTTCTCCTTCGTCAACAACACCGTGTTCTCGCTACTGCATGAGGCCACGCACGGCGTGCTGCACCCCGTGCGGCGGGTGAACGACACGCTGGGCCGGGTCGCCGCGGCGTTCTTCCCCACGTCCTTCACGATGCAGCGTGCATTCCACCTGAACCACCACCGACACAACCGGACGCACCTGGAGCAGTTCGACTACTTCCGGCCCGGAGACAACCGCTTTCTGAAGCGGGCGCAGTGGTACTCCATCCTCACCGGGCTCTACTGGCTGTTCGTCCCGGTGGGGGCCGTGGTCTTCGCGCTCGTTCCCGGATTGCTGCACCGGCTGCGCGGCACGGGCACCCGGTACGGCGAGCAGACGGGCGCGGACGCGTACCTTGGACGCCTGGAAGCAGCGCCTGGAGGCGCGATCCGCGCGGAGGTGCTGCTGGCGGTCTGTGTGCAGGTCGGGCTCGTGGTGGCGCTGGATGTGTCAGCGACGGGGTGGGGGCTCTGCTACGCGGCCTTCGCCATCAACTGGAGCGCGCTCCAATACGCGGACCATGCGTGGTCACCGCTGCATGTCCGTGACGGCGCGTGGGACCTGCGCGTGGCCGCTCCGGTGCGGTGGCTGTTCCTCAACTACCACTATCACCGGGCCCATCACCGGCACCCGCACGTGCCCTGGCTCTACCTGGGGCGCTACGTGGACCCGGAGGTGGCGCGACCGTCCTTCCTGCGCATCTGGCTGTCCATGTGGCGAGGCCCTCGGCCACTGCCCGCCGCAGTGGAGGAGCGATGAGCCCGCGTCCCGCGTTGTTCGGGTGGCCTCGCAAGGAGGAGCTGGCCCTCACTGCCGCCATGGCCACGGGCTTCGCCCTGTTCTTCGTGGCGGTCTACGGCGGCGCGAGCTGGCTCACGGGCTTCTACACCGGGGGCCTCCGGGTGGAGCTGTCCTTCGAGCGCCACATCCCGTTCATGCCGTCCTGGGCGCTGGTCTACGTCAGCATGGACGTGCTGCTCCTGTTGTCCCTCTTCGTCTTCCGGACGTGGCGGGACATGGTGCCCTTCGCGCTGGCGCTGTGTGTGGAGACAGCGCTCGCGGCCGTGTGCTTCCTGCTCTTCCCGGTGGAGGTGGCCTGGCCGCCGCGCGCCGTGGAGGGGACCTGGGCGGGCGTCTTCCAACTGGCGGACACGCTGAACCTGGAGCGGAACTACCTGCCGTCCCTCCATGTGGCCTTCGCGTGCACGGCGGCCCTGGCCTACGCGGAGCGGGCGGGGGCGCTGGGGCGTATCCTCTTCGGCCTGTGGGCGCTGGCCATCGCGGCGTCGACGTTGCTCATCCACGAGCACCACGTGGTGGACGTGGTCGCGGGGGCGTTGCTGGCCTGGGGCACCTGGTCGTGGGTGGCTCCCCGGGCGCGCCGCACGGCGTTCCTCGATGCCCTGCGAGTCGAAGCCTTGTGCGCCCGGGAGTCCTATCGCTTCGCGCGGCGTCACCTGCGTTACGGGCTGATTGCCCTGGTGCTCTACCGCTACGCGGTGAGCCGGTGGTGGCGCGAGGCACGGGTGGCGCGGGTGGGCTTCTGTTTCCTCCAACTGGTGGACGACGTGCTGGATGGGGACCGCGCGGTGGACGGAGAGCCGCTCGACTGGGTGGACGCGCTCCTCTTGGAGCTGGAGTCCGGGCGAGGGGAGGACCCGGGGACGGCGGCCACGCTGGGGCGCGTGCTGCTCGGTCGGCTGGGAGACGACACGGCCCGCGCCCAGGTCTTCGCGCTGGTGCGGACGATGCGCAAGGACCGGGAGCGGGTGAAGGCCGGGCAGTGGTGGAGCGAGGAGGCGCTTCGCGCGCAGCAACGCGACACGTTCTGCTTGTCGGTGGATTTGATGCTGCACGTCGCCGGGGCGGGCGTCCGGGCCGAGGACGCGCCCTCGCTGATGGAGGCCTTCGGCTGGTGCTCGGTGATGCGGGACCTGCGAGAGGACCTCGCCCAGGGGCTCTACAACGTGCCGGAAGAGGTCGCGGCGGCTGTCCGTGGCGACGGCGCGGACCCGACGGACATTGACGCCCTGCTGGGAACAGAGGCGGGCCGCGCGTGGATGACGGCGGAGCACGTCCGGGCCAGGGCGTTGCTGGATGGCACGGCCGGCCAGCTGGCGGCGCTGGAGGGCCGTCCGGGGCTGGCGTTGCTGCGCCTGTTCCATCGCTCCATCGAGTCCTTCTGGCGCAAGCGCCTTCCCCGGCGCCATCCCTTCCTGGCCGAGGTGACGGCCCGCCAGCTTCAGGGCGCGTGAGGGGCGGGCCCGGGGCTTCGGCGCCGCAGCCTCCGGCCGATGGCCGCGCCCGCCACGAGCGCGCCAAGTCCGATGACCGTCGCTCCCGCGACCGCGAGGTGCTTCACCCGCGTGAGGAGGGGATTGTCGAAGACGTTGGTGGAGTAGTGGAACGCGGCGATCCGCCAGCGGTCGCCCTCCCGGACCAGGGTGCAGGTCCACCGGCCGTCGATGACGATGTCCGTGCCGTCCGTGAGGACGTAGTGGTCCCGCGACGAGCCGCGCGCAATGCCGGTGTCGCCGTACAGGCGGGTCAGGTCATCCACCTCGAACTTCGCCTGGATGCGGTCCACGACGCGATTCGGTCCGCGCATCATCTCGTCGTAGTACGCGCGGATGGATTCCTTCCCCACGCGCACGTCGTTGTTCATCGTGGTGAAGGAGACGTCCGGGTGCAGGTGGCTCAGCAGCCGGTCGATGTCCTGGGTATTGAGCGCGTCCTCCATCTCCTGCTTGAGGACGCGCAGGGCGTCATGGGTGGCGGCGTCGGCGGTGGGCTGCTGGGCCAGCACCACGGACGGCAGGACCGCGAACAGCAGCGCCACCACGCAACAGCCAGGCAAGCGGATCATCGAGGCTCCGGAGGGGTGAAGCCGCCCATCCTAGAGAGCCTTCCGGCCGGTGGTGCATGGAAGTTGCCGCCCGAGGTGCCCCGGGGGCCCGAGGGACGGTGGACAGGGGCCCACGCCCCGGGGTGATTCCCGCCGCACTGGCACGCCCCTATCCATCTGCGCCAGGTCCATTTCCCAGGAGGCGTGCCATGAAGGATCGTCCCGCAACGCTCGTACTGTCCGGCGGTGGGGCCAAGGGAGCCTTCCAGGTCGGCGCCGAGCGCGTCCTCCGGGAGGTCCACGGCTTCCGCTGGGAGCGCATCTTCGGCGTGTCCGTGGGTGCCCTGAACGCCGCGCTGCTGGCCCAGCACTCCTACCGGGCGCTGAACGACATCTGGTTGAACATCCGCGAAGCAGACCTCTACCGGAAGCTGCCGTGGCCGCTCGTGGCCCTGCGCGTGGGCCTGTTCCGCAAGCTGGGGCTGTACGACAACACGCCCATGCGGGAGCTGATCCAGCGGCACCTCGCCGGACACCGCTTTCGGGTGCCCGCCCACGTGGGGCGCGTGTCCCTGGTCTCTGGCAACTACGAGCTGGTGCCCAGCGACTCGAGGGACTTCCTGGACGCCGTCTGGCAGAGCTCGACGTTGCCCATCCTCTGGGAGCCGGTGGGCGCGACGGCCCTGGTCGACGGAGGACTGCGCAACGCCACACCCCTGGGGGATGCGCTGGAGTTCGGCCCGACGGAAATCGTCGTCATCGTCTGCTCACCCTCCCAGATCGAACGGGCGAAGCCGCCGGCCAATCTCCTGGAGGTGGCCACGCGCAGCCTGGCCGACATCACCCTCAACGAAATCCTTCTCAATGACGTGGATGCCTTCGTGCGCATCAATGACATCGTCCGTCAGGCCTATGACGCGGGGCTCACCGTGCGGCGTCCGGATGGGGTGCCCTACCGGTACTGCCGCATCACCGTCATCGAGCCCTCACGGCCCATGGGGGACATGTTGGACTTCGCGCCGGAGGTGATCCGGATGCGGCTGCGGCATGGTGAGGAGATGGCCCGGGCCGTCTCGCTGCCCACGGGCGTGGGCCCAGGCGAGCGCGTGCAGCGCCGCGTGGAGCTCTTCCCGGAACCCCCCATGCATGCCTAGAACGCCGCGGGCTTGGCCGTCGCTTCGGAATGACCGATGGGGCGTCGCGTGGGCGGCGGCGGCTCCGCGCGTGGCTTCGGCGCGTCTTCGTTGATCTCCTTGTAGAAACGCCGCCCGATGTAGCCGCCGAGCACCAGCGACACCACCAGGCCCGCGGCGGCGACCGCCGTCATCGTCGTGCGGCCCTGGGCCAGACCACTGCCGAGCTGCGCCGTGAGGAAGGTGCCTGGAAGGGTGCCAATCAAGACGCCGGCCAGCGTGGGCATCAGCCGCGCGCCGCTCGCCGCCGCCGCCGCCAGCATCACGTCGGTGGGGCACAGCGGATTGATGCAGGCGGTGAAGGCGAAGAGGAAGTCATGCCGCCTCGCCGCCCGCACCAGTGCGGGATACTTGCTGCCAGCCAGGCGCTTCATCAGCCCGGTGCCCAGCTTGCGCGCCGCCGCGAAAAGCAGCAGGCCCGACAGCAAGCCGCCCGTTAGTGAATAGAGGGTCGCTGCGAGCGTGCCAAACATCATCCCGCCCACGGCCGTCAGCAGCTGACCCGGAAGCAGTGTCACGGGCCGGATGGCAAGGAAGCCGATGTATGCAATGGGCGCCCACTTCCCGAAGGGCTCCAACCAACTGGCGAGGCGCTGCTGGTCGACGAAGTCCGGTCCGAGCAGCCGGAGTGCGACAAGCCCCCCCACTGAGACGAGCATCGGGGCCAACACCCGGAGCCAGGTCTTCACCGACTGCGCCACGCCGTACCTCCCCCGCGGCCCCACTTCCGCCGCGCCGTGGGCCTGAAAGTGAAGGTGGTTTCGGGAATCCGCAATGTGCAGTGGGGTGTTTCCAACATGAAAGCATCCGGCCGGGCAGCCCGCCGCCCGGTCCGAAAGCTCGGCAGGCGTTGCGAAACCCACGAAATCACAGGTGTTTTCGTGTGGCGTATCAGGCGTGAACGGCTGGCGGTGTACGGAGCTTGCTTGCATCGGGGCGCTTCCGTCCCAAGGTTTCAAGCAAGGGGCACCAAGGCGAGGGCTGGGGTAGTCACGAGAGGAGATAGGGAAATGTCGGACAAGGACAACAAGGGCAGCATGACGGTGGCCGAAGCGGGTCGGAAGGGTGGCGAGACGGTCCGGAACGAGCGCGGACGCGAGTTCTACGAGACGATCGGCCGCAAGGGCGGCGCCACGGTGAAGGCCGAGCGCGGTCGCTCCTTCTACGAGGAGATCGGCCGCAAGGGCGGCGAGACGGTGAAGGCCGAGCGCGGCGCCAAGTTCTACGAGGAGATCGGCAAGAAGGGTGGCGACCGGGTGAAGGCCACCCGAGGGCCGAACTTCTACGAGGAGATTGGCCGCAAGGGTGGGCAGAAGGTGAAGAAGCTCATCGAAGAGGGCAAGCGGGCCGCGCGGGCCGCCATGGCGGCGCAGGAGGGCGCGGCAGGTGCTCCGCCCCAGGAGGGTGCGGCGCCATCCACCCCCCCTTCTTCCGGAGAGCCGGCGGGGCCGGGTCAAAACGAGTAGCACCGCGAGCGTGGCGCCAGACTCGCGGACCGACTAAGAGGGCCGCGTGTACCTGGTCATCACGTTCCTTGAACAGTTGGAAGGAACCGAGCGGGCCATCCGCCGGCTCCGGGAGTTCGGTATCCCGGAGCCGTTGGTGGTGCGGGCTCGGAGCGCGGCGGCGGCGTTATCCGCCGAGGTCCCCGTGTTCGCGGGGCTCCGCAGTCTGGCGTTGGGCGCCGATGACGATCGCGTCATCCTGGTGAGCTTGTTGCCAGGCCTGCCCCCCGAGGAGATGGAACGGTTGGTGCAGCGCGTCCAATTGGAAATGGACGCGGACGAGCCGCCCATGGGACGGCTGGTCGCCATGCCAGTGATTTCCGCGCCCACGCATCGCCGGTCGTGACGGGAAGCGTCCCGTCGTTATAAGCACGGGCTGTGCAAGCGCTGCTCGTCTTCCTATCCATCGCGGCGCTGTCGCTGCTCGCCTCCAGCCGTGCGCTGGACCCGGGGCGCTTTCCGGCGCTGGCGAGACTGGCGGCCAGCGGCTTCCTCTTCGTTCTGCTCGGCATCTTCCTGGGGCCTTCCGTGGCGGGGGTGCTCACCGAGCGGCACCTGGAGGCCATGCGCCCGGTGATGGCGCTGGGGTTGGGCACCGCGGGCGTGCTGCTGGGGCTGAACCTGGAGCCTCGGCTGCTGCGCCTGTTGCCGCGGTCCGTCTACCTGTCGGGGCTGGCGCACTCCGGAACGGCCTTCTTCTTCGTCGCGCTGCCATTGCTGGTGCCGCTCGTCTTCACGTCCGCCCGGGGCCTGCTCGGCGCGGTGGGCGCGGCGGCGATGTTGGGGGCGGCGGCCAGCCTTTCTTCGGGGCACTCGGCCGTGCTCGCGTGGCGCGCGGGGCGCCTGGACCGGGCGCGCGGCCTGGGCGTGGCGCTGCTCACCATGCTGGATGACGCGGTGGGTCTGGGCGTGCTGGCGCTGGCGTTGATCATCGGCGCCGCCAGCAACGTGGGCGAAGGCCTGGGGCTGGTGTGTCTGGCCTTGCTGCTGGGCGTCATGTGTGGGGCGCTGCTGGCCTTCCTCACGCATTCGTTGAAGGACCTGGCGGAGCTGACCACGGTGACGCTGGGCGGCGTGGTGCTGGTGAGCGGCGCGGCGGCGTACCTGCGGGTGTCGCCCTTGCTGGCGGGCGTGGCGTGTGGGGCGACGCTGGCGGTGGTGGGAGGCCGCACCTCGGAGCGCGTGGCGCGCGCGCTGGGCCGGGTGGAGCGGCCCGTGTTCCTGGTGCTCGTGTTCCTGGTGGGCTGCGCGGTGCACGCGCGGGACTACTGGGCCTGGGTACTGATGCCCGCCTTCGTGGGCCTGCGCTTCCTGGGGAAGATGCTGGGCGGCCGGTTCGCGCGGCGGTTGGCGCAGCAGACGCTCGTGCTGCCACCCCGGCTGGGCTACGCGCTGATCGCCCAGGGCGGCCTGGCGCTGTGCCTGGTGGCGGAGTACGGGATGCTCGTGCCGGGAGGGCTGTCGCGGCGCGTGCTGGACGTGGTGGTGATGGGCGCGGTGGTGAACGAGCTGCTGGCGGGCCAGGCCTTCCAGTACGTGGTGGACCCGCCTCGCAGCATGTCCGAGACCCCGGCTGACAGCGACAAGGTGGCGGCATGAAGGGCGCGGTCATCCGACTGCTGCTGTTGATGGTGCTCCTGGCCATCATCAGCCGGGCACAGGTGCTCCGGGCGGACTCGGGGACTCCGGTGATGCTGGCGGCGGGCGCGCTGCTGTTGTGCGGCCTGTTCGCGGGAAAGGTGGCCAAGGGCCTGGGCCTGCCTCGCCTCACCGGTTACCTGCTGGTGGGCGTGGCGGTGGGGCCCTATGCGCTGGGCTTCATCCCGAACGCGGGCGTGAAGGGGCTGGAGCTGGTGAAGGGGCTGGCGGTGAGCCTCATCGCGCTGGTGGCCGGCACGGAGCTCCGGTTGGGGCTCATCCGCCGCGTGGGCGCGCGCGTGGCGTTGCTGTGCGCGGCCGTGTGCGGCGTCACCTTCCTGGTGTGCTTCGGGGCCACCTTCGCGCTCAAGCCCTTCCTGCCCTTCCTGGCGGACATGACGGTGCCCCAGGCGCTGGCGGTCAGCGCGCTGCTGTCCACGGTGGTGGTGTCGTTCTCACCCACCGTCACCATCGCCATCGTCCAGGAGACGAGCGCGCGCGGCGCCTTCACGGAGTTCCTGATGGCGCTGGTCATCATCGGCGACTTGCTGGTGATGGTGGCCTTCGCGCTGGCCGCGGGCCTGACGAAGGCGAGCTTCGGCGGCGGGCTGGACGTGACGGAGCTGCTGGGCGGGGTGGGGTGGGAGCTGTTCGGCTCGGTGGTGGTGGGGCTCGTGCTGGCCGTGGGCATGCTCATCTACATGCGCGGCGTGAAGCAGGAGCTGCCGCTGTTCCTGGTGGGCCTGTGCTTCGCCGCGGCGGAAGGGGGCACGCGCCTGCACCTGTCCCCGCTGCTGGTGTCGCTGGCGGCCGGGGCGCTCATCGCGAACCTGGACGAGCACGCGGGCGAGCGCATCCACAACGCCATCCAGCAGGCGGGGCTGCCCGTGTTCGCGCTCTTCTTCGCCGCGGCGGGCGCGGGGCTGAAGCTGGACTCCCTGCTGACGGTGGGGCCGGCGGCGATGTTGCTGGTCGCGCTGCGCGGCGTGGCCATCTGGCTCTCCTGCCGCCGCTTCGCCCCCGCGGACGACCCGCGGCTCAAGCGCTACCTGTGGATGGGACTCATCTCCCAGGCGGGCGTGACGTTTGGCCTGGCGGCCCTGGTGTCCAGGACATTTCCGACCTTTGGACCCCAGGTGGAGGTGCTCATCGTCGCCATGATTACCGCCCACGAGCTGGTGGGGCCGGTCCTCACCCGGCGCGCGTTGGCGGCCTCCGGGGAGATCCGCGCGGACGACGCGCAGGGAACGGCATAGGCTGTCAGGCATCCACACCTTCAGCAGCAGTCACAGGAGGCACGGAGGACATCATGGCCGCACCCATCCTCGAGGTGGACACGGAGCACCCTTCACCCCGCCACATCCAACGAGCGGTGGAGCTGCTGGGGCGCGGCGGCCTGCTGGCCTACCCGACGGACACGTACTTCGGGCTCGGCTGCGACTTGAGCTCCAAGAAGGGCATCGAGCGGCTGTACCAGCTCAAGGGACGCGACAAGAAGAAGCCCCTGTCCTTTCTCTGCCCCGACCTGTCGGACGTGGCCCGCTACGCGCACGTGAGCAACTTCGCGTACCGGACCATGAAGAGCCTCACTCCGGGTGCGTTCACCTTCATCCTGGAAGCGACGCGTCTGGTGCCGGACCTGATGATGTCCAAGCAGAAGCAGGTGGGCATCCGGGTGCCGGACTCGGCGCTCGTTCGCGAGCTGACCCGAGCCCTGGGCCGCCCTCTGGTGACGACCTCCGCGACCAATACGGAGGGTGAGCCCCTCACGGACGCAAAGGATATCAAGGAAGCGCTGGGCCACGGCCTGGACCTCATCCTTGACGGGGGCGTGACGCTCAATGAACCGTCGACCGTGATTTCACTCATCGGCGATTCACTTGAAATCCTCCGGCAGGGGAAGGGTAGGCTGGAGGACTAGAACCCGAGAATAGGGGGATTTCTTGGCACAGGGGGGAACACGGCCGAGCTCCGTGGATGCACCGGAGCAGGTCCCAGGGCTGCTCAAATTACTGCTGTTGCTCCTGTTCCGGCCGGTGGACCTGCACTACCGGCTGCGAGCCGCGGGCATCCGCGTTCCGGGCGCACGGCTGGGGACGTTGTGTCGCGAGCAGTCCGAGGGAGACCGGGCCACGGCCGTCTATGTCCGGCGCATGCTGCTGTTGCTGCTCGTCGGCGCGCCGGTGGTGACGCAGGTGCTGGGCCTGGCGCTCGTGACGGCGGGCCTGCCGCTGGAGCGAGGCTGGGTGTTGTCGGCGCTGTTCTGCTCGGCGGTGGGGCTGCTGGTGGCGCAGGTGTTGGGGCTGGCCGCGGGCGTTCTGCTGGGCTCGCTGTCCAGTCTGGCCACGCTGCTGGGGCTGCACGCCACGGCCGCGGATGCCTTCGGGCCGGAGCTGGGTGGGGTGGCGGGCATGGTGGTGGGGGTGTGCCTGGGGAGCGTGGCTGGGTTGGCGTGTGGGAGCATCAGCGGCATCGCCATTGGCCGGGGCCCCTCCGTGGTGCGGGTCCAGATGGCGGCCATCCTCGCCAGCCTGACGCCGATGCTGCTCTGGAGTGGGACGACGAATCCGTCCTACGCCGGCGCGGTGGCCGCCAGTGCGTTGGTGGCCTTCCTGGTGAGTGCGTTCCGGCTGCCGCTCTATGCGCTGGAGGTGCTGGCGTCCGCGGTGGCGTACGCCGTGGAGCGCTGGACGGGGCGGCCCACGCTGGGCTGGGTGCCGGTGCGTCACCACAACCTCAGCTATCTGCCGCATCCCTTCCTGGGGCGGCATCTGGCGCTGGCGGTGCGCTCGCGGCCGGCGGAGGTGCTGGCGGTGGCGGATGCCTGCCTGCGCTCGCCGGGGAACATCGTGGTGGGCTGGCCGTGGGTGGTTCAGGCGCTGGAGTCGGCGTCGCCGGAGGGGGCGAGGGAGCCCCGGGCCTGAGCCGCTGAGTTGCCTCGCCGCGCGCCTCCGGTAGCCTGCGCGGCGATGGAAGGAATGCTCGATGCGTTCATCGCCTTCATCCGCGCGGAGCGCGGACTGTCCGGCAAGACGGTGGACGCCTACGCCGCCGACATCAACGTGTACTTCGAGGACCTGCGCTCCCGCGGCGTCTCCGACGTGACGCAGGCGCGGCAGGAGGACGTGTCCGCGCACCTGGCCTCGCTGGGCAAGCGGGGCTTGGGCAAGCGCAGCCAGGCCCGTCACCTGGCGGCCCTGCGCGGCTTCCACCGGTTCCTCGTCGCCGAGCGCATGGCGGACAAGGACCCGACGGAGGACCTGGACACCCCCCGGTCGGCCCGGAAGCTGCCGTCGTTCCTCACCCTGGAAGAGGTCGAGCAGCTGCTGGCGGCCCCGGACGAGCGCACGTCCACGGGCGTGCGTGACAAGGCCATGCTGGAGGTGCTGTACGCCACCGGCCTCCGCGTGAGCGAGTTGTGTGGGCTGGGCATCAACGACGTGCAGCTCACGGCGGGCTATCTGGTGGCGAAGGGCAAGGGCGCCAAGGAGCGGCTCGTCCCGCTGGGGAGCGTGGCCATCGAGAAGGTCCAGGCGTACCTGGCGGACTCCCGGCCGGCGGTGCTGGGGCAGCGCAAGTCCCAGGCGTTGTTCGTCACGCCGCGAGGTTCTGGCTTCACGCGGCAGGGCTTCTGGAAGCTGCTCAAGCGGTACGCGCTGAAGGCGGGCATCGTGAAGCCGCTATCGCCCCACAAGCTGCGGCATTCGTTCGCCACGCACCTGGTGGAGCGCGGCGCGGACCTGCGCGCCGTCCAGCAGATGCTGGGGCACGCGGACCTCGCCACGACGCAAATCTATACCCACGTGAACGCCGCCCGGCTGCGGTCCGTGTACGACGAGTTCCACCCGCGCAGCGACGTCTTCGTCCCCAAGGCGAAGAAGACGCGGGCCGCCGCGCGGTAGGGGCGGTCCGGGGCCTCGGCGCCGTGGGCGGAACGTTCCGTCCGCTGGCGCTCAGCTCCCCACGCCGTGGATGGGGAGGCCGAACGGGTCCGTGTGGGCCCGCCGGGGCCCGCTCCCTGGCAGCGGGGCCACGCGAATCAGCCCGGACGCCATCAGCCGGTGTACGGAGCGGGACGCGGCGAGCTCGCCCATGGCCGCCGTGCGCAGGGCCTGCCGGATGCTCCGGCTGCCGCGCAGCTTCGAGTACAGGTACAGGTCATCCGCCGTCAGGTCGGGCGGGGTGGGGCGCGGAATCGGCTCGAACACCAGGCGCCCGTCGAGCGCGAAGAGCTCGTCACTGAGGGCCAGCGTCAGGCGGATCTCCGCCTCGCGGTACAGGGCGTGGGCTTCGGGGACGGGGCCTTGCTCCAGGATTTGCGCGGCCAGGGCGACGGCATGGTCATACTGGCCGGCTTCCAGGAAGCGCTTCACCAGGGTGAGCAGCTCCTCCAACTCGGCGGCTTCACCCAATCGGGGGCCGAGGGCCTTGCGCGGGGCCAGGGCCCCCCGCCGGTACAGGTGCAGCACCCAGCGCGCGGCGAAGAGTGGGGCCTCCCGGGCGCTCGCCAGCAGCTCTCCCAGCGTGGCGCCGCTCGCGGCCAGGTCCAGCAGGACGTCCTCCTCCTCCGAGTACGTCTCCACGGCGAACTCGCGGAAGACGCGGAACGTCGTGTCCATCCGAGGGAAGATGTCGCGGAACATGCTCCACTCGCGCTGCCGCGACACCGCGTCACGGTGCAGGGTGGACAGCGACAGCTTGAGCCCAATGGCCCGGGTTGAGGGCGGCAGGCCAGGGGTGAACCCCACCTCGCCGGACTCCCAGGCGTAGCAGTCGAACAGGGACTCGCGCGCCTTGTGCTCCAGGGCCTCAATGAGGCGGGGCAGCTCCACGAAGCAGCGCTGGACCAGGAAGGTGCCGTAGGGCATGCCCGCCCCCTCGGCCGCTTCGAAGGCCGCCGCGGCGCGGGGGGCGTCCAGGATGCGGAGGTTCACCAGGATTTGGGCCAGGTGCTCGCGTGGGTCGTTGGAGCTCTCGCCCACCAGGTAGCCGTCCTTGACGTGGAAGCAGCGCCGCACCGCGCCACGTTCCACGCTCAGCACCCCTTCAACCCCGGGCGCGCTGAACAGCGGCGGCATCACCAACTGCAAGCGATAGTTGGCGAGACTTCCGTTGAATGGCTCCATGCAGGTGCTTCCTCCAAGGTGGGTTGGCCCGCGTGAGGAACCCCAAGGGTACCGGCGCACCCCACTGTGATTCAATTGCAAGTGCCTGAATTTGCTCGGGATTTCCTGGCGGGACGCAAAGTTCCAGGGAGAGTCCGTCTTGACTTCGGATACTGAACGGGCGCAGGACACGGGCAACGGACGGTTGCAGGGCCGCGTCGGGTGTGCGAACGAGCCCCGTCCGATTCCCGATTCCGCCCAACCGAATCAGAGCGAGTCCATGCGAATTCTTTCAGGAGTGCAGTCGTCCGGCAGGCTGCACATCGGCAACTACTACGGCGCGCTCCGCCAGTTCGTGCAGCTCCAGGATGAAGGCGAGGGGTACTACTTCATCGCCAACCTGCACGCGCTCACCACCGTGAGGGATCCCAAGGCCGCGCTGGCGCTGACGCGCGAGGCCGCCATGGCCTACCTGTCGCTGGGGTTGGATCCGAAGAAGGCCGTGCTCTTCCGGCAGAGCGACGTGCGTGAGGTGCTGGAGCTGTACTGGATTCTGGGCACCGTGACGCCGCACGCGCACCTGGAGCGGGCCCACAGCTACAAGGACAAGGTGGCCAAGGGCATCAGCCCGGACTTCGGCCTCTTCGCCTACCCGGTGCTGATGGCCGCCGACATCCTGCTCTACAGCGCGGACTTCGTCCCGGTGGGCAAGGACCAGATTCAGCACATCGAGTTCGCGCGCGACTGGGCGGTGAAGTTCAACACCCAGTACGTGCCCGGCTACGACCCGGCCGACCCGGAAGGCAAGGAGCGGGGCCATGCGCCCGGCATCCTCAAGCTGCCCGCGGCGCGCATCCAGGAGACCACCCAGACGGTGCCCGGCGTCGACGGACAGAAGATGTCCAAGTCCTACGGGAACACCATCGAGCTGTTCGGGGACGAGAAGGAAATCAAGAAGCGCATCATGTCCATCAAGACGGACTCGACGCCGGTGGACGCGCCCAAGCCGCTGCCCACGCAGTCGCCGCCGCCCGGGCTCGTCAGCGATGCGCCGCTCTACGACTTGCTGAAGCTGATGCTTCCCGAGTCCGAGTTCGCCGAGGTGGACGCCACCTGGAGGGCGGGCGGGAAGGGCTACGGCGACTACAAGAAGAAGCTCCTGGAGGCCTACCATGCGGCCTTTGGCCCGGCCCGTCAGCGGTACGCCGAGCTGGCGGCCGACCCGGGCGAGGTGGAGCGCATCCTCCAGGACGGCGCCAGCCGGGCCAGGGCCGAGGCGAGCCGCCTCATGGACCAGGTCCGCAAGGCCGTGGGAGTCCCATGAGTCCGTGTGCCTGAACGGGCTTTCACTGCCGATTGTTTGACCCTCCTGGGGGCCACTGGTATGGGTGTGTGTCCTCCAGGCTCGTGCCCGCTGCCTAAGAAAGTCGGGCCCTTACGCGATGACGCGCCCCCACCCACACCGTTGACGCCATCCAGGACATCCGGTGAGTGAGGACCGTCGCTCGCCGACCGATGAGGCCCCTCGTGAAGGGGAGTTGCCGCGGAGTCCTGGCGACAACTTCCGCATCGCGTTGCCCAATTTCGAAGGTCCGCTGGACCTGCTGCTCCATCTCATCAAGGAGCATCGGGTCGACATCTTCGACATTCCGCTGGCGCTGATTACGGAGAAGTACCTCGAGCACCTGGAGCGGATGCGGGAGATCAACCTCGACATCGCCGGGGAGTTCCTGGTGATGGCCTCCACCCTGGCGCACCTCAAGAGCCGCATGCTGCTGCCCCGGCAGGACGTCGTCTCGGCGCAGGAGGGGGCGGAGGTGCTCGCGGTCGCCGAGGAGACCGAGGACCCGCGCGCGGAATTGGTGCGGCGCCTGCTGGAGTACCAGAAGTACAAGGACGCCGCTGAACAGCTCGCCACGCAGGACCTGCTCGGCCGCGACGTCTTCGCCCGCAACGTCCCGGTGGAGGCGGTGCCCATCCCCGAGGAGGAGGTGGGTCTCCAGGAGTTCAGCGTCCTCAAGCTGGTGGAGGCGCTCGACCGGGTGCTGGAGCGGTTGCAGCCCAAACTGCAGCACGAGGTGGTCCGGGAGCGCGTGACGCTGTCCGAGGCCATCCTCCGCGTAGTAGAGCGCCTGCGCCCGCATGGACAGGTTCTGTTCGAGAGCTTGTTCACGGAAGAGGAAACCCCGTCGCGACAGGAGGTGGTCATCACCTTCCTGGCCATCCTGGAGATGGTGAAGCGGCGGCTCATCCGGGTGGTGCAGGACGAGCCGCTGGGGCCCATCCTGCTGCTGCCCAACGGGGACGCGCTGGAGAAGCTGGCTCCCACGGAGGTCGACGACAGTGACTACCGGTAGCAACGGACCGCAGGACGAGACTCCCGAACCGGGCACGCCCGGTGGCCCTGGCCCGTTCTCCGAAGAGGAAATCGCTGCTGTCACGGGCCCCGGCCCGGCGGATGAGCTGGACGAGCTGGAAGCGGCCTCCATCGAGGAGGACTCGGACGAGGCGCCTCCGGACCTGGAGACGTCCTTTGAGAAGCTCCTCTCCAAGAGCCGCAAGCTGTCCACGGACCGCATCCGCACCGTCATCGAGAGCGTGCTCTTCGTGGCGGAGCGTCCGCTGTCAGTGGACGAGCTGTACATGGCCACCGGCATCGAGCGGGAGCTCATCGCCGAGGCCCTCAACCAGCTCTCCGGCATCCACCGCGACGGCATCAGCGGCATCGTGCTGTACGAGGTTGCGGGCGGGTGGCAGTTCCGGACGGACCCGCATTCGGGTGAATATGTCCGGCGTTACCTGCGGGTGAAGCCACAGCGGCTGACCCGGGCGGCGGTGGAGACGCTGGCCATCATCGCGTACCGGCAGCCGGTGACCCGGCCAGAAATCGAGGACATCCGCGGCGTGGACTGCGGCGCGGTCATCAAGGCGTTGATGGACCGCAAGCTGGTGAAGATCCTGGGCAAGCGTGAAGAAGTGGGGCGGCCCATCCTCTATGGAACGTCGCGCGAGTTCCTGGAGTTCTTCGCACTGAAGGACCTGTCTGCCCTGCCCACGCTGCGTGAGTTCCACGAGCTGACGCAGGAGCACCGGGAGATCGTCGAGAAGGAAGACAAGCCGGCGCCCCCGGCTGCGGGGACGGTGGAAGCGCTGTCGGACCCGGCATTCACGAAGCGGATGGAGAAGAGCGCGGCGGCCAGTGAAGCCGCGCTAGAGGACCTGGAAGAGGCCATGGCGGCCGCGGACCGGACACAAAAGGTCAGCTCCAGCGTCCTGGACACGACGCCCCCGAAACCCGAGACGGGTGATACGACGGGGCCCAAGCCCGAGTGACGGGCAGCATGGAAGAAGGATGGTATGGCGGCCGAACGACTACAGAAGTACCTGGCCCGCGCGGGAGTTGCTTCGCGCCGGCATGCAGAAGAGCTGATTACCGCGGGCCGCGTCGCGGTGAACAACAAGACGGTGACGGAGCTGGGCAGCCGGGTGGAGCCCGGTACCGACCTGGTGACGGTGGACGGGACGCTCGTCACGCCTCCGGATGAATCCTCCTACTTCCTGCTCTACAAGCCCGTGGGCGTCGTGACGACGCTGTCGGACCCGCAGGGCCGGCCCACGGTGGCCAACTACGTGGAAGAGACGGGCAAGCGCCTGTTCCCGGTGGGCCGGCTGGACTACGACGCCGAAGGCGCGCTGCTGTTCACGGATGATGGGGCGCTGGCGCACAAGCTGACGCACCCCAGCTTCCAGGTGCCGCGCACCTACCTGGCGAAGGTGAAGGGCGCTCCGGACACGGCCACGCTGGACAAGCTGCGCGGCGGCGTGCGGCTCGAGGACGGCATGGCCACGCCGGTGTCGGTGAGCGTGTTCGAGGCGGCGGAGCGGAACACCTGGCTGAAGATTGTCGTGGCGGAAGGACGCCCGCACCTCATCAAGCGGCTGTGCGCGGCGGTGGGGCACCCGGTGGTGCGCCTGTTCCGTCCGTCCTACGCCGGCGTGGGCGTGGAAGGCCTGCGCCCCGGTGAGCTGCGCCCGCTCAAGACGAGCGAGGTGGAGCTGCTGAACGCGGTGTCGGATGGCAAGGCCGCGCCGCCGACGGGGGAGCTGCGGCTGCCTCCGCGCCGGCATGGCCGGGCGGCTCCGGGCTTCGACTCGGACGATGAGGCGGAGCTGTCCATGGATGATGATGCGCCCGTGGCCGCCAAGCCCGCGCGCAAGGCGCCGGCCCGTGCGGCCAAGGCCGCGTCCGCGGGTGGTTCGAGCCTGGCGCGTTTCGGTCGGCCCAAGGCGGGTTCGGCCGAGGGCAAGCCCGCGCGCCGTTCGTTCGGTGGCGATGAGGGCGCGCCGCGTGGCCGTTCCTTCGGCGGTGACAAGGCTGGCGCGCCGCGTGGCCGCTCATTCGGTGGTGACGAGGGTAGGCCCGCGCGCCGCTCCTTCGGCGGTGACGAGGGCAAGCCCGCGCGTCGTTCCTTCGGCGGTGATGAGGGCAGGCCCGCGCGCCGTTCCTTCGGTGGTGACGAGGGCAAGCCCGCGCGCCGTTCCTTCGGCGGTGACGAGGGCAGGCCCGCGCGCCGTTCCTTCGGTGGTGACGAGGGCAAGCCCGCGCGCCGTTCCTTCGGCGGTGATGAGGGCAGGCCCGCGCGCCGTTCCTTCGGTGGTGACGAGGGCAAGCCCGCACGCCGCTCCTTCGGCAGTGACGAGGGCAGGCCCGCGCGCCGTTCCTTTGGTGGTGACGAGGGCAAGCCCGCGCGCCGCTCCTTTGGTGGTGACGAGGGCAAGCCCGCGCGCCGCTCCTTCGGCGGTGACGAGGGCAGGCCCGCACGCCGTTCGTTCGGTGGCGATGAGGGCGCACCGCGCGGCCGTTCCTTCGGCGGTGACAAGGCAGGCGCTCCTCGGAGCCGTGGTCCGGGCCGCTCCTTCGGCGGCGATGCGGGCAGCGGTCCGCGGAGCCGTGACACGGGCGCTCGCGGTGCGGGGCGCGCATTCGGTGGTGCCGGCGGCGCCCGTCGCTCCTTTGGCGGTGACGAGGGCGGAGCCCCCAAGAGCCGTGGCGCGGGTCGTCCGGAGCGCCGTGAGTGGAGCGCGGGCGGAGACGCCGCGCCGCGGACTCGCGCACCGCGCGCGGGTGGCGAAGGCCGTCCGGAGCGCAAGTCGTGGGGGGCTGGCGGCGGCGCCAGCCGTGCCCCGCGGGGTGAAGGCCGTCCGTACTCGCCCCGTTCCGGAGGCGCGGGTGCGGGCCGCCCGGAGCGCCGTGAGTGGAAGCCTCGCGCCGAAGGGGCAGACGCTCCGCGTGGCCGAGGTGGTCCTCGCCGTGAGGGCTCCGAGGGCGGACGCCCCGCACGCAGCACCTGGACGCCCACCGACGAAAGCGGGAATCCCCGTGAACGCGTCGTCCGGGCCGGGGCTCGCAAGGGTCCTCCCGCCGAGAAGTCCGGCGGATTCCAGGACTGGGGCAAGAAGAAGGAGCGGGCAAGCGCCCCGAGCTGGAGCAATGAGCGTCCCCGAGGCGGCGCGGGCCGGCCGCCTCCCCGGGGGCCTCGCCGTCCGCGTTGATACATGACGCGGTGGATTGGGCGGGAATCGAGGGGGATTGATATAACCGGCGCCAACTCCTACACCGTTTCCCTCACCGGAGACCGATGCGAACCGGCGCACGCCCCCTCATTCTCGCACTTGCCCTGCTCCTCGGCTGCAACGGCAGCAGGGACCAGCTTCTCGCGGACCTTCAGAGTCCTCGTCCGGAGGTCCGCGCTCTCGCGGTGAAGAAGCTGGCCGGGCAGGGCAACCCGGATGACCTCGTCCTCTTCACCCGCGCGGCGAAGGACTTCGCCGCCATCGTCCGGGCCGAGGCCGCCGTGGCGCTGGGAGAGAGCCAGGACGCCCGCGTCGTGGACCTCCTGGGCGAATTGCTCGAGGACCAGGACGAAGAGGTCCAGGGCCGCGCCGCCATGGCGCTGTCCAAGGTGAACAACGAAAAGGCCAAGGCGTACCTCACGCTCCAGTACGGACGGCGGGGCCGGGCCACGCGTCAGGTCATCGTCCAGGCCCTGAAGAACGCCAACGTTCCGGGGGCCATGGCGGAGGTGGTCGCCGCCGAGGCCCGCTCCCAGTGGGACCGCAACCAGCTCGCGTTGACCGAAGGCGCGTTGCCCGAGCGCGTGGGCGCCGCCGAGGAGCTGGGCAAGAGCGGCCGTCCCGACGCCGTCAACCGGCTGCTGCCCTTGGTTCGCGACAGCCAGGTCATCCTCGCCGCCGCCGCCGTGCGCGGGCTGGGTGACGCCGGCGACAAGCGCGCGGTGAGCCCCATCGCGCTGCTGCTGGAGGAGAACTTCCCCGAGCTGCGCGAGTCCGCCATCCACGCCCTGATGAAGCTTCAGGATCCGGTGGCCACGCAGCGCCTCCAGTTGGTGGCGGTGGAGAAGAGCGCCGTCAGCCCGCTGGCCATCGACGCCATCGTGTCCTTCCCCCGAACGCCGCAGACGGATGCTGCGCTGTGCGCCATCGTCATGGAGGGCGCACCGGCGGAGGCGCTCGTCGCGGGCCGGAGCATGCGCTCACGCGGCGGCTGTCCGGTGGACGCCATTGGCGAGCGGCTGGCACGTCCGGCCACGGCCGCCAGTGGCCTCCAGGCCGTCGAGGGGCTGGGACCCGCGGCGCTGCCGCTGCTCGGCAAGGTGGTGCCGTGGCTGAGCCATCCCGACGCCACGCTGCGCCTGCTCGCGGTGGAGGCCGTGGCGGAGGTGGGGGATGCCTCCGTGGTGCCCGCGTTGCAGAAGCTCTACGAGCAGGAGGTCAAGGGACTGGAAGCGCTGCGCGCCGACTGGGTGACCCAAGCGCTCCCAGAGAAGTTCGGCGTGGGGTTCGACCCTTCGACCATGCCGCCCCCCCCGTCGACGCCTGGCCTGAAGGATGATCGGCCGTCGCGGCACGCGGACCTGCTGGGGCGGGTGAAGGAGCTCAATGCTGCCCGGGTGCGTGAGTCCGGGCGGGACGTGGTGCGGCACCGCGTGCCCACCGAGCTGTACGACGACGTGGCGCCGGAGCGGCTGGTGCCGCTGGCGACGCTGCTGCGAGCGTTGGGGGCGCTGAAGGCGCCCGGCGCCCTGGAGCTGCTCACCGGCTACACCCAGGATTCCAGCGCCGCGCTGCGCGTGGCGGCCCTGGTGGGACTGGCGCGGCTGGGCCCCGAGGGCGTCAACGTGGCCAAGGCCGGGCTCGTCGAGCCGGACCGCGACCTGCAAAAGGCCCTGGCCCAGGCGCTGGCGGAGGCCGGCGAGGCGGGGCAGGCCGCGCTCATCGAAGTGCTGCCGAAGATGGGGAGCGAGAAGCTGCTGGTGTTGGATGCGCTCACGCGCGCCGGCGCGGTGCCGGGCTCCGCTTCCGCGCAGCTCCAGGCCGTGGTGCGCGAAGGTGGACCGGAAGCGGCGCTCGCGGCAGCCCTGCTGGGACGGATTCAGGCGAAGGACGCCGTGCCCACGCTGGTGAAGGCGCTGGACGAGCCCAACAGCGTGGCCCGCCGCGACGTGCTGCTGGCGCTGGGGAGCATCGGCGACGCGCAGGCGGCGGACGCGGTGGCCAAGGACCTGTTCCACGACCTGCCCGAGATTCGCGCCGCGGCGGCCTCGTCGCTCCGGAAGCTGGGCAGCGCCGAGCACGCGGACCAGCTGGAGGCCCTCAAGGCGGACTACTTCCGGACGGTGCGTGAGGCCGCGGGCGCCGCACCGGCGTCCGCGAGCACCGCGTCGGAGGGTGCTCGCTGATGGAGTTGCGCAAGCTCAAGGACAAGGCGTCCGAGGCATTCACCAAGGGACGCTTTTCCAAGGCGGCGGAGCTCTACGAGGACTACTGCCGGGCCGAGCCCAAGGACCATCAGTCACGCCTGCGCTCCGGGGATGCCTGGGTGAAGGCGGGGCAGCGGGACCGGGCCATCTCGGCGTATCAATCCGCCGCGGAAGGCTTCGCGCGCGAGGGGTTCCTTCCGCGCGCCATCGCCGCGAGCAAGCTCATCCTCGAGCTGGACCCCGCGCACCGTGGCGTGCAGCAGATGCTCGCGGACCTGTACGCGCGCCGGGGAACGCCCATGGGCGCACGGGCCCGGGGGCCGATGAGCAGCGCGTCGTCCGTGACGGTGAAGGCGTCCTCCGAGCCTGCTGGGGCGTCGCGCCTGCCCGAGACAGTGCGCGCGTCCGGCGCCGCCATTGATGTGGGGGAGGCAGAGGACACTGCTTCGCCAGCCCCGTTGGAGGCCGGCGGTCCCGCGGTGGACCTGTCCGCGGAGCTGCCTCCAGAGCTGTTGTTGTCCACCGAGGCGTCCACGCGTGGCACCGAAGAAGTCGTCCACTCAGTCGAGGTAGGACTGGCGTCGGAAGAGGGGACCGCTGGCGTGGAGTTGACGCTGGACCTGGAGCCCGTCGTGGCGGCCTCAATCCCGCCCGCGATGGCCATCCGTGAGCCAGAAGCGCCGCCGCTCGCGACCCGGATTCCCGCTGTTCAACCCGGAGGTGCGCGTCCGGCGACGAGCGCGTTGCCGCCAGGACTGGCACCCCGCGCGTCGCAGCGGCTGCCCGCGGTGGGCGCTGCTCGCGCGCCCGAACCCGCGCCGTCCGCACCGCCACGGTCCGTCTCGAACAGCGGCCGCTGGCAAGCCCTGTCGTCGCCCATCACCGCGCAGGCCGCGCCCGCCGGTGCTGAAGCCGCGGCCTCCTCCGCGCCCCCAGGACTGCGGTCGCGCCGTGCCGACCCACCGGTCCCCGCGGGCGCCACCGCGCTCCCGGGCCACGACCTGTCACCCGCGCTGGGCGCCTCCTTCCGGACGGCGACGCGTCCGTCCTCCTTCACCGAGTTGGAGCTGGAAGCCGACTCCCTGTTGCACGCGGTGGAGCTGGCCGCGCAGGCGGGCTTGGATCGACAAGGCCTGAGGGGCACGTCCATCAGCGACGGCCTCGAGGATGAGATCTACAGCCTGACCGAGGAAGTCCCTCCCGAAGCGGGTTCCCTGGACGCGCTGCCCACGATCCCGCTCTTCTCGGATCTGCCTCGCGACGCCTTCATCGAGCTGTTCGAGCGCTGCCCGCTGCGCCGCTTCGGCCCGGGCGAGCGAATCATCGAGCAGGGAAGCCACGGAGATGCCTTCTACGTCATCTGCGAGGGCGCGGTGCGCGTCTTCCGGACGGAGGAGGGCCAGCGCCAGGACATCGCGACGCTCGAAGGAGGCACCTTCTTCGGAGAGATGGCCCTGCTGTCCGGCGCGGCGCGCACGGCCTCGGTGGAGTCCGCGTCCGACGACACCCAGCTCCTGGAGATCTCCGCCAGCGTGCTCGGCGAGCTCTCGGGAAGCCACCCGCAGGTGGCCCAGGCCCTGAAGAAGTTCTGCCGGCAGCGCATGCTGACGAACGTGATGAACACGTCGGAGCTGTTCCGCCTCTTCGGGCGGAAGGACCGGCGCGCGCTCGTGGAGCGCTTCCGCTCCCGGGACGTGGAGCGTGACACCGTCATCATCCGTGACGGCGACGCGACGGACGGCCTCTACGTGGTCCTGTCCGGCGAGGTGGAGGTTCGCAAGGACGGCCACCTGCTGACGCAGCTCCGGGAAGGGGACGTGTTCGGAGAGATTTCCCTGCTCCAGAAGACGCCTGCCACCGCGACCGTCACCGCCACCCGGCACACCACGCTGCTGCGGTTGCCGCGCGCCGACTTCGACGCGCTCATCTCCAGCCATCCGCAGATCCTGGCCCTGATCTCCGACCTGAGCGACGAACGGCTCCGGCGCACGCAGCGCGTGCTGACCGAAGCCGGCGTCGAGGAAGACCTCATCCTCGTCTGAGGTCAGCGCACCTTGGCGAGGTAGTCGTCTCGCGTCACCAGGCCGCGCGTCTCCAGGAGCTCCAGCATGGCCCGCAGCGAGCGGGCCTGCTGGGCCACCATCCGCTCCAGCCCCGCCACCTGCTGCGTCAGCTCCTCCACGCGCTGGGTGAGCTCCGTCTCACGGCCGGGCTGCGCCAGGGTCGCCGAGGCCGCGCGCACGGCCATCGACACGGGAGCGCTTTCGGCCGGGGGCGCCAGCTCGAAGGTGGGCTCGTCCATGCCGAAGGACAGCGGGGTCGCCGTCGTGGAGGTGACCTCCCCGTGGTAGTGGCGGCGGATGGCGCGCTCGATGGACGAGGCGCTCGAGACGACCACCTGGATGCGCTGGCCACAGTGGAAGGCCAGCTCCTGGAACGCCTCCACGTTGGTGGGGTCGGCGGTGGCGACGGTGAGCGTCTTCGTCGCCGGATCCGCGGCGATGGGGAAGACGGTGTAGCGCTCGGCGATGTCCGCCCGGAGCGCCTGCAACGCCACCGCGGACGCAGTGTGCTGCTCCAGATCCACCGTGGGAATGGCGAGCTGCCGCGACAGGGCGTGGACCATGGAGCTTTCGTCCACGTACCCCATCTGCACCAGGGTGAGGCCCAGCTTGCCGCCCCATTTGCGTTGTTCCGCGAGGGCGGAGCGGAGCTGGGTTTCCGAGAGGAGCCCGGCGTCCATGAGAATCTCCCCAAGCCGGCGTTTGCGGCCAGGGAGCGAGACAGAGGGTGTGACAGGCGGCTGTTTCACAGCTGTGAAGCATAGCAGCCAGTCAGGCACGACCGCAGACCCGCCAACACCCAGGAGGCCGGGGAGGAGCGTGAGGGACGGGAATGGGGTAGAACAGTCCCTCCATGACGCAACGGATACTGCCGTTTCTCGCACTGCTGCTGGCTTCGGGCTGTGCGTCGCAGCGCCTGGCTGGCGCGGACCTGGACCGCGTCCAGCGTCCGGCCTTCATCTCTCGCATCGAGGACGGGGCCGGTCCCAAGAGCCACGTGTTCCGCGACGACTCGGCGTACCGGAACAAGCTCAAGAAGCTGGAGCCGGTGGAGGCGGACCGGCGGCTGACGGTGAAGTTGCTTCAAGCCGTCACGCGCTTCGAGATCTCCGAGCGCCTCCGGGTCACCACGTTGTCGCAACTGCCGCGTGAGTTCCCGTGGACGCACGTGGTGGACCCCGCGCGGGTGGCCTCGGTGCTGGAGAGCTTCCTGGTGGAGGAGGTGCCGGCCAACGCGCCGGACTACGACCTGGTGGCGTCGCTGGGCGCGGACACCATCGTCGAGTTCGTCATCCAGGACTACGGCATGCGCAGCGAAGACGGCCGAGCGGGCGCGTACCTGCGAGGCTATGGCCGCATGTTCACCCTGGACGGGCGCACGGAGGTGTGGCGTCGCCCGTTCGCCATGGACCAGGTGGCCGAGGGCAAGGAGCACCTGGACCCGTTCAAGGTGGGCAAGGACCCGTCACTCTTCCGCGCGGCGATGACGTCCATGCTGGACGAGGTGGCGCGAATGTTCGTGAAGGACCTGACGCCCACCGACCGCGGTGGCGCGCCGCCGCCCCGGGCTTCCGCGGCGGCTTCGGACGTGGTGCCCGGCAAGGCGGGCGCCTCGGCTCCGGCACCCGAGGCGACGAAGCCTCCGGAAGACGAGCTGGCGCCCGGCGAGCTGCCGGACCCCGACCCCTGAGTCACACGGCCTGCTTCAGAACAGCGCGTGCTCCACCAGGAGCACGCTCAGCCCGACGACGAAGCTGACGAGCGTCACCGGGAGGCCCACGCGGAGGAAGCGGAGGAAGCTCATGTTGACCTTCCCGCGCGCGGCCTCGAACACGATGAGGTTGGCCACGCTCCCTACCAGCGTGAGGTTCCCCGCCAGCGTGGAGCCCAGCGCGAGCACGTGCCAGCCCAGCTCCACGTCGTGCAGCGTGGGCACCCACGTCCGCGCCAGCATGACGAAGGGCACGTTGCTGAACAGGTTGGACGCCACCAGCGTCAGCCCCGCGAAGCCCAGCGTCTCCCGCAGGGGCGGGCCCGCCATGAGGGGCTCGAACAGGAAGCGGATGTCCTCCGCGTAGCCGTGCTTGTTCACGCCATAGACGACCACGAACAGGCTGGCGAAGAAGAGCAGCAGCACCCAGTCCACGCGCTCCAGCGCCTCGCGGGGCTCGCGGCGGGCCAGGGCCATCACCAGGGCCGCGCCGGCCAGGGCGCTCCAGCTCATGGGCAGCCCGGCGAAGAAGGCCACGACAACCCCGGACAGCACCGTCAAGGTGAGCACCATCATGCCCCGGTCCACGGGCGGAGGCGGAGGGTTGGGCTCGAATTGCTTCACAGGCAGGTCATGCCGGAACAGGTATAGGAGTCCGGCGGCGACCACCGCAGTGGAGAGCAGGGCAGGCAGGGCCATGTACGCCGCGAAGCTGGCGTAGGACAGCCCGGAGGCCCCCTGGATGAGCATGTTCTGCGGGTTGCCGGTGAAGGTCGCCACCGAGCCGCTGTTGCTGCCCATGCACACCGCGAGCAGGTACGGAGCTGGTGGCAGGCGCGCGTCCTCCACGGTGGCCAGCACCAGGGGCGTGAGCATCAAGCACACGGTGTCATTCACCAGGAACGCGGACAGCGCGGCCGAGATGAACGTCACGGCGAGCAGCAACCGCCGGGGCGTGTGCGCCCTGCGCACGGCCCACGCGCCCGCGGTGCGGAAGAAGGACGCCTGGGACATGTACGCCGCCAGCAGCATCATCCCCAGCAGGAGGACGATGGTGTCCGCGTCGATGGCGTGACGGTTCGCGTCGGCGCTGTGGTTGTAGACCTCGGCGGGAGTGACGACGCCGAAGACGACCATCAGCACGGCGCCCAGCAGCGCGCCCCCGGGGCGGTCCAGCTTCAGGTACGGAAGGCGCGCACCGGCGATGAAGACGTAGGTGAACAGGAAGATGGCGAGGGCCACGGCGCGGCACACTAGTGGAGTGCCCGCACGTCCGCCTCTGTGCGTATTGGCTGGAGCTCAAACCAATGAGGTGCGCTCCCGCGTTGTTTGCCTCGGTATACGTCTGTACAGTGCCCGGCCCATGAAGCCAGAGAAGGAACCGGGCGCTTTCGGAGGGGCCCGTCGCACGCCGTGGAACGCGCCTCGCGGGTTGGACTCCGTGCTGGAGGGGTGGCGGTCGGACCGGCAGCTCCGCTCCTGCTTCGTCCTGGATGAGGCCACCCCCGCGCGGGCGGGCGTCTTCGCGCCCATTCCGGAAGAGGTGGCGCCCCAGGTGCGCGACGCGCTGGAGAAGCGGGGCATCCAGCAGCTCTTCTCGCACCAGGCGGAGGCGTACCGGCTGGCGCGGGCGGGCCAGAGCCTGGTCATCGCCACGCCCACCGCGTCCGGCAAGAGCCTTTGTTACAACCTGCCGCTGCTGGACCGCTTCGCGCGGGAGCCCCAGGCGCGGGCGCTGTACCTGTTTCCCACCAAGGCCCTGTCCAGAGATCAGGAAGAGTCCCTGCGCGCGCTGATGCGCGAGGCGGGCCTGTCCCACGGCGCCATCACCTTCGATGGTGACACGCCGGCGGATGCGCGCCGGGCCGCGCGGGAGCGCAGCGGTGTGCTGCTCACCAACCCGGACATGCTGCACACGGGCATCCTCCCGCACCATGCGAGCTGGGCGCGCCTGTTCTCCAATCTGCGCTACGTCGTCATCGACGAGCTGCACACGTACCGGGGTGTCTTCGGCTCTCACCTGGCCAACGTGCTGCGCAGGCTCCAGCGCGTGGCACGCTTCCACGGCGCGGACCCGGTGTTCGTCGCGGCGTCGGCCACCATTGGCAATCCAGAAGCCCACGCGCGGCGGATGCTCGGGCGGGACGTGACGCTGGTGTCGGAGAGCGGAGCGCCTTCCGGCGAGCGCCGCGTCATGGTGTTCAACCCGCCCGTGGTGAACGCGGAGCTGGGCATCCGGGCCAGCTATCTCAAGACGGCGGTGCGGCTGACGGCCGACCTGGTGCGCGCGGGCGTGTCGACGCTGCTCTTCGGGCAGTCGCGCAACAACATCGAGGTGATGCTCAAGTACCTCCGCGACCGCTTCGTCGAGGAGAAGTTGGACCCGTCCCTCATCCAGGGCTACCGCGGTGGGTATCTGCCGGGCACGCGGCGCGCCACGGAGGCGGCGCTGCGTGCGGGTGAAGTGCGCTGCGTGGTGGCCACCAACGCGCTGGAGCTGGGCATCGACATCGGCTCGCTGGACGCGGTGGTGTGCGCGGGCTACCCGGGTTCGGTGGCGGCGCTGATGCAGCGATTCGGCCGGGCAGGGCGGCGCGGAGAGGGGAGCCTGGCCCTGCTGGTGACGTCGAGCGCGCCGCTGGACCAGTACCTCGCCGGCGACCCGCGCTTCCTCGTGGGCTCGCCGGTGGAGCACGCGCGCATCGACCCGGACAACGTGGAGATTCTGGTCCAGCACCTCAAGTGCGCGTCCTTCGAATTGCCGTTCGAGGAGGGAGAGCCCTTCGGGGACGTGCCGCCGGAGTCCACCACGGAGGCGCTCGGGTTCCTCGCGCAGCACGAGGTGGTGCACCCCACCGTGGGCGAGGCGGGCCGTCGCGTGTTCCACTGGTCCACGGATGCGTATCCGGCCAACCACGTGTCACTGCGCAGCGTGGGCTGGGACAACGTGGTCATCATCGAGAAGGGGACGGACCGGACGCTGGCGGAGATGGACTTCCGTTCGGCGCACACGATGCTGCACGAGCAGGCCATCTACCAACACGAGGCCGAGCAGTATCAGGTCGAGCGCTTCGACTACGAGAACCACAAGGCCTTCGTGCGGAAGGTGGCGCCGGACTACTTCACCGACGCGATGACCTACGTGCGCGTGCACGTCATCCAGGAGGACCAGGCCGCGCCCATGGGCCCGGACCTTCAGGCGGGCATGGGCGAGGTGAGCGTCATCGAGAAGGTCGTGGGGTACAAGAAGATCAAGTACCACACGCATGAGAACGTCGGTTACGGCGACGTGGCGCTGCCGGAGATGCAGATGCACACCACGGCGCTCTGGCTGACGGTGCCGGAGACGGTGGTGCGCGCCATGAAAGCGCCGCGACCGGCGGTCATCGACGCGCTTCGCGGCCTGACCACGGCGCTGCGCACGGTGGCGTGCGTGGGGTTGATGATCGACCCTCGGGATATCGGCAAGACACTGGGGAGCCGGGATGACGCGGAGGGACCGCCCCGCAAGGATGGTGGCGTGGGCTTCGACCCGACGCTGTTCTTGTACGACAACGTGCCCGGCGGCGTGGGGCTGGCGGCGCGGCTGTATGACCAGCGGGACGAGCTGCTGAACCGCGCGCGCCGGCTGCTGGAGTCGTGCACGTGCGAGGATGGCTGTCCGGCGTGTATCGGCCCTGCCGCGGGGGCGATGCCGGGGCAGGCGCCCGTGGACCCGCATCCGCGCAAGCGACTGGCGCTCGAAGTGCTATCGGCGCTGGGCGTCGCGGGAATGCAGTAACCGGGAGGCGCGGCCGTGGACCTCAAGCGCAAGCTGGCGCGCCTGACGAGCGTGGGCCCCGGGGGCAAGTCACCCCCGAAGCCCCCCGTGGCGGAGCCACAGGCCGAGCCCGCCGCGCGCGCGGATTCCATGCCCGCGCCTGGGGCCGAAGCGGGCGTGCCCGACGCGCTCGCCGCGCAGTTGGCGAAGCTGGTGCAAGCCCGGCGCATGGAGGCGCCGTCCACGCCCGCCGACGCGGAATCGCAGGTCGCCCGCGCGGAGGGCACGGTGGAGGCCCCGGCAGCACGCCCCGTCACGGCCTCGACTCCACCCGCCCCCCGAGATCCCCGCGTCGACAGCCTGCGCCGGATGCTGTCGGACTGGTCGGAGCGTCAGGGCCTGGCCGCCGCGCGCCGGGGCACGCCACCGCCAGCGCCCCCTGGCCCGCTGCCCGTGGAGTCC
Organism: Myxococcus virescens; assembly: GCF_900101905.1. NCBI lineage: Bacteria > Pseudomonadati > Myxococcota > Myxococcia > Myxococcales > Myxococcaceae > Myxococcus > Myxococcus virescens. The sequence goes on along the minus strand of NZ_FNAJ01000018.1, from coordinate 85,113 downwards.
CGTGCCACGGCCCACGGCACGGTCCACATCTCCGAGCGCATCCTCTCCCCGGAACACCACCACGGCTCCGCGCCTCTCGCCGCGGCCCTGGACGTGGAAGGCCCCCTGGTCGCCAGCCTCGCGCTGCACGCGGACCTGGCCGGCGTGGACTTCCAGCGGATGCTCTTCCTGGACACGGAGACCACCGGGCTCGCCGGAGGAACGGGCACCGTGCCATTCCTCGTGGGGCTGGCGTGGTTCGAGGGCCGCTCGCTCAAGGTGCACCAGCTCTTCCTGCGGCGCCTGGGAGAAGAGGCCCCCATGTTGCGCTCGCTCGCCGAGCGCATGGCCGCGTCCTCCTGCCTCGTCACCTTCAACGGCAAGAGCTTCGACTGGCCGCTCCTGCGGACGCGCTTCGTCCTCAACCGAGTCCCCGCGCCCGTGGAGCTGCCCCACCTGGACCTGCTCCACTGCGCCCGCCGCGTCTTCAAGCACCGGGGCGCCGGCACGCGACTGGTCCACCTGGAAGACCAGGTCCTCGGCTTCCGGCGCGTCGACGACGTGGACGGCTCGCTGATTCCCGACCTGTACTTCCGCTACCTGCGCGGCGGAGACGGCTCGGCGCTGACGCCCGTGCTGGAGCACAACGTCAACGACCTCCTCCTCCTGGCGGCCCTGCTCGGTGAGCTGGTCCGCCGCTTCCGAGCAGGGGGCGCAGGCGCCTCCGTGCCCCGGGACGCGGACCCTCGCGACCTGCTCGGCTTCGCGGGCGTGGCGCTCCGGGCCCGCGACTACGAGCGCGCCCAGGCCTTCGCCCGGGCCGCGGCGGCGGGGGACACCGGCGCCGTGGGCATCGAAGCCCTGGCCCTGGCCTCCCGGCTGTCACGCAAGGCGGGTGACGCCTCGGCCGCTGCGGCGCACCTGCACCAGGCACTGCAGACCGCCCAGGGCTTCCAGGCCGCGACGCTGCACCTCCAGCTCACCAAGCTGTACGAGCATGGCCTCAAGGACCTCGCGCGGGCGCTGCACCACGCGAAGCTGGCCTCGGCGGCGGAGCTGCCCGTGGACCACCACCGCCGAATCCTTCGCCTGGAGACGCGCCTGGCCCGGAGCACCCGGGCGGCCTCGCTGGACCTGGGAATGGGGAGCCCGCGCTCGGGAACCTGACGCTTCTGGGCTTCCGCACCACTGGAATCGGACAGTCGATCCAGGCGGGACGCTCGCCTCATTGTCAGACAGGCACATGATTGAGGCACACGCCACGGCCGTGCGCTATGAGGGCCCCATGAAAATTACCAAGGACAGCGTCGTCTCCATCGATTTCCGCCTCCACCTCGGCGACGGCAAGGCCGTGGACGAGAGCGAGCCGGGGGAGCCGCTCGTCTATCTGCAGGGGCACGAGGAAATCGTCCCGGGCCTGGAGAAGGCGCTCGAGGGCAAGTCGCGCGGTGACACCCTCCAGGTGACGGTGGGTCCCGACGAGGGCTACGGCGACTACGACCCGGAAGGCATCGAGGAAGTCCCGAAGACGGAGTTCCCGGAGGGCCTGGAGCTGGTGGCGGGCGGCGTGCTCAGCGCCACCGACCCGGACGGGGACGAGGTGGACTTCTTCATCAAGGAAGTGAAGGCCGACTCCGTGCTGGTGGACTTCAACCACCCGCTGGCCGGCAAGACGCTGCACTTTGAGGTCACCGTGCGGGACGTCCGCGCCGCGACGGCCGAGGAGCTGGAGCACGGCCACGCCCACGGACCCCACGACGAGCACTGATTCGGACGGGCGCCTTCGCGGGCCCCTCCTTGCTTCGATGCCGGGCGTCCCCAAGACAGGACGCCCGGCGGAAGTCCTCCGCCTAGCCGCCCAGGAAGTCGGACGTGAAGGCGAAGGCGCCCATCATGTAGGGCAGGGCGCCGCCACGGTTCGGGTGGTTCAGGTACCACGCGAAGTTCAGCAGGATCGTCGGCCGGTTGAACGACGAGCCCTCGCGCGTGTTCAGGGCGTACGCCAGCATGGGGCCGATGCGCGTGTGGCTGTTGTCCACGTTCTGCGCGCCACCCGAGCCATCCTGGTAGCGCGGCCACACACCGCTGAAGCGGGCCCCCAGCGTGAGCTGCGGCGTCGTCAGCATCATCAGGTCGGTGTCATTGGTGAACACCCAGCCCCGGCCGGGGATGAGCGTGTCCAGCAGCGCGTCGTAGAAGGACGCGCCGTTGCCCTCGCGCAGCGCCACGTTCCAGTACTCGATGGACGCCTTGCTCCGCACCACGAACGAGCCGAAGCGCGCCTGGAGCGTGGGCTCCACCATGTAGTGGTGACCCGAGGTGCTGTACGCGGCGTCCTCCGTCAGGTCGCGCGCGTCGTCGGAGAAGTCCAGCATCGGGTTGTTGTACGACTGGAGGAACCCGAAGGTGCCGAAGTACCGGACGTACTCATAGGTCGCCCGCAGGTTGAAGATGGCCAGCGGCTGAATCTCGAAGACGGGGCCAATCTTCACCGAGGCGGGGTTGGCCTTGATGGCGAACGCGCCGTTGACGAAGTTGTCGCGCGTCAACATGGACTCGCCGTCGAACATCCGCTTCTGGAGGATGATCCGGTTCTGGGTCTCCATGCCCAGCGGGTTCCAACGCAGGAAGTTGATGTTGGCGAAGTACAGACGGGTGTCGGGCCCCAGCGGCGGGAGCGTGGGGGCCGTGGGGGCGTCCGTGGGCTTGGGGGCTGTCTGCGGAGTCGACGGCAGGGCAGCGGCTTCGGGCTCTTCGGCGGCGGCTGGTGCGGAGAATCCCAGGCAAAGTGACAGGGAAAGCACGGACAGCGGTCGACGCAGCGTCATCGAGACACCTTCTCGGGAAGTGACGTGGGGGTGCGGTGTACAGCGGGGTCCTGCTCATCCGCGTAGCGCCGGCTGACATAGAAGCCGAAGGCCGCCGCGGTGAAGTACATGATGAGGCTGTAGATGGCCGGGGGAATGGCCATGGTCGAGTTCGCCAGCAGCGTCGGGCTGAGCGCGATGGCAATCGCAAGCATTCCGTTGTGAATGCCAATCTCCATGCCAATGGCAACCGCTTGCCGCCGGGGCAGGCGCAGCAGGATGGGCACGAAGTAGCCCACCGCGAGGCTCACCAGGTTGAAGGCCAGCGCCGCCGGGCCCACCTGGCGGAAGAAGCTCAGCGCATTCGCGCGCTCCGTGTACACGGACGCTGCAATCACCGCGACGAGGAAGAGGGTGGACAGGATGCGAATGGGCTTGTCCATGCGCTGCGCCACGGCCGCGCTGCGCGAGCGGATGAACATGCCCAGGCTCACCGGCCCCAGCACGATGAGCACCACCTGCACGATCTTCGCGAACTGCATGGGGACCGCGCGGCCCTCGTCCATGAAGTGCGCCAGCGACAGGTTGATGATGAGCGGCAGCGTGACGAGCGACAGCGCACTGTTCACCGCCGTCAGCGTGATGTTGAGCGCCACGTCACCGCGGGCCAGGTGGCTGAAGAGGTTCGCCGTCGCGCCGCCAGGGGACGCCGCCAGCAGCATCAGCCCCACCGCCAGCTCCGGCGGCAGACTGAAAGCGTGGGCGATGAGCAGGCACGCCACCGGCAACACCAACATCTGGCAGCCGAGGCCCACCAGGATGGCGCGCGGATAGACAATGACCCGCTTGAAGTCCGCCAGCGTCAGCGTCAGGCCAAGCCCGAGCATGATGACGGCCAGCGCCAGCGGCATGAGGACCGCCGTGAAGACATTCGACTGCATTCGCCCCCCGGATGGAGTGTCCAGCGTTGAGCATTAGCGTCGCGCAAGAGTGCGGGGCGCTTCAAGCGTCTCCGCTCTCAAAGGTTGCTAAAAGTGGAGGCTACCCATGACGCCGTATGTCATTGATGCACTGCGGCGCTGCGCATGAGCCGTCTATTCTCATCGTGAACCGACACGGCTTCGCGGTCGGGCGGGACCCGGCATGGGACCAGGGACGGGGCGCCGCTTCCCGAGACACCGGTGCCCTGGTCGATTACGACAGGGGCCATGAGCCGAGTCCTGGATGAGCTGTTGTCGCTCCTTAAACTGGAGAAAATCGAGGAAAATCTGTTTCGTGGCCGGAGTCAAGACCTGGGGTTCCGCCAGCTCTTCGGCGGCCAGGTGCTGGGGCAGGCGCTGTCCGCGGGCAGCCAGACGGTGCCCGCCGGCCGGCATGTCCACTCTCTGCACGGCTACTTCCTGCGCCCGGGCGACGCGACGCTTCCCGTCGTCTACACGGTGGACCGGGTGCGGGACGGCGGCAGCATCACCACGCGTCGCGTCGTGGCCGTGCAGAAGGGCGAGCCCATCCTGACGATGATCGCCTCCTTCCACGGGGACGAAGAGGGCTTTTCCCACCAGGCGCCCATGCCGGAGGTGCCAGGCCCGGAGGCGCTGGCCTCGGAGCAGGAGCTGCTGAGCCGCTTGTCTGCCCGCATCCCGGAAGCCCTGCGAGAGAAGTTCCTGGGGGAGAAGCCGATTGAGATCCGGCCCGTGGCGCCGGTGGATCCGTTCAACCCGGAGGCGAAGGCGCCCATCAAGCACGTGTGGTTTCGCGCCAACGGCGACCTGCCGGAGGATCCGCAGGTGCACCGGTACGTGCTGGCCTACGCGTCCGACTTCAACCTCATCAGCACCGCGCTCCTGCCCCACGCGGCCAGCTTCTTCCAGCCCCGCATCCTGGGCGCCAGCCTGGACCATGCCCTGTGGTTCCACGGAGACCTGAAGGTGAGCGACTGGCTGCTGTACTCCATGGACAGCCCGTGGGCGGGCAACGCGCGCGGCCTGTCGCGCGGCAGCGTCTACACGCGTGACGGCCGGCTGGTGGCCTCGGTGGCCCAGGAAGGGCTGCTGCGCATCCGCAAGCCCAAGGCCTGAGAAACGGGGACGACACCCCACACCGGCGTGTGGGGGCGAGCCCCCCACCGCGCCCTCGGGAATCCACGAGGGCTGCAACTCTCCGGAATTCCTTCTGATGTGCGACCTCATCGATCAGGCCTGGGCCCGAGACGGCGCCGCCAGCGCCGGAGGTGGCACCGTTCGCATCGAGGCCGAGTCCGCCAGCGCCACCACCGGTGCCAGCGAGCAGAACGGCACCGTGTGGAACCTGTGGTCCAACGGCGACCTCTCCGCCACCTTCACCTTCGCGCAGGCCGGCGAGTACCAGCTCTCCGTGCGCGCGTGGGGCACGCAGGCGCCGCCCGACCCGGTGCGGATGCAGTGGCTGCTGGATGGCATCGTGGTGGCGTCGCTCGACGTGCCGGCCACCACGCCCACGGTGTACACGCAGCCGGTGCGGGTGGACTCGCCGGGACAGAAGCGCTTCACGGTGCGCTTCACCAACGACACCTACGACCCGGCCACGTTCACGGTCCGCAACCTCCTGCTGGATTGGATGGAGGCCCGCTCGCCCGCGCCCACGTCGGTGGCCACCCAGCGCCACCTGCGCGTGTGCGAACCGGCCACCACCGGGGAAGAAGCCTGTGCCCGGCAGATGGTGGAGTCGCTGGCGAACCGCGCCTGGCGGCGTCCCGCGAAGCCGGACGAGGTCGCGGAGTTGATGAGCGTCTACACGCTCGTGCGGGAGTCGGGGGACGGCTTCGAGCTGGCGGCGAAGTTCGCGCTCCGTTCGGTGCTGCTGTCGCCGCACTTCCTCTTCCAGGTGGTGGAGACGGAGGCGCCTGGGACGGGCAAGAGCGAGCTGTCCGCGCGCGAGCTGGCCCGGTGCCGGCCGCGGAGTAGAACGACGCACGGACCGTGAATACGGCGTTCGGACGGCCGTCGGGAGCAAGCGGGCATCCTCCGCTTGCTCCCGAAAGGTGTTTCGATGCGTACCCGTCTCTGGCCCGCTGTCCTTGCCCTGCTCGCGCTGGGAAGCAGCGCCTGTGTCATGGCGCCCCTTCAGCCCGGGTACACCGAGTGCGGGGACTTCATGGGCGATGACCCCTGCCAGCCGGGGCAGTACTGCGCGGACGCCACGCTCAGCTATTGCGAGCCCGGCTGTACCAGCGACGTGAACTGCGCCTCCAACCAGGAATGTGTGAAGGAGTACAGAGAGCAGGTGGGGACCTGCCTCAACATCTGCACGTCCTGCGAATACGATTGAGCCGGTGGGCAGGGCGCCCGCGGCTTGGGAGGTGACGTCGATGCGCGCGGTGGTGTTCCAGCACGAGGAGCACGAAGGGCCCGGCCTGCTGGGGCCGGTGTTGCAGGCGGCGGGCTTCACGCTGGTGAACCGCTTCCGCGCCGTGCGCCGGGAGGACGTGGACGCGGAGCTGCTGGTCGTCATGGGCGGCCGCATGGCCGTCTACGAATCCGAGCAGCATCCCTTCCTGCGGCAGGAGCTGGGCATCCTCATGGAGCGGCTCGCCTACGAGCGCCCATGCCTGGGCATCTGCCTGGGCGCCCAGATGCTCGCGGCGGCGGCGGGCGCGGACGTGTTCCCCGGGAAGAATGGCTTCGAGGTGGGCGTGGGCCCGGTGCGATGGACGCCGGAGGCGCAGAAGGACCCCGTGGTGTCCGGGGCCCGTCCGCGCACGGTGGTGGCACACTGGCACGGTGACTCCTATGCGCCCGTCCCGGACGCCACGCTGCTGGCGTCCACGGACCGGTACACCCAGCAGGCCTTCCGGCTGGGCACGTCCTACGGCTTCCAGTTCCACCTGGAGCTGACCGCCAGCGAGCTGGGGCGATGGATTGAACTCGAGGCGGACAGCCTCCAACAGCGCGGGAAGAACCTCCAGGAGCTGAAGGCGCAGCTGCCCAAGCTCAAGGCGGCGGAGGCTGACAACACGGAGGTGCTGCACCGCCTCGCGCACCACTTCGCGCGCGTGGCGGCAGGCCGCTGACGTGCTCGAGGGCTCGGACTAACGGAGCCCCTTGGGGCGGCGGGCCGCGCTCGCGGACGGTGACTCCATCTGGGAGGTGATGTCCGCGTCGCTGCCATCACCCCCTGGGACACCGTCCGCGCCATACGACAGGATGACAGGGCTGCCGCCCTCATTCATGTACACGTAGTCGCGGTTCCACGGGTCCTGGGGCAGTCGCTCCAGCGAGCGCGCCTGGAGGAGTTCTTCCAGACCAGCCTGGGTCTCCGGAAAGCTGCCGGTCTTCATGTAGTGGAGCTTGAGCCCCGTCTCCAATGTCTTGATGTCCAGGGCGGCGGTCTTCTGCTTGGCCTCCTCCAGGTTCGACATCACGGAGACGCCCACCGCCGCGGCGATGAGCCCGAGGATGGTGATGACGACCATGATTTCAATCAGCGTAAATCCGCGAACGTGACGACGCCGAGCGTTCAGCTTCTGCTGGGTTGGATTCATCTTTGAGTTGTGACCTCGTGTGACGTTGTGTCCGGCGCGTGCGTGGCCGACGTGTCGTCATGTCTGCCGGTGCAAGGGCGTTGCACATGCCGCGGGTTGCGTGCGCCTGGAGCAGGACTTCGGCGCCAGGCGCGGACGTTCGCCAGTGCAGTCGCCGTGCCTGGATGGAGCGCCGCGCTCTCTGCCCGCGCCGCGTGAACGACTGTCGCTTTCCGCCCGCGGAGTGCCACTCCTGCGCAGGTAGATGCGGGTACGCATGACTCTCACCCTCCGGATTCGGCGCGGATGGACCGCGCCTTCAACGGAGGCCGTCATGAAGCCCCATCTTCCATTGCTCATTCTCCTGGGCGCCGCGGGTTGTGGCACCGAAGTCGATGATGCTGACGCCACGAGCGATGCCGACTTCACGAGTCAGGAGTCCGCCCTGAGTCAGAAGTGGGAGCTGTGCGGGAAGGAGGCCGTTCGATTGGCGGACATCCACCCTGGCCCCGTGGGGTCCAATCCGGCCGATCTGATCCACGGCGACCGAGTCCTCTTCTTCACGGCGGACGACGGGGTGCATGGACGCGAGTTGTGGCGAAGCAGCGGAACGGAAGGAAGCGGCACGTCGCTGGTGAAGGACATCTACCCAGGGCTGGCGGGGTCGGAGATCTCGAATCTCACTCGGGTGGGGAACCGGGTGTTCTTCGCCGCGGATGACGGCGTCCACGGCTACGAGTTGTGGGTGACCGACGGGACGTCGGGCGGCACGTCGATGGTGAAGGACATCTACCCGGGGCCGGAGGATGGGATTCGCCGTCCGTCCCCCTTCATCAGGCGGAGCGAGCCCCTTCTGGTTGAGTTCGGTGGTGTCCTGTACTTCGGTGCGAACGACGGCGTGCACGGAAACGAAGTGTGGCGCAGTGATGGAACAGACGCGGGGACGTACCTCTTCGAGGACATCGAGCCCGGACCCGCCAGCTCCTTCCCGCGAAGCTTTGTTCGCGTGGGCAACGACGCCTTCTACTTCGTCGCGGGCAAGGACGGGCCCATGAGCGAGGAGGTTCATCTCTGGCGTAGCACCGGAGTGCCAGGCGCCATTCCCGTCCTCACCCGGGCGGGCGACAACGTTCTCTTCAATTTCCTGGCCGTGAAGTCACGCCTCTACTTCCTCGTGGACAACGACGAGGGCGAGGCCAGCCTGTGGAAGACGGATGGGGCCGCCTCGAACACGCACCAGTTGCGGTACTTCCTCGGAGAGTATCCGCACGACCTGGTCGCGCTGGGCTCGCGTGTCGTCTTCAGCGCCGGGGCAGGTGAGCCAGAGGGTGACGAGCTCTGGAGCAGCAACGGCACAACCTCAAGCACGAAGCTGGTGAAGGACATCTGGCCAGGGCCCATGAGCTCCTCACCGAGCGCTCTGGCGGTTCTGAAGTCGCGAGTCTTCTTCGCTGCGAATGATGGCTCCGGGGAGGGACGTGAACTCTGGGTGAGCAACGGCACCGGTTCGGGGACCAGACTCTTCAAGGATCTGGCGCCCGGTGGTGGCTCATCGGATCCCGAAGCGCTGGCCTCCATTGAAGGCACGCTGTTCTTCTCCGCGAGCGATGGGGTGCATGGGAACGAGCCCTGGGTGAGCGATGGCACCCGTTCGGGAACCAAGGCGCTGCGAGGTCTGGCGCACGGGAGCGCTTCCTCATGGCCGCGCGACTTCGTGCGCTCAGGCTGGGACGTGTTCTTCTCGGCGGATGACGGGAAGACTGGACGCGAGCTGTGGGCCTTGCCGTTCCGTCCGAAGGGGGAGTGCAAGCAACACCACGCCTACTGAGCTTCAGCGCCCACGCCCAGCCCCTCTTGGTAACAACGATTCCAAGGGGTTGGGTTCCCCGGATGGGTGGAGGTCGAAGGATCAGACCCTCGTGCGTTAATAAAGTGTCAGTTGAAACCTGCCGCGGGGACAGGTCTCGACGAGGGGGAACATGGCGCCGACGTACGACGCGCTGGTCATTGGCACCGGCTTTGGGGGAGCGGTGGCGGCGTGCCGGCTGGCACAGGCGGGCCTGACCGTGCGCGTCCTGGAGCGGGGCCTGCGCTACCCGAAGGGGAGCTTTCCCCGCAACTGGAGCAACCCGCTCAATGGCTGGCTGTGGCGGTACGGCCAGGGCCTCTTCGACGTGAAGCTGCTACCGGGGATGAGCATTGTCCAGGCCGCGGGCTACGGCGGCGGCTCGCTCATCTACGCCAACGTCCACCTGCGCCCGCCCGCGGAGACCTTCGACACCGACTGGCCGGAGGGCTACAGCCGCGCCGCGCTGGAGCCGTACTACGACCTGGTCGCGTACATGCTGGACCTCCAGCCCATCACCGCGTCCGCGCGTGGCCTGCCCACCAAGGCGAAGCGGATGCGGGAGGTCGCGCGCAAACTCGGCCGCGAGCAGCAGTTCTTCTACCCGGACCTCGCCGTGCGCTTCGCCCCCGCTGGCGAGCCGATGGCCAACAAGTTCGGCGTCGCCCAGGAGGGCTGCAACTACTGCGGTGAATGCGACATCGGCTGCAACGTCCGCGCGAAGAACACGCTGGACCTGAACTACCTGGCCGTCGCTGAACAGCAGGGCGCGGAGATGACCACCCAGGCGGAGGCCACGCGAATCGAGCCGCTGTCTCCCGCGGGCTATCGCGTCACCTATACCGACCATGCCGCGGGCGGCGCCGAGCGCACCGTGGAGGCTCGCCGCGTGTTCCTGTGCGCCGGCACGGTGAACACCACGGAGCTGCTGCTGCGCTGCCGCGACCAGTGGGGCACGCTCCCTCGCATCAGCGACCGGCTGGGGTGCCGCTATTCGGCCAACGGCGACTTCCTGGCCTTCGCCTTCGAGACGCGCGAGGTGTGGGAGCCGTCCGAGGGCCCCACCATCACCACCAGCCTGGTGGTGGACCAGGGGCAGGGCGCGGACAAGACGTGGTTCCTCTTCCAGGAGGGCGGGCACCCCGGGCAGGCAGCAGGGCTGCTTCAGGTGCTGGACATGGGCCGGGACTTCCGTGTCCCCGCGGACCTGCTCCAGAAGCAACTGGTCCGCGCCCTGCGCCGGCGCTCCCAGCCTGAAACCGTCATGGGCAAGGAGCGCGGACGCTTCCAGGCCGTGTTCCTGGCCATGGGGAGGGATCGCGCCAACGGGCGGCTCGCGCTGCGGCCTTTGACTCGGGACATGGAGGTGCGCTGGGACGTGCCTTCCAACCTGCCGCTGTACCGGACGCAGGAGCAGCTCTGCCAGGACATCGCTCGGGCGCTCGGGGCGCGCGCCGTCTTCAACCCCCTATGGGATCGGCTTCACATCCCCGTGTCCGTCCACAACCTGGGCGGCTGCACCATGGCGGAGGAGCCGGCCTACGGTGTGCTGAACCCGGACGGTGAGGTGCACGGCCACCCCGGGCTGTACGTGCTGGATGGCGCCGCGCTGCCCGCGAGCACCGGGGTGAACCCGTCATCCACCATCGCCGCGGTGGCGGAGCGCAACGTCGAGGCCGCCATCCGGCAGGTGCTGGGGAACCCCACCTGGACCGCCCCTGAGCGGGCCGGAACGGCTTCGGGCCGGGCGGCGGCGGAACCGTTCCGCGCGTCGATGCGGATGAGCACGAGTGTGGCACCCACGCGGGTGGTGCCAAGAGAGGATCCGATGCGGAGCGTGGTGATTCCAGAGGGAGGCACGGTGTTGTCGCCAACGCCGGTGGTGGGGCTGCGCTTCACCGAGCGGATGCGCGGCTTCATCAACCACGGCCACCTGCCGGACACGGATTACGCGGGCGCCGAGGAGGAGGGCAAGTCAGAGGGCAGGGTGGCCGAGTTCATCCTCACCATCACCTTGCCCAACCTGGACCGCTTCCTCGCGGAGAAGGCCCACTCCGGCATCGCGCAAGGCACCGTCCACGTCCACGGCCTCACGCCTCCTGGCGGAGCGAAGGTGGACCACGGCGTCTTCAACCTCTTCGTGGACACGGACAGCTACTACGAGCGGCGGATGCTCTACCTGTTGCCCTTCACCGGCATGGACGGCCAGCAGTACCTGCTGGATGGCTACAAGCATGTCCGGGACGACGACGGCTTCGACATGTGGTCGGACACGTCCACGCTCTACACCGTCATCCGCCGGGGCAGCGACCGGCACGCGCCCGCGGTGGCCAGCGGCATCATCCGTCTGGGCATGCCGGACTTCCTCCAGCAGCTCACGACCTTCGCCGTGCTGGGAACGACATCACCGCTGGCGAAGGCCCAGGCCCTGAAGCGTTTTGGGAGCATGTTCATGGGCAACCTCTGGGACGTCTTCGCGCGAACCAAGCTGGAATAAGAGAGGCGCATCGTGGCGAAGGCATCGCGGTACGACGTGGTCGTCGTGGGCTCCGGCTTTGGGGGTTCCATCAATGCGCTGCGCCTGGCGCAGGCGGGCAAGTCCGTGCTGGTCCTGGAGCGCGGCAAGCGCTACCGGCCCGGTGACTTTCCCAGGGACGTGACGCGAACGGACGAGGTGCTCTGGCGCCATGCCACGCGGCGCAAGGCGCAGGGCCTCTATGACGTGCGCTTCCTGTCCGGCATCGGCACGGTGACGGCCAGCGGCGTCGGCGGCGGCTCGCTCATCTACGCCAACGTCCACGTGCGGCCGGACGCCGAGGTGTTCGAGGATCCGCGCTGGCCCCGGGCGTACCGTCGGGACTCGCTGGAGCCTTACTTCGACAAGGTGGCGCGGGAGCTGCGGTTGAATCCGGTGCCGCCCTCGATGCCGCTGCGCAAGCGCGACCTCTTCCAGCGCGCGGCCCGGGGCATGGGGCGCGAGACGTTCGATCCGCCCGTGGCCGTGGCCTTCTCGGAGCCGCCGGGACCGGGCCGGCGCGTGTGCCAGCTCTGCGCCGAGTGCGAATTCGGCTGCCAGCACGGCGCGAAGAACACCATGGACCTGACGTACCTGGCGCGGGCGGAGGCGCTGGGGGCGCTGGTCCTCGCCCGTACGCTCGTCTCCCACGTGGAGCCGGTGCGGGATGGGTACCGCGTCCACTGCCAGGACCTGGTGTCGGGGGAGCGGCACACCGTGGAGGGCTCGCGGGTGGTGCTGGCCGCGGGGACGCTGGGCACGGTGGAGATATTGCTGCGCAGCCGGGACGTCGCGCGGACGCTGCCTCGGGTGAGCCGGCGGCTGGGCCATGGCTATTCGGGCAATGGGGACTTCCTGGCGTCGATGCAGGGCGCGCGCGAGGACATCCAGCCCTGGGTGGGCCCCGACGTGTCCACCGTGATGCGCTTCACCGACCGGCAGCCGCGCTTCACGCTGGTGACGGCCACGTTCAACCAGCCCGCCACGGAAGTCCTCGCGGGCCTGGGGCAGCCGAACCTCGGACGGCTCCAGGGCCTGGGGGCACCGCTGTGGACCTGCCTGGGTCCAGCCGTTCACGCGGCGCTCAAGAAGGGGCTGATGAGCCGGCCCCTGCGTACCAACGTGGATGCGGCTCGCACGTCCAACCTGTTCGGCATCGGCCAGGACAACGCCAATGGCCGGATGCACCTCGATGACGGGCAGCTCGACGTGTCGTGGGATTTCGCCGGGGAGAACGCGGAATTGGTGCGGCGGATGACGGACGCGATGCGGGACCTGGCGGCCCAGTACGGTGCCACCTTCGCGCCGCTGATCACCTGGCAGCTCTTCAAGCGGCCTTTCACGGTGCATTCGCTTGGCGGTGCCCATCTGGCGGAAGCTCCCGAGCGCGGCGTGGTGTCCACCGAGGGAGAGGTCTTCCACTATCCCGGGCTGCACGTGGCGGACGGCTCCGTCATCCCGACAGCCATCGGCTTCCACCCGGTGATGACTATCAGCGCGGTGGCCGAGCGCATCGCCGAGGCCGTGGTGCACGGATTCTCATCCCATTCGAGGAGCGCTTCATGAACACGCTTCCTTCCGCCGAGAGGCACGACTTTCCCGCGGGCGACGGCGTCCCGTTGCAGCTCACGCGTTACCAGGGCGGCGCGAAGGGGCCCGTCCTCCTCGTCCATGGCGCGGGGGTGTGGAGCGGCATGTTCATGCTGCCCACGGTGCGGGAGAACTTCGTGCAGCACCTGGTGCGCCACGGCTACGACACCTGGCTTTTGGACTGGCGCGCCAGCGTGGAGTTGCCGCTGCGGCAGTTCACGCTGGATGACGCCGCCCGCCACGACATGCCCGCTGCCGTCCGGTGGGTCCTCGAGCGCACCGGCGCGGACTCCGTGCAGGCGGTGGTGCACTGCGCGGGCTCCGCGACGTTCTTCATGGCGATGGCGGCGGGGCTGCTGCCGGACGTCCAGAGCGTGGTCGCCTCGCAGGTCGCGCTGCATCACATCGTCCCGCCTTCGACGCAGCTCAAGGCAATGCTGCGGTTGCCGGACGTGCTGGACATCACCCGCGACTATCTGACGCCGGATGAGGACCCGAGCAGCCCCTTGTTCCAGGCCGCCTTCGGCGCCTTCGTGGACCTGTGGCGTCATGAATGCGACAGCACCGTCTGCCGCCGTCTGACGTTCATGTACGGGCAGCTCTTCCGGCACGCGCGCATCAATCGGGAGACGCATGACCGGCTCGACGAGCAGTTCGGCCCCTGCAACATGCTGACGTTCCGTCACCTGGCGCAGATGGCCCGCTCGGGCTACGCGGTGGGCTTCGACCATGGCCGGGAGGAGAACCTCCGGCGCTACGGCCGTGAGCGGCCGCCGTCGTACCTGCGCGCGGAGCACCTCAAGCGTCCCATCACCTTCGTGTCCGGAGAACAGAATGGCACCTACATGCCCGCGTCCACGGAGCTCACCTACGAGTGGCTGCGCGAAGAGAACGGTGCGTCGTATTACCGGCGGAAGGTTCTGGCGGGGTACGGCCACCTGGACACCTTCATGGGGAGCACTGCATCGCAGGATACGTACCCCGTGATACGCGACGCGCTGGAGGCCATGGCCTGAGCGGGTGAGGCGCCCTGCGCACTCGCGCCGCTACGCGCCTTTGGCCACCGCGGGCGGTGCCTCGCCCGGTGCCTCCGAGACTGACGTCTCATCCCACCCGATGTAGCGCACGCCCTCCAGGGGCTCGGGCGCGTGGAACTCCAGGGCGCCCACGGTGGACGTGAGCCGTCCGTCCGGTCTCCACGCCGCGAAGGGATGGGGGCGGGTGAAGCGCTCCAACTCACAGGTGGCCACGTCGCTCTGGGCCACGTGGACGTCCCAGCCCGTCGGGTCCCGGTAGACGTAGCCCACCAGTGTCTTGGGATCGCACCACGCGCGGCCCTTCACGGCCACGGTGGCCGAGCGGGCCTGGAAGCACAGCTCCCCCGGCTGCGGCGACTGCAGGCGTGTGAGCAGCATGTCCGGGGCCTCATGGAACCGGTGTTCCCGCCGCGCGGTGCGCAGGTAGATGGGCGACAGCCGGGGACTGAGCGGATGCTGGCGGGAGCGCACGGACAGCACCTCCAGGCGGGCCTCTGGGTCCTCCTGGAAGCGTGGCACGTAGAGCCACGTCAGCTCCTCCAACCGGCGGTGTCCCCACAGGTGCTTCTGGAGCCCCGGCGCGCCCTGGACGTCATACCGGTGCCCGTCCACGGTGACGGCGCCGGTGAAGGCGATGTCGTCATGGGCATGGGCCACGTGCGTCGTGAGTGGAAGCAGGTCGGCGCCCCGAGGAGCACGCCGCACCGCCTCCGCGGTCTCCGGCGTGTAGCGCAAATCCCATTCGATGGAGTGGCCTCCCGAGGCGACGCGACCATGGCACCGGCCCGGCGCGAGCTCCGCGTCACCAATCCGGATGCCGAAGCGGCCCGGGGCCTCGGTGGAGAAGTGGGAGAGGGGATGGATGGCCTTCAGCCCCAGCGCGGGCGTGGCGGTGGCGCAGTCGAAGGCCGCCGCCCATAGCAGGGCGCGAGGCTCACCAGGTGCTCCCGGCGCGGGGGTGAAGATCGTGTAGCGGAACCACCAGGCGCGCTCGCCCCCAGGGTCGAGCACACACAGGAACCAGATTTCGAAGAAGCCTTGCTGCCCCTTCCAGCGCGGAAGATTGGCGCGCTCGCTCGACGGCATATCGTCCCCCCCTCACCAACGGCGCCAGAGCGCCATCGCGGGACTACCGTCGCAGAGGCGCGGCCCCCAGGGCAAGCCGCCTCAGCGGCCCGAGTCCTTCCAGGAGACGCGGTACGTGACGCAGTGTTCGTCGAAGGAGCGGACGTCCACCGACGCGGCCACGCCACCGGCGGCCCGGGACATGGCGAGCATGACGCCCTGCTTGAAGTAGCGCAGCATTCCGGGCTCGTTGAGCCAGACCTCGGCCTCCGTTGGGCCCGTCTCCGTGATGCGGACCTCGGTGTAGTTGTTGCTCGTCCGGAATCCGTGCTGTGCCTTCGACAGCATCCGCCAGGGCCCCAGCAGCTTCATCACCCCGAGCAGGGCGCGGCCCATCAGCGTGTCGCGGTATCCGTCAATCATCCGCTCGCCGAGCATCCGCCACGCCACCTCGTCGGGCTCCTGGGGGTGCAGCGCCTTCGCTGTCAGCGTGACGCAGCGAATCCACGACTCCAGGGAGTAGGCGGGGAGGAGTGGCCGGTCCAGGTCCAGTCCCTCGCTTCGCAACTGCTCTTTGAGCAGGGGCGTCACCCGCCCGGAGAGCCCCCGGACGAAGAGCCCTTCCACGATGGGCGGGAAGACGAGTCGTTCGGCCATGGCGTGCATTCCAGCCCGGGCTGTACCGGCTGGGTCAAGCCAGGCCCCTGACGTTCTGTGCGGCTCTGACATACGTGGTTTGCGCACCTATCACAGTGCCGGTCCGCCGGGGATGCGCACCGGGGCCTACGCGGCAGGTTGTCCCGCCGGGCGCTTCGCGTAGCGTTCCGCCAGGAGCGAGCACACGAGGAGTTGGGCCTGATGATAGAACATCAACGGTAGGACGATGAGACCCAGGGCGGGATTGGCGCCGAAGAGCAGCCGCGCCATGGGCACCCCTGAGGCCAGTGTCTTCTTCGACCCACAGAAGACCACCGTGATTTCGTCCTCCTTGGAGAAGCCCAGCGCCCGAGCCGTCCGCGTGGTCAGCATCAGCACGATGGCCAGGATGATCATCGCGCCCACGAAGGCCACGCCCAGCACCGCCGCGCCGTAGTCGGAGAACAGGCCCGAGGTGATCGAGTCACAGAACGACGAATAGACGAGGAGCAGGATCACGACCCGGTCGAAGGCATTCGTGTAAGGCCGGTAGCGGGCGAACCAGCCGCCCACCAGCGGGCGCAGCAATTGCCCCAGCGCCAGGGGGAGCAGCAGGAGGAGCGACAGCTTGAGGATGGCCTGGCCCATGGGCAGGGAGTGCCCGGTGGCGCTGGCGAACAGGCCGATGATGAGCGGCGTCAACACGATGCCCAGCAGGCTGGACAAGCTGGCGTTGAAGATGGCGGCGGGCACATTGCCTCGAGCGACGCCCGTCATCGCGACCGAGGAGGAGATGGTCGACGGTACCGCGCAGAGATAGAGCAGCCCCAGCGACAGGTCCGCTGGCATCCAGCGCCCCACCAGCACGTCGCCCAGCCACCACAGCAGTGGAAACACCACGAACGTGAAGACCTGAACCACCACGTGGACCCGCCACGTCACCACGCCCGCGCGGAGCTGGGCCGCGGGCAGGCCCAGGCCGTGGAGCAGGAACACCGCGAAGATGCCCACGTCGGCGACGACGTCCGCGTGCATCGGTCCGCCCGACGTACCGAACTCCGGGAAGAGCGCGGCCAGGATGACGGCGCCGAACATCCCCAGCAGGAACCAGTCCCGGGCAAGTCGTTTCACGAGGCGAAGGGGCATGTTTGCCCCCCTTACTCCGGGCAGCGGCGGACCTCTACCGCGGAGTGCGCGAGGCGGGTAGGTGGAGACATTGCCGGCGCCAGCGCCGTGCTCCACCATTCCGACATGAACATGACGCCGCATTCATGTTGGTGCCCCCTGGTTACGGGTGCGGCTCACGGAAGCGGCCTCGCGGTGACGGAAGCCCTCACGGCGCAAGGAGTGGGCACCAGCGGCCTGTCTGGCGTGCCCAGGGCCGGCTGCACGCCAACGTGTCTGGCCGGCTGCTTGCGGCGACGCGCGACTGCGTTACCTGAAATACATGACCGAAGTGAACGCAAGCTCGCGTGACTACACGCTTCCCGAGGGGTGCCCCGTCTGCGCGGCGGACCTGCCCGTGCGCGTCACCGCCTCCGGTCCCAGCGCCGTGTGCCGCCATTGTGGCTGGCTGGGCCGCCCCCTCATCACCGTGACCCATCGAGGCCTGCGCGTCAGCTACGACGGCGCGCAGGCTTGAGCATCGCGGGCCATCAACTCGCGGGCGCCGCTGGAGGCTCCTTCGTCTGCGCGAAGGACTCCAGGCGGTCCACCCGCCGCAGCTCGGGGAAGGCCCACGCCCAGAGCGCGACCACCGCCAGCGTACCCACCGCGCCCGCGACCACCGCGGGTACGGCGCCCACGTACTCGGCGAACCCGCCCGCGCGGAACTCGCCCAGTTCGTTGGAGGCGCCAATGGCCATCATGTTCACCGCGCCCACGCGGCCGCGCATGTCGTCCGGGGTGGCCATCAACTCCAGCGTGTGGCGGACCACGACGCTGATCATGTCCGCGGCGCCTGCGATCGTCAGCGCCGCCAGCGACAGGGGCAACGAGCGGCTCATCCCGAAGACGAGCGTGGCCGCGCCGAAGATGGCGACCGCGATGAACATCTTCCGGCCGGTGTTGCCGCCCATGGGCCGCATGGCCAGGAAGACGGCCACCACCGCTGCGCCGAACGCGGGCGCACAGCGCAGCAGCCCCAGTCCCCATGGCCCTGTGTGCAGGATGTCCCGCGCGTAGATGGGCAGGAGCGCCACCGCGCCACCGAAGAGCACGGCGAACAGGTCCAGGGTGATGCTGCCCAGCAGCAGGCGCTGCCGTCGAACGAAGCCGAGTCCCGCGACCAGGGTCGACAGGGAGAGGGGCTCGGCGGACGCGCGCCCGGTCCGCACCGTGAGGGTGAGAATCCAGATGACGGAGAGGGCGCACAGCGTCGCGGAGGCCGTGTAGGCCCCCGCGGCGCCGATCCAGCCATAAAGGATGCCGCCCACGGCCGGGCCGCCAATGGTGGCCACCTGCCACGTGGTGGAGTTGATGGCCACGGCGCGAGTCAGGTGCTCGGGCGGCACCAGATGCGGGGTGAGCGCGGAGCCCGCCGGGGCATGGAACGCGCGCGCCGCGCCGAAGAGCACCAGGACGCCATAGACGAATCGCACGTCGCGGATATGGCCCAAGGTGAACGCGAGCAGCAGCAGACTGCAGATCAGCATCACCGTCTGACACACCGCCAGGATGGTCCGCCGATCCACGCGGTCCGCCACCTGGCCGCCCACCAGACACAGCGACAGGAACGGCAGGAACTGCGCCAGCCCCGTATATCCGAGCGCGAGCGCGCTGCCCGTGAGCTCGTAGACCTGCCAGCCAATGGCCACCGACTCAATCTGGACGGCCAGCACCGCGCACAGGCGCGCCAGCAGATAGAAGCGGAAGTCTCGATGTTGGAAGATGGAGAGCCCGGAAGCCGCAGCCTGATGAGTCATGCTGGCGGCGCTGTAATCCACGGGCCCGTCGCGCGCCACCGTCTGCCTGTGTCGGCGCCCAAGGCGGCAGGGGCATGGGTACGCCAAGGTCGCCGTGATACCTTCCTTTCCCGATGAACAAGGACGCGAAGGACGGGGTGAACCAGGTCTCCACGCCACGCTCGGCGCCACGCCTCCTGGGACGCGTCATCGCCGTGATGCTGCTGACGGTCCTGGGCGGCTGCCGCAAGTCCGATGCGGAGCGAGCCGCACAGGAGCGGGAGGAAATCGAAGCGCGCATTCGCGACGCCTACTCGCTGGTCCCGTACCGGGCGCTCAAGCTGACGATGCGCGCGGAGGGTCAGCCGAACGCTCCCGCCGAGATCGCCGCGCTCTGGCAGACGCTGGAGGACACGCGGGAGCTGCCGGCGAAGGCTGCCTCAGAGGAAGAAGCGCTCCGCGTGGCGAAGGCGTACCTGGACCTGGGCGTCGCGTTCTACAAGGCCAAGAAGACGCTGGAGCAGCGCGACGAGGACGAGTTCCCCCTCCTATGGAACCGCTTTCAGCCGGACCAGCCGCCTCCGCTGCCGGGCTACGACGCGGGCCAGGAGCACGCGTTCCTCTCCGCGCTGTGGTTCGTGCTGGACGCGGCGGACTCGGGCAACCGTGTCCCCGCGACCGACCTGGTGCTCTACGAGCTGTCACGCGCCACGCCTCAGCCCGCGTGGCCGCCAGGGCTGCGCGTGTCGGTTCGCGGCAGCCGGGGGATGGCCTTCTGCGGCGCGGGCTATCACTACGCGGCCGAGGAGGAGCTGAATGCGTTCCTGTCCGAAGCCGAGGCGCTGCCCGCCAGCGACTTTCCAGCGATGCGGAATGCCACGCCTGCACAGGTCCGCGAGACGCTGCTCGCCACGGGCTACTTCCTGCGGGCCTGGAACCGCATGGGGCTCAAGCGCGAACGTGCAGCGGAGGACGACCTCGAGCGGGGCCTGGGCTCCCTGGAGAAGCTTGGCATCGAGAATGAGCTGACGTGGTGGGGCTGGGCCTTCATCCACTTCCGCCGGGAGCGCTACGACGAATCCGCGCGCTACCTCGACACCCTGGCGAAGAGTCCGTACCTGGGCGAGACCGAGCGGCGTGACCTCCAGGCCAGCGCGGACGCGATGCGCAAGCACGGCGAACGGCTGCCCATCTTCCTCCAGGCGCGGGCCGCCGCCATCCTGGGACAGGCGCTCGTGGCGAGGGCAGGGGGCCCGGAGAAGATCCTCGTCACGCTCCTGGGACCGGAGCGGGCAGGGCAGGTCCTGGCGCCCGTCCTATGGATGGACCGGGTCCGTCAAGGCCTCGCGCAGCGCTCCATGGACGACTTCGCCCGAGAGGCGGGGGATTCCTTCGAGGGCGTGCGGGCCGCCGGTAGCAAGGGCCTGAGCGCATTGAAGGAGAAGCTGCTGGGCGGCGGGGGAGACACGAAGACGGCGGCGGAGAGTCCTCCGTAGGTTGTTGGCGGGGCGCTGGCGGCTCGTGCTATCCGCTGATGCCACCATGAGTCCAACGAAGAAGGCCGCCGCGAAGAAGGCGCCCGCCGCTGAGCTCCCGACGATTGCCTTCGCGTCGCCCGCGGAATGGGCGTCCTGGCTCGAAGCGAACCATGCCTTGTCGCGCGGCCTCTGGCTGAAGCTGGCGAAGAAGGGCTCGGGCATTGAATCCGTCACCTACGCCGAGGCGCTCGACGTCGCGCTCGCGTGGGGCTGGATTGACGGTCAGAAGAACGCCTTCGACGACACCGCGTGGCTCCAGAAGTTCACCCCCCGGGGCGCGAAGAGCGTCTGGTCCAAGATCAACTGCGAGAAGGTGGAAGCGCTCATCGCCGCGGGCCGGATGAAGCCGTCGGGCATGGAGGTCGTGGAGCTCGCCAAGAAGGATGGCCGCTGGGACGCCGCCTACGCGTCGCAGAGCAAGGCCACTGTGCCCGAGGACCTGGCCCGCGCCCTGGCCGCGAATGCGAAGGCGGCCGCGTTCTTCGCCACGCTCAACGCGGCGAACCGGTACGCCATCCTGTGGCGCGTCCACTCCGCGAAGAAGGCGGAGACGCGGGCTCGGCGAATCGAACAGTTCATCGAGATGCTGGCCCGGCACGAATCGCTGCACGCCTGAACGGGGACGAGCCCCGGCAAGTCCCATGCCGCTACCCGGCACCGCCCGTGTGCCGGAGGGCCGTGCGACGGACCTGCCGGAAATCCGGCACCCTGCCGGAACCCCGGCGGTGACCCGACCCCTCGGGGTGGTTTCCCGCGCACGTCACCTCCGCGCTTGCCTCACGCAACTTCATCCTTTTTCACGAAAGTGCGCCTGGAGCCCATGGCACGGTGCGTTTCGCCGCTTCCTCGCGAAGTGGCGCGCCCCGGTGAATGGCCGGACAGCCGGTGGCATCACCATTGCTCCAGGCCGGATGCGTTTCAGCGTCCACGCATCCGCCAAGGGGAAGTCAATCCATGTTGCTCGACATGTACCTGTACTTCGGCTTGCCACTGCGGCCCGCGCCGCGCCGCGCTGCGTCCCAGGCCAGCCAACCCCGCACTTCCTCCACCGAGCGCTCGGTGACGGGAGGGCAGAGCGTGTCCGGGGCCCGCGCCCCGGAGCGAAAGGCGGCGCCCCAGTTGACGGTCATTGAGGGGGGCGCGGCTGACATACGATGAGCGGGGAGGCGTGAGCGGGAGAGGCCCCATGGACTCGCGGACCCAGCGCTACTTCGAGGACATCCAGCTCAAGCACTTCGGGCGCCTGTTCGGCCGGCTCGTTCGTGTCCGCCTGTTCCTGTCGCTGTTGCTGCTGCTGTCCGCCGTGTGTGTCGCCGTCATCGACGGCGCACCCTGGCGATGCGTGTTCATGAGCGTGGTGGGGGTGGGCGCCTTCACTTACTTCTTCCATGAGTTCCGCCGCTTCCAGCGCGACGGCGTTGACGCGCGCAGCGTGCCGCTCAATCTGTGGATGGGGCAGATCATCCTGACGAGCATCATCGTGGGGACAGGCGGCATCGCCAGCCCCGTGCTGCCCGCCGCGCTGCCCCTGGGCTTCTTGTCGAGCCTGGCAGCGACGCCCCGGGATCGCTCGCGGCTGTTGATGGCGCAGCTGTCCACGCTGATGGCCGTCTCCTTCGTCCAGATTTCCGGGCTGGTTCAGGGGCTGCCCCTGTGGTTCCTCGGCGCGCCGTCGTCCGTCCTGCTCGTCGCGGGCGCCCTCGTCACCGCCATCATGCTCTGCGTGTGCAGCGCGGCGGGCGGCGCCATCCGGACGACCTTCGACAACATGCTGAGCGAAGCGCTCGCCAGCCGCGACGAACTGCTGGCCACGCATCGCTCGTATGCGGGCGCCCTGGAGGCCATGTCCGGAGAGATTGCCCACGAGCTGAAGAACCCGCTGGCCACGGTGAAGGGCCTCACCCAGCTCATGGCGCGCGAAGCAGGTCGCGCCCAGCCCGCCGAACGCCTGCAGGTGCTGTCGGGCGAGGTGGTGCGGATGCAGGGCATCCTGGAGGAGTTCCTCAACTTCACCCGGCCGCTGGTGCCTTTGACGGTGAGCCCCGTGGACCTGGGCGCGCTGTGCGACGAAGCCCTGGTGCTGCACGAAGGACTGGCGGCGGGCCACGGCGTGCGGCTGGAGCGCAAGGGCACGGAGGGCGTGGAGGCCGTGTGTGACTCGCGCAAGGTGAAGCAGGTGTTGATGAACCTGCTGCACAACGCCATCGAGGCCTGTCCCACGGGCGGGCGTGTCACCGTGGAGGTCCGCGCGCTGCCCGTGGGCGAGGCCCGCGTCTTCGTGCGCGACTCAGGGCCCGGACTGGCCTCCGAGCTCGAGGCCCGTGTGTTCGACGCGGGCGTGACGACCAAGGCCAGGGGCTCCGGCTTGGGCCTGACGGTGGCACGCGCCCTGGCGAGACAGCACGGCGGAGACGTCACGCTGACGAATACGGTAGGAGGCGGATGCGAGGCGGCGTTGACGCTTCCGCGAGAGCTGCCAGCGGAGATCCTGCGGCCACTGCACGGAGTCGCGAATGTGGGATGAGGCCAGGGAGGGTGGCACCACGCGCGTCCTGGTGGTGGATGACGACGCGGGCGTTCGCTTCACGCTGCGGGAGATGCTCAAGAGCCTCTCCGGTGTCGAGGTGGATGAAGCCGTGGATGGCGAGGATGCGCTGGAGAAGCTGTCGGCGCGGCCCTACGAGCTGGTCATCTCTGACCTGCGCATGCCTCGGATGGACGGCATGGCGCTGGTTCGCCGGCTGAGTACGTTCCCCCGGTCGCCTCGCGTCATCGTCATCACCGCGCATGGTTCCGAGCGCTTCGCGGTGGAGGCCATGAAGGCGGGGGCCTACGACTACTTCCGCAAGCCCTTCGAGGTGGATGAGCTGCTGGCGGTCGTCTCCCGCGCGCTGGAGTCGGTGCGGCTCCGCGAGGAGAACGCGCGGCTTTCGGGTGAGCTGAACCTGTCCCGCTCGCTGGTGTTCGTCTCGGAGCCCATGGCCCGGCTCGCGCAGCTCGTGCAACTGGCGGGCTCCCGGGACGTGACGGTGCTCATCACCGGGGAGAGCGGCACGGGGAAGGAGCGGGTGGCGGACGCGCTCGTCCGGGCCTCGCCGCGCGCGAACCGGCCCTTCCTGCGCTTCAACTGCGCGGCACTCACCGAGGAGCTGGCGGAGGCCGAGCTGTTCGGCCACGCCCGGGGCGCCTTCACTGGAGCCCACCGCGCGCGGCCCGGACTCTTCCGTGAGGCGGATGGCGGCACGCTGCTGCTGGACGAGGTGGGCGAGCTGGCGCCCACGCTCCAGGCCCGGCTCCTTCGCGTGATTCAGGAGGGCGAGGTTCGCCCGGTGGGGGAGGACCGGCCGGTGACGGTGGATGTGCGCATCATCGCCGCCACCCACAGGGACTTGCGGCGCCTGGCCCTGGAGGGCGCGTTCCGCGAGGACCTCTACTACCGGCTCAACGTCGTCCAGCTCCGGGTGCCGCCGCTGCGCGAGCGCCCCGAGGACATCCCCGTGCTGGCGCGGGTGTTCCTGGACCGCTTCATCGACCGGTTCCACACGGGCCCGCTGAAAATCCCCGACGGCTTCTTCGAACAGCTCCGTGCCTTCCCGTGGCCGGGTAACGTGCGCGAGCTGGAGAACACGCTGGAGAGCCTGGTCGCGCTGTCCAGCGAGGGGCGGCTGGACCTGGGCCAGTTGCCTTCCGCCGAACCGGCAGGCGCGGATAGTGGATTCCCGGGGGCGTCACTGGACCCGGTCCGTCCAGGGCCGCAGGACGAGGCTCCCGGCGCGGGGCTCAAGGAGCGAGTGGAGGCGTACGAGCGCGGCCTGGTCCTGGACGCGCTGCGCATGGCGGGCGGAAACCGCAGTGAAGCGGCGCGGCGGCTGGGCATTGGCCGGGCCACCCTGCATGACAAGCTGCGCAAGTACGGGCTGGACGACGGCGGGGAAGAGCGGACCTGATTCCGGGAACAAGCGGGCCGCTCGCGGTGTTG
Source organism: Myxococcus virescens (assembly GCF_900101905.1). Taxonomy (NCBI): domain Bacteria; kingdom Pseudomonadati; phylum Myxococcota; class Myxococcia; order Myxococcales; family Myxococcaceae; genus Myxococcus; species Myxococcus virescens. The sequence goes on along the minus strand of NZ_FNAJ01000018.1, from coordinate 60,720 downwards.
CGGGCCGGCCTTCCAGCGTCATCGTTCCAGGAGCGTGCATGCATCCCGTGACCCGATGCCTCGCGGCTGTCCTGCTGGCCACCGTCGCAGGCCCGGCGCAGGCGCAGTCCACCCCGCCAGCCCCGAAGCGCACCTACAGCATCTCTCCCGAGCGCACCGAGCGCGTCCGCTCGAAGTACACCAAGTTCGAGTACCGCATTCCCATGCGGGACGGGACGCGCCTGTTCACCTCCGTCTACGTCCCCGCGGACGCGTCACCGGGGAAGCGCTATCCCATCATCCTGGTGCGCACACCCTACAGCGTCGCGCCCTATGGCGTGGACCGGTATCCCCCCGCGCTGGCCCCCACCGAGGCGTTCGAGAAGGACGGCTTCATCTTCGCCTTCCAGGACGTGCGCGGGCGCAACATGTCCGAAGGCGAGTTCGTCAACGTCCGCCCCCACAAGCCGAAGAAGGCCGGGCCCAAGGACTTCGACGAGAGCACCGACACGTACGACACCATCGAGTGGCTGGTGAAGCGCGTGGCGAACAACAATGGCCGCGTGGGCCAGTGGGGGATTTCGTACCCCGGCTTCTACGCGTCGGCGGGCGCCATTGATTCGCACCCGGCGCTCAAGGCGGTGTCGCCGCAGGCCCCCATCGCCGACTGGTTCTGGGATGACATGCACCGCCACGGCGCCTTCAACCTGGCGCTGGCGTTCAACTTCTTCTCCACGTTCGGCAAGCCCCGGCCCCATCCCACGGACAACGAGGAGTGGCAACGCTTCGAGCACGGCACGCCCGACGGCTACCAGTTCTTCCTGGACCTGGGTCCCCTGGGCAACGCGGACGCGAAGCACATGAAGGGGGACGTCGCCTTCTGGAAGGACGTCACCGCGCATCCCAACTACGACAGCTTCTGGCAGGCGCGGAACCTGCTCCCGCACCTGAAGAACATCAAGGCGGCGGTGCTCACGGTGGGCGGCTGGTACGACACCGAGGACCTCTACGGCCCCCTGCGGACCTACGCCGCCATCGAGAAGCAGAACCCCGGCATCTCCAACAGCCTCATCATGGGCCCGTGGCCGCACGGCGGCTGGCAGCGCGGCGGAGGCGAGTCCCTGGGCGACGCGGACTTCGGCTTCGCCACCAGCGAGGCCTACCAGACGCTGGCGCTGGACTTCTTCAAGCACCACCTCAAGGGCGGCGCGAAGCCGGACGTGCCGGAGGCCATGGTGTTCGAGACGGGCGCCAACCGCTGGCGCCGCTTCGACACGTGGCCGCCCAAGGGGCTGCGCGAGACGCGGCTGTACTTCCAGCCCAAGGGGGGCCTGGCCACGACGGCGCCGAAGACGACGGGCGCGTCCTTCGCCGAGTACGTGAGCGACCCAGCCAAGCCCGTGCCGTACACGCAGGAGATGATGACGGGCTGGAGCAAGGACTACATGACGGAGGACCAGCGCTTCGCCGCGCGCCGGCCGGACGTCCTGGTGTTCGAGACGGAGCCGCTGGAGCGCGACCTCACGCTGGCGGGACCGCTGGAGGCGGAGTTGTGGGTTTCCACGACGGGCACCGACGCGGACTGGGTGGTCAAGCTGGTGGACGTCAACCCGGGCAAGGTGCGCGGGTGGCGCAAGGGCGATGAAGAGCAGGGGAAGAAGAACCGGGGCCATCAGCAGACGCTGGTGCGCGGCGAGCCCTTCCGTGGCCGGTTCCGCGACAGCTACAGCGAGCCCAAGCCCTTCAAGCCCAACGAGGTGACGAAGGTGCGCTTCGTCATCAACGACGTGTTCCACACCTTCCAGCGTGGGCACCGCGTGATGATCCAGGTCCAGTCGAGCTGGTTCCCGTTCATCGACCGCAACCCGCAGACCTACGTGCCCAACATCTTCGAGGCGAAGGAGGAGCACTTCACGCGCGCCTTCCACCGCGTCTACCACTCCGCGGCGAACCCCAGCTTCATCAAGGTGGGCGTGCTGCCCTCGTTGGACGAGTAGCGCGAGGGCCCCCACGCGGCCCCCTCCGTTCGTCGCCATCAGGGCTGCTTCTGTGCAGCGGCGAAGGGAAGGGTGTTGTCGTGGGGGTGCCGGCCTTGCGTTCCTGTTACCCTGGGGCTTCATTCACGCGGTGGCACCTGAAACGGGAGGGACATGACCGGCACCCAGGGGCCCGACACCGGGCTGGTGCGGCTGGATGGGAGTGAGGGCGAAGGGGGCGGCCAGATTCTCCGCTCCGCGCTGTCGCTGTCGCTCATCACCGGCCGCCCGTTCCACATCACGCGCCTGCGCGAGCGACGTGATCCGCCCGGTCTGCGTCCCCAGCACCTGGCCTGCGTCCGCGGCGCCGAGGCCCTGTGTGGCGGCGCCGCTTCTTCCGAGGGCGCCACCGTCGGCGCCTCCGAGCTCTCCTTCACCCCGGCCCCCGTGCGCGCCGGCGACTACCTGCTGGAGGTGGGCACCGCGGGCAGCACGCCGTTGCTCTTCCAGTGCCTCGTCTATCCGCTGGCCCTGGCCGGCGGAGGACGGCTGACCTTGCGAGGCGGCACGCACCTGTCGCACAGCCCCAGCTTCCACTACGTGGCCACCGTCTGGCAGCCGGTGGCGCATGCGTATGGCTTGCCGGTGTTGCTGTCCCTGGTGCACGCCGGCTTCTACCCGGAGGGCGCGGGGGAGATTGTCGCGGAGGTGGGGCCGCCGCAGGAGCCGCCCCGGCTGGTGGAGCTGCCCGCGCGAGGCATGTTGCGCGAGGTCCGCGTGTCGTCCTTCACCGGCGGGCTGCCGTTCACCATCGCCGAGCGTCAGTCGCGGGCCGCGGTGGGGGCGCTGCGTGAGCGAGGCATCCTGGCGGAGGCGGACAACCGCCCGCTGGCGGTGACGCGTTCGGTGGGGACCGTCACTTTCGTCCTGGCCCAGTTCGAGCACACCATCGCGGGCTTCACCGCGCTGGGAGAGCGGGGCCGCCCCGCCGAGGACGTGGGCCGCGAGGGAGGCGAGGCCCTGGCGCGGTTCATGGAGACGGGTGGGGCGCTCGATGAGCACCTCGCCGATCAGATTCTCCTGCCCGCCGCGCTGCTGGCCGCCGGGCGCCTGGGGCCGGCGTCACCGGGCACCACGCGCTTCACGGCGGCGCGAATCACCGACCACCTCACCACCCACGCCCGTGTCGTGGAGCGCTTCCTGCCCGTGCGCGTCACGGTGGATGCGGGAGGTTCGGTGGAGGTCCGGCCCGCGTGAAGTCCGGGCCGGAACCGGCTCAGGCCGCTTCGTCGTCGCCGCGGTTGGCGCCGAAGGTGTTCTGCCCGGCGATGTCCTTGGACGTGTTCCGGTACGCGCGGATGCCGAAAGGCACGGCGACCACGAACACGAGCCCCGCGAGGCCGATGGCCATCCACGGAATCGGCTTCTGCTTGAGCTGGACGTCCTTGCCGTAGGAGTTGAGGTTGTTGCCCATGGCGCGCTGCTTGGCGGCCTCACGCTCCTCGGCGGTCATCTCGCGGGGGGCCTGGAAATCCTGGACCTGCTTGCGAGGCTGGGCCAGCGCGGCACCACCCGAGCTGAGCGCGAGGACGAGGAACATCCGGGGAACGAGGTATCGCATATGGCGGGGGAGGCTATCACGACCCAACGGATGGACTGAACAGGGCTTGCACGCTGAGTGAGCGTCCATTACGGGCCGGGGACCCACATTTCCACTCCGGACGCCATGCTGCGCCTGCCCTTCATCGTCCTCGCCAACCTGTACCTCCTTCTGGTCTCCCTGCTGGGCGCCCCATTCCGAATGATGGCCGCCAGCCACCGGCCCGCCTACGTCCGCTTCCGGCTGACGGGGAACCCGCCGTACCGCGAGCGACGCCGGCGCCGGTTGCAGTTGGGGGGCAGCCGCCCCGAGCCGTCGGATGTCACGTCCGTGGAGCGCCTCCGCGAGTCGTTGGAGCTTCTGGCGAAGGACGGCCGGGTGAAGGGCATCCTCCTGGAGGTGGAGGACCTGGCCGTGCCCGCGGCGAAGCGGGATGCGCTGGTGGCGGTGTTGAGGGCCTTCCGAGCCCAGGGCAAGCGGGTGGTGGGCTGGGCGGTCCACGTGGACAACGAGGGCTATGCCCTCCTGTGCTCGACGGACGAGGTGCTCCTGCCCCCCATGGGCCGCGTGGAGCTGGTGGGCTACGCCGCTGAGGCCACTGCCTTGGGCGCGGGCCTGTCGCGCGTGGGCATCCGGCCGCAATTCATCCGGCGCGGGGACTACAAGACGGCGCCGGAGCTCTTCACCAGGCCCGTCGTGTCGGACATCCAGACGCGGACGGTGGAGTCGTTCCTGGATGAGCGCTACGCGGACCTGGTGGACGTGGTGGCTCGGGGGCGGCGCAAGACGCCGGAGGAGGTCCGGGCGCTGATCGACCAGGGGCCCTTCAGTGCTCGCCGGGCGGTGGACGCGGGGCTGGCGGACGCACTGGTGAGCGAGGCGAACCTGCCCGCGCACCTCGGGCTGGCGAAGTCGGGGGACGGGGAGGAGGAGATGGAGCTGGAGCCGATGGAGACCTATCTCTCCACGGTTCCGTTCCCGCCGGTCCGTTGGAAACGGCTGCGGCGGAACCCGCGCGTCGCGGTGGTGCCCGTGTCTGGAATCATCATCCCGGGCAAGGGGGCCAGCGGGAAGATGGCGACCTCGGAGACGGTGGTGAAGGCGCTGCGCGCCGCGGGGCGGGACAAGCGGTCGAAGGCGGTGGTCGTCTACATCAGCAGTCCGGGCGGGACGCCGCTGGCGTCGGAGCAGATGCTGGAGGCCGTGCAACGCGTGGCGCGGAAGAAACCCGTCATCGCGTACATGGACCGGGTGTGCGCCAGTGCGGGGTACATGGTGGCGGTGGGCGCGAAGGAGATCTGGTCCGCGCCGCACGCCATGGTGGGCTCGATTGGTGTCTTCGCGGGCAAGTTCGACATGTCCGGGCTGATGGAGAAGCTCGGGGTGCACAAGACAGTGCTGGTCCGGGGGCAGAACGCGGCCATGCTCTCGTTCTCGCGTGGCTTCACGCCGCAAGAGGAGGCCACGCTGGAGGCCGAGGTGGAGGAGATGTACCAGGCCTTCCTCGACATCGTCGCGAAGGGGCGGGGACGGACGAAGGAGGAGATCCACCAGTTGGCGGAGGGCCGCGTGTACTCGGGCGTTCGCGGGAAGGCCGTTGGATTGGTGGACCAGGTCGGGGGTTTCGAGGAGGCCTGCCGCCACGCGCTGTCGCTGGCGAAGGTGCCGGCGGCGGAGCGGTTCGAAATCATGACCTATGGCGCCCCCAAGCAGCGGGTGAACCTGTTGAAGCTGTTGATGGGGGCGTCCCATGCGCAGACGTATGCGCTGTGCCCCACGGCTTTGAGCCTGGATGGGCTGGGCGGCACGGAGGCGTTTGAAGATGCCGCGCGCTTCGGGGTGGCCGACGTGGTGGGTAGAGTGTTTCCTGATGACCAGTGGCCATTCGGGGGCTGACGGGCGCGAGCGGTAGACTGGAGGGATGCTGAAGGCACTCGCGTTGCTGACCGCATCCTGTCTGGCCCAGGCGGAGGCTTCTTCCGCCGCGAAGGTGGAGGAGAAGCTGCCGTTCGTCACGAGCCTCCACTTCGAGAATGACGTGCTCGCCAAGAGCGACCGGCTCTACACGAACGGCGTCCGCATCGAGCACTTCGGGGAGTACGACGGGTGCCGCTCCATCGCGCGGACGCTGCGGCTTCCGGACGGCGTGCAGCACCGGTACCTCTGTGGCGGCTCGCTGGCGCAGAATATGTACACGCCCAGCCGCATCGTTCCGCTGCCGGAGCAGGAGGTGTTCCCGGATCCGAACGACCGGCCCTACGGAGGCTGGCTGCACGGCGGCATCTTCTTCCAGCACATCTATGCGGGGAGGGCGCCTGCGGACTCGTCGAGGCTGACGCTCCAGGCCACGGTGGGCGTCACGGGGCCGGCGTCCGGGGCGGCGCAGACGCAGCGCTGGGTCCACCGGACGCTGAACGACATCTTCGGGCGCACGGTGGCAAGGATTCCGGTGGGTTGGGAGAAGCAGTTGCCCACCGAACCCGCGTTCCACTTCTCCGCACTCCGCGAGCAGCCGCTGCTCTGGAGCCCCGTGGTGGACGTGACGTGGTCCGCCGGGGCGATGCTGGGCACGGTGTTCGTGAACGCGAGCCTCGGCGGGACGGTCCGTGTGGGCTATCTGGCTCGGCCGTATGGCCTGGCGCCCATCATGCCGTCCGTGGTCAAGGAACTGGAGGCTCAGCGGGCTCCGGGAGAGGCCTCCTCGGAGCTGATGGCCATTCGAGATGAACGCGCCTGGGAGGCCTACCTGTACGCCCGGGGGCAGGTGAGGGTGGTGGCGAGGAACCTGTTCCTGGACGGAACGCTCTTCCGTCCGAGCATCAGCGTCCGGAAGGCGCCCATCGTCGGGGACAGCGAGTTCGGCGCGGCCTTCCGGGCGGGCGGGTTCCAGTTCGGCCTGAGCATGGTCTTCCGCTCTCAGGAACTGGCCGACCCGCCGAACCCGCTTCTGTCAGGGCACCGGTTCACCCAGATTCAGCTTTCGTATCTTCACTGAAGCCAGGGTGGGGGGATGACTCAGACGAGTAGTCTGACCTGTCTCAGGTCAGGGGGTGCGAGCGCCAGGTTCCTTTTGGGGAGGTGGTGTGGTGGTCAGGGTCTCCGGATTGACCTGGGCCAGGACGTCTTCCTTCACCTCCACCTGGGTCTTGTCCTTCAATGATTGGACCAGCTCATCGAGTGCTTTCGCACGACGTTCGGACTCCATTCGCTGAACGATGCGTGACTTGACCTGATCAAAAGTCTGGTTGAGCCCCACCTGACGAGCCTGCAACAGGAGCAGATGGACTCCCGTGTCCGTTTCGATGGGCGCCGAGAGCTGACCAATTGCCTTCAGCGCGAATGCCGACTCTGCAAGGGATTCGCCCCCCGCGGCCACCATTTCATCGCGGGTCAGGAATCCCAGGTCGCCGCCTTGCGATTGCGTCATGGTGTCCTGAGAGTGGGTGCGCACGGCCGTATCGAATGCCTGCTTCACATTCTCACTGCGCTGAATCTCGGCGGAAAGCCGAGCGGCCTGGGCCAATGCCTTGGCCCTTTCCGGACTTCCACGGGGAGCCTTCAGCAGCAATTGATTGACGCGCACTCTGGGAGGCTTCACGAACTCGGAAACATTTGCATCGAAGTAGGCGCGAGCTTCCTCGTCGCCCACAGCCGCACCTCCCGCGGATTCCGTGTGCGTCTTCACGAGTTGCTGAACCATGACTTTTTCAAGCATGGCGCGGACTTCCGGATCCGAGTCCAGCCCGCGGCGCCTGGCCTCCTGAACCAGCAATTCAAACCGGACAAGATTGTCCAGGAATTCCTTTTTCTTTTCCTGAGAGGAATAGCGGGAACGCACGAAGGACGGTTGCTCGGCGAGCTTGGCTTCGAACTCCTGCTTCGTGATGCGCCCCTCGCCCACGATGGCCACCACGGGTCCTTCCTCTTTGGAAGGATTTCCCGTCTTGCTGCGTTCGCATCCACCCGCACCCAGTGTCAAAGATACGGCCAGTGAGGCCGTTCCCACCCACCGAAGCTGCCTGACCATCGAGCACTCCACCTTGAAGTCTGCATCCACGGACGCTGATCCGGGATTGGTGCAATTGAATGTCACATGTCCGACGTCGGACAACTGCCTTGCGATCTTTCTCACATATAGAGTAATTCTGCCGTCGGACGGAATAGCGAGAATGCAAGCACGATGAAGCGCGCGATGGGGCTGTTGAAGTGGATCTATTTCTGCAGCCTGCTCGGTATATCGGCGTGCGAACGGGCTGCGCCTGCGCCCGCTGGGCTCTCGGCGAACGTTGTTGCCCGCTTCAAGGGCGGGGTGGTGACCCAGGAAGAGGTCCTTCGCGAAAGTCAGCGGCTCCCGCCGGGGCTGCGGGTGCGTTTCGAGCAGGGCACAGGGCGGGAGGAGTTCATCCGCTCGATGGTCGATAAGCGGTTGCTGGCACTTGAGGCCGAGCGGCTCGGGCTCACCCAGGACCCTGAAATCCGCCGTCAGGTTCGGGAGTTGGAAGAGCGGCTGACCATCCAGGCGCTGTTGGCCCGGGAGGAGAAGGCGGCCGGTGCGCCGACGGACCAGGAGGCTCGGGCCTACTATCAGGGCAACGTGGAGCGCTTCGCCCAGCCCGAGCGCCTGCGGATCGCCCGCATCCTCGTGTCCGTTCCGCCTGGAAGCCCCCGCTCTGCATGGGGGCAAGCCCTTCAGCGCGCGGAGGGCCTGCGCCGACGCATCGTCGTTGGTGGTGAGTCCATCGCAAAGGTCGCGGAAGCAGGGGATGGGCCAGAGCGGACCCGTGGCGGAGAGCTGGGGCTGTTAGCCCGAGGCGAGTTTGGCGGTGCGGCCCTGGAGAAGGCGGCGCTGGCGCTGAAGAAGCCGGGCGAGGCAACCGCCGTCATCGAGGAGCCCGCTGGGGCTGTCATCCTCGTGCTGCTGGAGCGCCAGGCCGCGAGGGTGCCCCCGTTCGAGGAGGTTCGGGAGGTCGTGCTGGGGCAGATGGCACCCATGCTCCAGCGGCGTGTCTTCGAGCAGGTATTGACGCGACTGCGGAAAGAGGCCTCAGTCGAGCTCCCGTCCGGGGGGGCTCGGGCAGCGGCGTCAGCGGGCACCGATACGGTGGCGCAGCACTGACGCATTCGTCGTGGTGGGCGTGAGGCGCGGCCGAGACTGACCGCGCGTGGTCTTCGTCGGATTCGAGGGGGAGCTGTGCTCCTGGATAACCTGAAGCGGGGCCTGGCGCTCGTCGCGCTGGTGGCCGGACTTGTTGGCGCGGGAAACGCCCATGCGCAGTCGCGCGTGGCCACGGTGTTTCCGCTGACCCCCTTTCGACCGGGAGCGACCGCCGTCGACCTGGGCATGTCCGTCGAGGGGGATGTCCGTCAGCTTCGGGTCGCCGTGAAGGCGACATCTCCGTCTGCTGGCACGCTGGTGGACGTGCGAGACGTGGTGGTCAATCAGGACCTCGCGGGCGCAGTCCCGTTCCACGTTCGCGTGCCACTGCGCCAAGAGCTCCCCGCGGACGCAATCCTGGAGATCAAGGCCGAGCCAGCGGAAGAGGGCACCGCCACGCCCCTGATTGCCCGGTACGACCTGACCCAGGAAGCGCCTGTCTTTCCCGCGGGCGCTGTCCGGGTCAACGCCAGCCAGGAGCTGACGCACCTCATGGTGAGCGTCCGCGCCCAAGGTCCGGTGGCCCATGCGGAGCTGACGCTCGTGGGCGCCTCTGTCGAGGCGCTGCGACGGGTCCAAGGCAGCCTCAGTGACGCGGAGTCCGTGGCCTTCTCCAGCGTACGCCGACTGGTGGCGCGCCCCAGCGAGCAGACCTCGAGCCAGGTCGACTTCATCGTGCCTTTGCTCGATGGAGCCCAGGTCCCGGCGGACGGCGTGGTCGTGGTCGATGTCGCCGTGCATGACCCCTACGGACGGGTGGTGAACACCTCTGCCGTCGAGTTCACCAGCGGGCGCGCGTTCGATCCGCTCGTGGACGTCACGATCAGCCCGGATCCATTGCTGCTCTCTGGCGGGTACGGATCCTCCGCCCAGGTGCAGGTGACGGGGCATTTCTCGCTCGCGGGCGACGTGAATCTCAGTGGCTCGTTCCAAGGCGTCACGTACGAGTCCTCCGATTCCTCCGTTTTCGTGGTCTCGCCAGAGGGGCTCGTACAGGCGAGGCATGACGGAACGGCCGTGCTGACCGCGACCTTCGCGGGCGTGAGCAAGACTGCCGAGGTCGTGGTTGACTCGGACGCAAGCCTTATCGGCATCCAGATGCTTCCGCTTCAGCCCAGGGTGGAACGCGTCGGCGGGACGCTGACGTTGCGTCTAGAGGGAATCCTGTCAGATGCGGCGGCGCCTTCGGGCGAGCGTCGTGTCGACCTCACGGCCGGGGTGCTCGGTACGACGTGGAGCTCCGAATCGCCCGATGTGGCCGCGGTAGGACGGGATGGCAAGGTGACCGGGCTGCGCCCTGGCGTCGCGCGGATTCGCGCGGTGCATGATGCCTTCAATACGTTCCTCGATGTGACCGTGCGCGACGGTATGCCCACGGTTCGTGTGGCGGCCCCCTCCACGGTGACGGCGGGCACCTCCTTCGACTTCCATGCGACCGCGACGGACGACATTGCCGTGTCTTACGTCGAGTTCCTGATCAACGGCGCTCCGGCGGGGCGGGATACCGAAGCGCCGTATTCGATGCGCATCCAGGCGCCCCCCTATGGCGGTGCGACGCTGACCCTGTCTGCGGCCGTTGTCGATAGCAGTGGTCAGCGTACCGAGGCCACCGCGGTGAAGGTGCGTGTGGCCGGAGTTCCCGCGCCCAGCACCCAGCCCGTCGTCATCGAGTTGCCCGCGCCTGGCGCACTGCTGGTCCAGGGCCTGCCTCAGGTTCTGCGCGTCACCAGCGGATCGTGGGCGGGTGGGGGACTGTCGACGGAAGATTTCCAGCTCGTTCGGTATTACGTCGACGACGTCTTCGCGGGCTCGGTGGACCTCCCTCGCGTCGAGGTTCGTAAGCACCCCACGAGCGGGGACGTCATCCCGGTTCCTCTCTGGGAGCTCACCTTCACGCCGCGGAATGGGACGGCAGGGACGAGTCTGGCCTTTCGAGTGGAGGCACTCGATCGAGGCGGCGCCCTGGTTCGATCCGACACGCTGCTGGTGCGCGTTGTCGCCGACGCGCCGCCGCTGCTGAATGTGGACCAGCCTCGTAGCGCCACCGTCAACGCCGTCGCGGGGGCGCCGTTCCGGGTGACGGGCACCGTGAGCGACGATGCGCTGGCCTTCGGTACCCAGCTGTCACTCACCGTGGATGGAACCACGGTGGATGCTGTGCGAATCGCACGCGGCGGGGCCGGAGGGTCCCCCTTGGGGAGCGAGCGCTTCAGTCTGGCCTGGACGCCGACCACCGCGGACGTGGGGCGTGCTCGTCGGCTCGAGCTGACGGCAACGGACAGCGCGGGCCAAATCGTCTCCCGGCTCTTTACCGTCACGGCCAAGGCGAATGCGCCGCCGCAAATCTCCATTCTGAGCCCTTTGGCGTCCACCACGATGGTGGGGGGCAGTCGGGTCCGCCTGACTGCGCTCGTGGTGGATGACACCGAGGACCCCGTCGAGGTTCGTTGGATGGCGGGGGACTCCGTCTTCGGCAGGGCCTCCGTCGCGCCATTCGAAGCGTTCTACACGTTGCCCCCGGTGGTTGAATCGACGGAGGTGACGCTGATCGCCGAAGCGCGAGATGCCGCTGGGAACACGACTCGGACCGAGGTGAAGATCTTCGCTGTTCCGGACACCAAGCCTCCGGCCGTGTCCTTCGTCGTTCCGAAGGATGGGACTTCCGTCCCCAGGACGAGTGACGTGCTGGCCACCGTGGCGGGCCTGGATGACGTCGCCGTGTCCAAGGTGGAAATCCTCCTGAACGGCAACGTCATCTTCACGGACAACGCACCTGGAACGAACGGAAGTGTGCGTGGATCGTTCGTGACCCACACGGTGCTCACGGAAGCGCAGCTGCAGGGGGCGACCCAGCTCACCTTGGTGGCCAAGGCGTATGACACGTCGAACAATGTCGGCGTTTCGCCACCGGTGGAGCTCCACACCAAGGATGATGAGCCTCCGAGCGTGTCGTTCGCGCTTACCACCCCCACCGAGGCCACTGCGGGCACCATGGTCCACGTGGAGTTGCTCGCCTCGGATGACGTGGGGGTGACGTCGGTGGAGCTGTTGGTCGACGGTCTGTCGCTGGGCACCGACAACGTCGCGCCGTACCGCTTCTCGTTCGACGCAAAGAGCACGCCGGGCATCGTGCGGATGGAGGCGCGTGCGCGTGACCGTGTCCCCGACCGCGTGACGACCGCTGAGAAGTTCCTCACGGTTGTGGAGGACACCCGCAAGCCCATGGTGACGTTCCGCGCACCGCTCCCCGGTGCGCCCGTGTTCACGGGACGGCCGCTACAGGTGGATGTCGCCGCCTCCGACGACGTGAGAATCGCGAAGGTGGAGTTGTTCGCGCCCGAGAGCCTGGGGGCTCTGACTCAGGCGGACACGGACGGCTTGTTCCAGGTGTTCAGCTGGTCAATCCCCGCAGTTGCAACGCCTGCAGGCCAGAAGTTGCGGCTTCGTGCCGTGGCGACGGACTCATCCGGACTTGTCGCGGAGCGGGAGCTCGACGTGGCCGTAGTCGAGGATCTGCCTCCCGTGGTGACGCTGACGTCACCCGCGGCGGGTACCCCCTACAAGGAGGGTGAAGACGTGCGAATCGTCGCCACCCTGGGAGACGACGACGGCATCGTCGGCATGGTGGGGCTCTCCGGTGGCCAACGGCAGGGCACGCTGCCCGAGACAGGGCCGGTGATACCACTCAGTGCCCAGCAATTCTTCACCGTGTGGGCTCCCATCATCAGCAAGGGTGCGCCTCCCTCAGTGGGTGTGGAGGCCCGGGACACGGGAGGGCAGGCGGGCAAGGCCGAAGTCCACCTCACGATTCGCCCGGATACCGAGGCACCCACTGCTCAGTTGCTGGCGCCCGCGCCGCCGAGCACGGGCGGCCCTCTTTCAGTCCGGGTCAACGGCGCGCTCGGGATGCGTGTCGCCGTAGAGGACGACGTCCGAGTGGCTCGGGTCGACGTGGAACTGGTGACGCAAGCGGGGACGGCGGTGCCCATTCCCAACGCGGACGCCATCCTCTCCGCCAAGGACAGCCGATATGAGGAAACCCGCGTCCCCAATCCCCTGGCCCCAGGGGAAATCATCACCAGCCGGCGCTTCTTCTCGAGTTTCGAGGGCACGCTCAAGCTCCAGGGGATTGAACAGGGCCGCTACACGCTCCGGGCGAGGGTTTTCGACCCAGCGGGCAACGCTACGCCGACGTCGGACCTGGAGCTCGACATCGTCCAGGCGCAAGACACGGAGCCACCCCGCGTTTCGCTGAAGTTCCACGGGACGCCATCCGACAAGTCCTGCGTGGCTGGCTCTCAGGTCAGGCTCCAGCTTGATGTGACGGATGATGGGACCCTCCAGACGCTTGTCGCGGAAGTCGACGACAAGCCGCTCGACGTGGAGCCCTTCGCTCCCGGGCCGTCCGCCACCCGGAGCTGGCAGCTGACCTTGCCTGCGCTGGGTACATTTGGTTCCCGCAGCTACACCGCCAAGGCCCATGCAACCGATGCCGCGGGCCGTACCACCCATGCCAGCGTGACGTGCGAGCTGGTGGCGGACGTACCGGCGGTGGTTCGTTGGGTGCAACCCTCGAGTGGGGGCGGGCTGATCGAGGAGGCGGTGCAGGCCGTCCAGGTGGATGTCGAGGAGGACACAGGCATTGGTGCGGCATGGTTGCTTGCGACGACGCGCCCACCCGCGAATTTCAGCAGCGATGGCCAGTTCCTGCTGCCAACCCCTGGCGCGACGGGCGTCGCCTACGGATCGGCCATTCGCCTGGCGTTCGGTCAGGACCAGTCGTTCGCGGTTGATGCGGGCCCCACCGCGCTGGAGGTCAGCGCACCGGTAAAGGGCACCGTGGAGGGAGATCCCCAGCGGCTCATCCTGAGCGTGGATCCCGACGCAGCCCCTGGTCTCCAGGCCGAGGTCCACTACCGGTTCACCGTGACTCCCGGGATGGAGACGAGCCCCAACGTTCAATCCTTCCTGGCCAGGCACCCTGGAGGCGTGCGCCGGGTGGATTTGAGCGAGGCACCGCACCAGGCGAACCTGACCTTCCCCTCTGGCATCCTCGTGGAGGATGTCCGGGTGTCGTTCCTCCCGCAGGCGGGAACGAATACGGCCTCGGCGATTTCGGACGTGGGCGTGCACTACGAAAGCCAATTCGTCCAGGTCCGGGCGACCGCGGCGGGTGAACGGCTGACGGTGCAGCCGTGGACGATGACCGTGCCGCCTGGCCGGCCAACCGTTGCAAGAACCGACTACCGCCTGCCCTCGGCCTGGTCCCCCAGCCCACTGGAGCTCACGGCCGCGGTTCGTGACCTTGCAGGCGCGCTGACACTCCAAAGTCAGAACGTCGCCGCACTGCCTGACACCCAGGCGCCCACGGTCCGAATCACCCAGCCCACCTCAGAAGATACCGTGGTGGCCGGCATGCCTTTCACGGTTCGTGTCCAGACCCGTGACGAGGTGGCGGTCCAACGGGTCGAGCTGCTGGTGGATGGCGTCCTGAGAGGAGCGCGAGAGGGCCGGGTATCCTCGGAGGTCGACTTCCCACTCTCCATTCCGGCTCCGACGTCAGGCATCCCCGTCATGCTCACGGCCATTGCCGTGGACCCGGCAGGCAATGCGTCCGTGTCGCAGCCGGTCTACCTGGAGGTTCATGACGACAGCGCGCCCCAGGTCGCCCTGGATCGGCTCTGGTATGACCTCCCGGGAAGTGGTCAGCACTTCGTCTCCGCCACGGAGCTGCGCAGTGGCTACGTCCGGCTGCTTCAGGGCGTACAGCATTCGGTGGTGGTGCGCGCGAAGGATGACGTCGGGCTGACGCACATGCAGGTGGAGTACGCAGGGACGGAGCTGATTTCCGAGGACCTCCCTCAGGTCCCAAGGGAATTCAGCCTCACCGTCAAGCTCACGCCACCGGTCGAAGCCAACGGAGCACCGTCGGTGCTGCATGTCACGGTGACCGACACTCTTGGCGCTCAGCAGTCGCTGAGGTTGGTTGTCGAGGGGCAGAAGCCGCAGGCGCCAGCGCTGGCCATTGCGAGTCCCACCCCCGGCGCAACCCTGACCGAGGGGAGCATCGGCATGGTGCTGTCGTCGGTGGCCGCCGATGACACGGGCGTGGCCAAGGTCGAGTATTTCGTCAACGGTCGACTGGCGCTGATCGTATCCCGTATCGAAGCGAGGGCCATCAGCGCGGGGGCAGCAGATGGGACGCCGAACAGTTTGCCCCAGGCTCATGACCCGGCGCTCAGGGACGCCATCAAGCATTTGCCGCCGTCGTTCCAGGCGGACCTGTCACGGGTCAAGGAGTTCCGGGGCAGCATCCTGATTCCCCCGGGATTCGTGACATTGGATCCCACGCGTGAGCGCACTGAGATCACCATCAGGGCGGTGGCCACGGATCTGGAAGGCCATGACACCTGGACGGAGCAAGTCGCCCAGGTCGTTCCTGATCAGGTGCATCCCTCCGCCATCATTCTCCGGCCTTCGCTCGGACAGGACCTGGTGGAGGGAAGCGCGGTCATCGTTGAGGCGGTCGGCGTCGACAACGTCTTCATCGAGGAGCTCGAAATCCTCGTGGGTCCCACGTTGGGTCAGCTTCGTGTCATCCGGAGCGCCGGTGGTTTCTCCACCGACTCGGGAGGCGAGAGGGACGGCTACTCATACTCCAGCCCGGTGGTGCGTGCTGAGTTCACCGTGCCTCGGTTGAACGAACTGGGGGCGGGGGACTCCGCTCCGTACCTGATCGCGGTTCGCGTTAGGGACTCCGCCGGTAAAGACAATGAGAACGAGCTCGCACTCCAGTTGGTCGATGTCGTCCGAGATCGTGCGCCTGCGGTGTCGCTGCTCTCTCCGGTGGATGGCAGTCCGGTCGTGGAGCACAGCACCATCCCGGTGACGGTCTCCGCCGAGGACGATGTGGCGGTCACCAGCGTCGCGCTGCGGGTCAATGGCGTGATGCTGGATCTGGTGCTGCGGGCACCGCCCTACGTGTTCATGGTTCCTGTTCCGGAGGGTGTCGAAGCCGTTGAGCTCCAGGCGGTGGCTCGGGACTCGTTCGACCACGAAGTCCGGAGCCAGGTGGTGCGCCTCCCGGTGGTCGAGGATCAGCCGCCGACTGTTGCCATCGCTGAGCCGCGAACAGGCGTCACGCTCACCGAGGGCAGGGACTTCGCCTTCGTGGTGGCCGCCCAGGACGATGTGGAGATTGTGTCAGTCGAGGCCAGCGTGGAAGGGGGGCTCAGCGGGCCGCTTCATTTCGCTGCCACAGCCGCGCCATTCCGCTTCCGCGTTCCACTTCCTCCTGGCTCAGCGGAGCGGACGCTGACGCTTCGCGCCACTGCGCGAGATTCGACGGGAAAGGAGGCCCGCGCGCCAGTCGTCCAGGTGGCTGTCCAGGCGGATACGACACCTCCTGAAGTTTCATTCCTCCGGCCCGCCGACAACTCGGAGATGACGGCCGGCCAGGTCCTTCGTGTCGAGGCCCATGCGGACGACAACGTCGGGGTCGTGCGTGTGGATTTCGAAGTGGATGGCATGCCGCACGTCACCATGCCCGCTCCACCCTTTGCCTTCTCGTATCGCGTCCCGCCGGAGCGGGTGGAGACCGAGCTTGAGTTCAAGGCGATCGCGACGGATACGTCCGGCAAAACGAAGAGTGCCACGGTGACGGTGGGGGTGGTGAAGGACGACCTCCCAGAGGTCGAGCTCAAGCCGATTGCTCAGATGATATCCGGTCGTCCCACGGCGCTGGTCGCAACAGCTTCGGACGATATCGCGGTCGCCAGCGTGAGGTTCTTCATGACGCGCCCTGGCGAGACCGAGGTGGAGATCGGCCGGCGAAACCAGCTTCCGTTCGAGTTCATCTACACGCCTGAGCGCATCACCGGGAACGCGCCACTTCCGACGCTGGTGTTCCGCGCGTGTGCCGTCGACGTGGCGGGGCAGGAGGGCTGCAGCAGCCCGGTCTCAGCGACTGTCCAGAAGGATCAGCCCCCCACGGTGACTGTCACCTCGCCACCGGCGGGCAGTGCAATCTTCGAGAGCGCCTCCGTGCGCCTGGAGGCGGATGCCCGAGACATCGAGGGAGCAGTGAAGGCCGTCCACTTCTTCGTGGACGGGCGGAATGTGGCCACCTCGACGGCACCAGCCGGAATCTCCGGCAAGCCCACCCTCTTCGCCGCAACGTTCCATCCCGAGTTGGGGAGCGGCAATCGAACGCTGGTCCTGACGGCGGTCGCCGTCGACTCCGCGGACCAGGAAACGCAATCCGAGCCTGTGCTGTTGGGCACCGTGAGGGACACCGTCCCGCCCGAAGTCGATCTCGTCGAGCCTCCCGGCCACGACGTGGTAACGGAGGGGACTTCCATCACGCTGTCTGCGGGGGCATCGGACAACGCCCGGGTCGCCCGAGTGGAGTTCCTGCTGAATGGCAGCGTCATCGACTCGACGACGGAGTCGGTCGTTGGGCCCGCGAACAGGCCACTGTACAGCGTGGAGTGGCCGATCCCCACGGACCACCGTGTTGGCGACATGTTGGAGTTCCGCGCAGCCGCGGTGGATCCGACTGGCAACCGGGGAGTGTCCAGCAGCGAGGAAGTGGAGATCGGCATGCGTCCGAACTTCTTCTTCGATGCGTTCAATCAGCAGGGCGAACAGTCTTTCCTGAGGGCAGGCCCTGACCAGCGCCTGTTGCTCGGCTCGATTCGTGACGGGGGCCACCAGGTGGCCCTGGTCCAGGTAGGTGAGGGGACCGCGACGACGTTGGGGTTGGCCATGGTGGATGGCCCTCCGAGAGCCGCGGCGCTGAAGGGGAACATCGCGGTGGTGGCGACCGGACGTTCGGGAACGACATCGACGGGACAGCATCCGCCGCAGCTGACGCTGATTGATATGACCGGTGTACCAGAGGTGCTCGCCCGGCGGCTGGGCTCGGTCGATCTTCCTGGCGAGAACATCCATGGCCTGGCCGTGTCCGGGCAACTCGCGTTCGTGGCCAACGGCGCGAACGGCGTCGCCGTGGTCGACATCGCGGATCCTGACTCGCCGGTACGGCTGAATTCGAGGAGCACCGTTGGCCCTGCGATGGACGTCGCGGTGCACGGCGACTTGTTGCTCGTGGCGGGTGGGCCCTCGGGGCTGCGAGTGCATCACCTGCAGGACCCCAGCTTCAAGGAAGCGGGCTTCATCGGGCTGCCTGGAGAGGCCGTTCGCGTGGTGGCGCAGGGGGCTCGGGCATACGTCGCGTGCAAGGACCCATCGGCGACCCTGGCGATTGTCGATCTCTCGAATCCCAGCGCACCGCTGCTTCAGGCACTTCTGACTCACCGTTCGGAGCGCCAGTCCCTCGTCGCGACAGGGCTGTCCGACGTCGCCGTGAGTGGGAACCTGGCGGTGGTAGCGGCCTCCCTGGTGGATGGCAAGGGCCAGCCGGTGAAGGGACTGATGTCGGTGTCCGCGCTGCAGCCGAATGGCACGCTTGAGAGCCCTCCCCTCAAGGCCAACCTGCCGCGCGCCAGCAGTGTGGCGATCACCTCGGGCATCCCCGTGGCCACCTACGGTGCGGCAAGAGGGGCGGCCTTCGCGCCATTCCGTCTCGTTGTCACCGGCATGCAGCCGCAGGACGGCGCGTCCCAGGTTGGCGTGGAGGCGCCGGTGGCCATCGAGTTCTCCACGCCCCTGGCCCCTGCATTCGTGACGGAGCAGTCCGTGATGCTCCGTGAAGGCGACGCCACGCTGGGGCGGTTGATTGATGCGGAAATCGAGGTGACCGCGAGGACGGTGACCCTGACGCCGCGGAAGCCCCTGACCGTGTCGGCTCAGTACTTCGTCACGGTGACGGAAGAGGTCAAGAACCTCAGCGGAGTCCCGTTGGAGGCGCCGTACATCGCGAGCTTCAGGACGCGAGGCACGGTCAACGAACTCCCTGTCGTGTCGAGTCTGTCTCCAGCCGCAGGTCCGCTAGACGGCGGTACGGAAGTGACGATTCGCGGCGACCATTTCGCGCAGGGCGCCCGGGTGTACTTCGCGGGCACCGAAGCGCGAGTGGTCACAGTGTCACAGGACCACAAGCAGCTCACCGTCATCACGCCTCCTGGTGTCGAAGGGCATGCGGTGGTGACGGCCCTCAATCCGGATGGTGGCGAAGCGTCACTCGTGGGCGGCTTCGTCTATCTGCCGATGCTGCAGGTGTCGCTGGTGGCCCCCGCTTCGGGCCCAGTGACGGGCGGAACGCAGGTCGAGGTATCAGGCGCGGGCTTCCACCGGGGCGCGACGGTCACCTTCAATGGAACCGAAGCGACGGAAGTCAGGGTCGTTGCGCCTGGGCGGCTGGTCGCGGTTACGCCCGAGGGCTCCTTCGGCCCCGCGGATGTGGTGGTGACCAATCCGGACGGTCAGCGCGCGTTCTCGGCAGGGGCCTTCCTCTACAGCCGACTTGCAGTTTCCAGGCGTGTTGGCCGTCACGATCCCCAGTCTCACGGCGAGAGCCAGCCGACTGGCGTATTGGCGCAAGGAACCCCGCTGGCCGTTGCGCTCCAGGACAAGACGGCGTGGGTGTTGTCGGGGGCGCGGGTCTACACTGCGGCGAAGAGTCTCACCGAGCTCTACTCCAAGAGCGCTCCGGGCGCTCTGGGGGCCGTGGATGTCACGTCGCCCGAGAACGCCTGGGCCATGGGCGGTGCGTCCATCCGGCTTCCTTTCGCTCCTGTGGCCCTGGCGGTGCGTGGTTCGCGCGCATTCGTCGTGGCCAATGGGACGTCCTTCGAGCATGTGGACGTCGCTGGAGAAGGAGAGGGCGCGCTGTTCGTCTTCGACCTGAGCAACAAGAGCTCGCCCACGTACGTCGGTGAGGTGACCTTCCCCGGAACGGCGCAGGCAATTGCCTTGGTCGGTGATCTGGCGCTCATCGCGGCGGGTAGCGCGGGTTTGCAGGTGCTGTCCATCGCGAACCCGGATCGCCCGTTGCTGCTTGGTGCGAAGCAGAACTTCCTGATGGCGGGAGTCTCCGGCCCCGTGGCCGTGGAGAAGGTCGCGGCTTCCGGGAGCCATGCGCTGCTTCATGCAACGCGGGGCACGCTGGCGAGCACGCTGATCGTCGACCTCGCCACTTCGTCGTTCTCGGTCGTGGGAGAGTTGTCCGGAAGCTTTGGGGAGATGGACATTCGTGGGCCTCAGGCACTTTCTGCGTCACGGTCGTTGCGTACCGTCTCGCTCGTGCCGTCGTCCCGGCCCTATGTGCAGGCGGTGGTGCCATCGCTCATGCGCTCGGGCCTCTTCGTCGGCGGTGCGGTGCAGCCGCACGTGATGGCCGCCATCACCTCGCCCATCAGTCCCGTGGGCAGTCCCGCATCGCTTCAGCTCGTGGAGGCCTCCAACATGGCGGCGCCGCAGAGCATCGACGCGCTCGACCTGTACCCCGCGACGAACCTCTCCGACGTGGACATCGATGGAGACGTCGCGGTCGCGACCATTTCGGCGACCCACCAGGGGGCCGCGCAGGACGGACTGGCCGTGGTGAGACTACCGTTCCCGGTGGTTGTCGCCAGCAGCCCACGAAATGGCGAGGAGCATGTCCGGCCGACTGAGTCCGTGCGACTCACCTTCAATGTCCCCATCTCTTTGGGGGACGAAGGTGACAGCTCGGTTCGCCTGTCTGAGCTCAACGGTTCTTCCGAGGGGCTAGACGTCACGGGAGCCGTGGGCGTCTCCGGCAATACGCTGACGGTGATGCCCAGCAGCAACGAGCTGGGGTTGAACACGCGCTATCGCCTGACCATTCAAGGCGTCCGTGAGGCCACCGGAGAAGATGCCGGCAGTGGTGCGGTGATGCCGGGCACTTATGTTCTTGAATTCACGACGGCAGGGGCACGTGACGCAGTCCAGATGACCATCACCCGCCTCTCGGTCCGGGAGGGACCTGTCGGCGGTGGCACGGAGATGAAGATCGAGGGCAGCGGGTTCACTCAGGGCCTCACGGTGGCCTTCAATGGGCGCCCGGCGGACAACCCCGATATTTCCGAGGATGGAACGGAGATTTCGTTGCTCACACCGCGCGGCGCCGAGGGGGCTGCGACCCTGGAGCTGAAGAGCACGGCGGGACATTCGACGGTGCTACCGGGCGCATTCCTCTACACACGCGAGCTCATGCTCACGAGCCTGGCGCCCGCGCGGGGCCCCACGTCGGGCGGCACGCGGGTCATCATCGAGGGGCACGGCTTCTCGGTGACCGGGCACGTCACCGTCCGCTTCAATGGCGTGGAGGCGCAGCGCGTTCGCGTCCTGGGACTCAACAGGCTCGAGGCCTACACGCCGAACGGTGTCGCGGGGCCCGCGCATGTCACCGTGCAGAACCCGGACGGCGAATCCAGCACGCTTCCGGCTGCCTTTACCTACGATGCGCCCACGGGGGCCTCGGTCGCGCTCGAGGGCACCCTTCGGGACGCGGTGGTGATTGGCTCCTATGCCTATGTGGTGGGGAGCCACGGCTTGCATGTCGTGGATATGTCGGGCGTGTATACCCCTGGCTCGCAGACGGGGCAGAGCGCTCCCATTCCCATTCCCCCCGATCGCCAGGCCGAAGTCGTGGACGAGGACGGTATCGTCGGCGATGACCGGATCGTGGGGACCGCAAGCGGTGGTGACCTGTGGGCGGTGTCGTATCCAGACACGGGGGGCGACAGGCTCTTTGCCAGTGGCGTGGCGACACGGGACGACGAAAAGGGCATCGTCGTGGGCGGGATCTACGAGTTCGACATCTCCGATCCAGCGAAGCCGCAGCTCATAAGCGAGCGGACCATTCCGGACGCTGGGGTGTATGACGTGGATGCGCGCGGAGACCGGTTGCTGGCTGCGGCCGCCAGCGCGGGCTTCCACACCTTCGATATCTCGCATGAGCCATTCCCCATTCGAGATTTCGCGTCGGACCCCGGTGCGCAAGCCGTGGCGCTGGAGGCCGGGCTGGCGGTGGCGGGCGTTGGAACACGAACGTCATCGGGCGAGGTGGCCGGCGGAAGCCTGCGGACGCTCTCGGTGGAAGGGCCGTTGACGGTCCAGGGAATGCTGGACGTCAACGTCCAACGCGTGCGGCTCCGGGGCACGCTCGCCGCCGTGGCCGCGGGCCATGATGGATTGGTGTTGGTGGACGTGAGCGACCCGTGCAACCCGCAGCAGCTTGGCGAGATCGATGTTGGCGGGTTTGCCAATGACGTACGTCTGGTGGGGAGCCTTGCCTACGTGTCGGCTGGCGCCGCGGGAGTAGCGGTCGTGGACGTGACTGCTCCGAGATCGCCGCAGCTCTTGCACCACGTCACGGGGGCACACGCGGGCAGCACCTTTGCCGCCACGGTGACGCCAGGTGGCCGGGTGGTGAGCCTGCGCCAGCGTGCAGTTGGAGGCGGCTGGTCGCTGGACTTCGGCCCTGGAACCGAACTGTCCGTCGTGAGCGCCAGTGTATCGCCCGGGCAGGTGGTTCCATTGAACCTCAGCTCGATCACCGTGACGTTGTCCACCGTGGTGAACGCCGACACGGTTGAGTCCGCGTTCCAGCTCACCGCAGGTGGCATGTTGGTCGAGGGGGACCTGGAAGCGGGCAACGTGGAGGAGGGGCGGAGTACCATCGTCTTCCGGCTCACCGAGCCGCTTCCGGCCAACGCGCCCATGCACCTGAGGCTGTCGGAAGCGCTGGAAAACACGGCCGGCAAGCCGCTCGTTGCCCCATTCGAGGTCGAGTTCTGGAGCGCGTTGGCCGAGGGCGGTTCCCCCCGGATAGCGCAGATGTTGCCCCGCGTGGGGCCCGTCTCGGGAGGCGGTACCAGCGAACTCCTGGGCTTCGAATTCGATACCTCGACCCAGGTGTCCATTGGCGGGAAGCCCGCGGACGTTTTGACCCGCTCGTCGACACGCCTCACCGTGAAGGTCCCGCCTGGCGAGCCAGGACTGGCGGACGTGGTGGTCTGGAACCAGTCCTCGGGACTGAGCGCGCGCCGTGCGGGTGGCTACCTGTACACGCTCCCGCTCTCCATCCGGAGCGCCACCCCGCAGTTCCTGAACCCCCGGGGTGGAAGCACGGTGGACATCACGGGTGAGGGCTTCCTGCCTGCCTGGGCTCACGCCCTGGGCTCCACCCAGGTTCGGGTCCGTGGCATTCCTGCGACCCAGGTCCAGGTGCTTTCATTGACGCGGATGCGCGCCGTTGCGGGCCCGGGTTCGTTCGGTGATGCCCCTATCGTGGTCGTTGGCCCGGATGGCATCGAGCGAAGCACGGCGCCGGATCGTGTGGGCTACGGCCTGCCTTTCCTCGGCGAGGAGCAGGCGCTCTCGGTCAGGCCTGGGGCGCTCTCGCGCAGCCCGCTGTCACCGTTCTACATCTACGCCGCGGCGGGTTCGTCGGTCAGTGGCAACCGATTCGAACAGGAGTACCAGGGCATTCTCACGGGCGGTGGCCTGGTGCCGCAGTCCTACCGAATGGCCTCGTTTGACGTTCAGCTCGCCACGCGGCCCAGGGCAGCAGGGGCGCAGGTCGTGGATCCTCCCGACGCGCTGGTTGACAGGCTGGTCGCCGTGCTGCAGCGCCGGCTGCCAAGCGGCACGCCATTGCCGGATGTCGAGCTGATGCCAGACTCGCTGGACGTGGCGATTTCGGGCGACACGCTCTATGTCGCCAATGGCCAGAGTGGTTTGTCGGTCATGGACGGGCGGGGCACGTCGGAGCAGCCCGACGGGTCGCTCGAAAGCCTGAAGCTCCTGGGGCGCGCGAAGCTGGGCTCTTCTGATGAAGGCCTGTTGGCCTCTCGTGTGGTCCCGACTCCCGTGGGAGCGTGGGTGCTCGCGAACGGATTGAAGGTGGACCCGGCTCTTCCACCGTCCAGCTTCTGTACCCCCATTCAGCCGCTGATTGGCGCGAAGGGTGCTCTGAGCCTGATTGACGCTCGGAATCCCGCCGATCCGTTGGTGGTGTCCCATATCGCCGGCGGAGAGGACTTCCAGCCGTTCGGTGCCACGATGAAGGATGGGCGGCTCTACGTGGTCACCGGCGAGCACCAGGGCGTCCAGTACGTGAAGTGTGACCCTGCGCAGCCGATGCCGCCGGCGCCATACCAGTCGCTCGATTACGGCCAACGCACGGCTTACAAGAATCGTGACGCGCTACCCACGAACCATCGCCTCTTCATCTACGGTTCCGCGGGGGCGGATGCCCAGGTCGTCGGGTCGATTGCGCTCGACGGCAACCTCACGGACGTCGTCGTTCATGATGGCGTGGCCATCGTCGCCTCGGCCGAATACGGACTCACGTTCGTGGACGTGACGGTTCCTGAGGCATTGAAGGTCATCAAGCGGATCAACTTCGATTCGCACCTCTCGAACAACCCGGGCCAGCCGCAGCGCCTGCGGCTCGTGGGCGACGTGCTGTTCGTCTCCGCCAGTGAAGGCGGCGTCGTCCTCGTGGACGTGTCGAAACGAGAAGATCCTGTCCTGCTGAGCGGCGGAAACAGTGAGTTTGCGCTCGATGTGTTGCCGGTCGGAGACCGGCTCATGCTCGCGGGCAAGAGCCGGCTGACGGAGCTGGAAACGCCGTTCATGCTCGTGACGGGCTACAGCCCGGCACGCGGGGCGACGGTGCCACCCAGCGTTCCGCAGCTCGTGGTTCAGATGAACCGTCCGATCGCGGCATCCCGTGTGACGAGCGACTCGGTCCGCCTGCTGGGCCCCGATGGCGTCTCAATCCCCCTGGACCTGGCGATCAGGGACAATCCAGGACAGCTCGACTACGCCATCGTCGCGACCCTCGGTGCGGCGCTGGCGCCCGAGAGCGAGTACCGACTGGAAGTCGACACCACTGTCACGGATCAGCGCGGAGGTGCGCTGCTGGTCCCGCTGCGGACCCACTTCCGGACGGGCAAGGCGAACGCTCGACAGCCCATCTTCGCCGCTGTCTCGGCTGTCTCGCCGACCACTGTCTCGACTTCGGGGGGGCAAGAGGTTGTCGTGCGCGGCAGCGGGCTCGCTGGCGTGAGCACCGTGAAGCTCTCGTCGAACCTCCAGGCGTCGATTACCTCTCGTTCTGAGACGGAGCTGCGTTTCACGCTCCCTGCGCTGAATGCGGGCCCCATCGACCTGTGGGTCATCGATGAGGGGCTGCCGCAGGCGTATCTGCCGGCGGGCCTGCTCGCGCTGGAGCCGTTCGCCGGGCCGGCGGCCATCAGCCCGGACCATGGGCCCGTGGAGGGGAAGACGCGCGTCCGGGTGTCGATGCCGGTTCGCGCCGTGGCGCCAGGGACCACCGTCCGAGTGGGGAATGAGCTCGCTGTCGATGTGGACGTTCTGAACCTTTCGTCGCTCGAGTTCACGACGCCAGCGGCGACCGGGGCCGGTATCGCGATGATCGAGCTGGTGCCGCCGTGCGACGAGGGATCGGCCGCTCCGTGCCCGGAGCCGGTCGCGGTGGGCGCTTTCTCCTACGATTTGCCGATCGGCGTGAGCATGGCCCTTCCGGGCTTCCCTCCGCGCACGGCATCGGACATCAAGCTGGTCGGAGACAAGCTGTATGTCGGTGTCTCCACCCCGGGGCAGGCCGGTCTTGAGATCTTTGATGTGCGCCTGGCGGAGCGGCCTCTCCGACTGGGAGGGCTGTCCACGCAGTCTCCGGTTCGGGGGCTCGATGTGGATGGGGCTCTGGCTTTGCTGGCGAACGACCTGGCCGGCCTGGCCGTGGTGGACGTGACGCACCCAGAGACGCCGGTCCTCATGCGACAGGTGAGCACGGGGAGCGCGGCCCCTGGAGCGGGACGGGCCACCGCGGTGCGCATCGAGGGCACGCAAGCGTTCGTCACGACCGTGGATTCGACGGTGGCGACAGGGAACGTACAGGTGTTCGATGTCAGCTCTCCCGTGCTGCCCGTGCTTGAGACGGTGCCGCTGGATGCGGATGCCTTGGCCCTGGACCTCGGTCCGGGACGCCTGTTCGCGCTGACCTCGAACATCGTCGAGACGCAGGGAGATGGGCTCTTCCTGTCCGTCTACGACCGTCAGGGCGCTCGCCTGGGCGGCATTGCTGTTGACACCGCCATCAGCTCCTACGAGGCGCTGGTGAGAAGCCGGCTGGTCGTTCGTGCGGACCGCGCCTATGTGACGGTAGGAAGCCGCCTGTACGTGTTCAACCTCTCGAACTTGGCGGACATCGAGCTGCTCCAGGACTCTGAGGTGGGTGCGGGGCTGGCCGGCATGGGGTGGGCAGCTGGCACACTCTTCGTCGCCACGAGCGGCCCCAACACGGTGCAGGTCGTTCCTCCGAACGAGCTGCTCGCGGTCGGAATGACGCCAGTGCCCGGTGGCCAGGCCATGCCGGGCACGCACGTGAAGGTGGACTTCACGCTGCCAGTGCTGAAGGCGTCCATCACCTCGGAGACCGCGACCGTGACGGTGGCCCGCGCGGGCCAGATCCTCACTGCCGCCGGAGAGTGGCACGTCGAATACGCGGTGAGGGGCTCATCCGTCATCTTCACGCCGAGCGCGCCGTTTACCCCCGGCGACGAAGTCACGGTCGTGCTGGATGGCCTGGACTCCTTCGATCAGTTGCCTCAAGCCGCCGCATTCGTTGGGACCTTCGAGGTCGTGGACGGCAACGCGTTGCAGCCGACCCTCAAGACATTGGAGCCTGCCTCCGGACGCGCCGACGAGGAGACCCTGGTCGAGATCGAAGGAAGTGGCTTCCGCCAGGGCACCATCACCAGCCCAGGCACCATCGTCCTCGTGGGTGGACAGGTTGCCTCGAGAAACGTGAATGCAGCCGGAACGTCCATGACCGTGACGGTTCCTGCCGCCCCCAAGGTCAACGGCATCCACGCCGCCGGCCCAGCGGCTGTGGAGGTCATCGACCCGAGCGGTCTCCGCGCACTGCGCTTGGGTGGCTTCGTGTATCGAGAGCCGCTGGAGTTGCTCAGTCTCTCTCCGACACGTTCCGCGCAGCAGGGAGGTACCCGGGTCCGGTTGCAGGGCAGGGGATTCGCGCCCGGGATGCAGGTGTCCTTCGGGGGGACGTACGCCTTCGATGTCCGCGTCCTGAGCAGCCAGTCTGCGGAAGTCGTTGCGCCGCCACATGCCGCTGGCTTGGTGGATGTGATTGCGCACGTGGGCTCCGATGAGTCCCCGCTGACGGGCGCGTTCCTCTACGGAGCGGGGGCTGTAGCGCGGCTGTCCACGGCCCCAATCCGCGACGTGGTCGTCGAATCCGGCGTGGCTTATGCGGCCTTGGGGGCCATCGTCGATATCCACGACGTGAACGGGGGCCCGCCGCTGCAAGCGAACCGGAAGACGTCCAACGGCGGACTGCTCGTGGCCAACCTGAGCGACCCGACGCACGTCACCGTCATCAGCGAGCTCGACTTCCCTGGAGCTGGTGGCAGTCGACGAGTGCTGAAGCGCGGAGGGACCGTTTACGTCGCCGCAGGGGAAGGGGGCGTCCGTAGCGTAGACGTTTCGACGCCCGGCGACATCGAAGATCCGGTCCCACCGCTCGAGGTCAGCGGCGCTGCGTCGGACATCGCGCTGGGCGACTCACTCCTCTTCGTCGGTGACGCGGAGGGTGTGAAGGTGTTCGATCTGGGCAATGGCAGCCAGCGGCCACTGCGTGTCGGAAGCCGTGCCATCCCAGGCGGCGTGAGTGCCCTGGCCCTGTATGGCCCGAACCTGCTGGTGTCGAGCGCCGCTTCTGGAGCTCCGTCGCTCTATGTCCTGGATGCCCGGACGGGCGATCTGAGCACCCGGGGGACGGTCGCGCTCTCGGCTCCTGCGGTGCACATCACGGTGGAAGGGACACGTGCCTTCCTTTCGCTCGGGAAGGCGAAGCAAGTCGCCATCTACCAGTTGCTGGACGTCCAGAATCCCGCGACCGCAGGCACCTTGATGGTGGAAGGGGTGGTTGGCGGTTGGGCATCCGCTGAGCAGACGCACGTCGCGGGAGGCGTTGCGTATGTGGCCGCGGGGGGCGGCAAGGTGTTGCGCTTCTCCGTGCGCGAAGGGCAGGCCCCCACGCAGCTGGGCCGTGCCACGGTGGTCGGCGATGCACGGACTCTGTCGTTCATGGGCCGCTATCTGCTGGTTGGCACGCTCGTGCTCGACAGGAACGGCACGCCCGTCGAATTGCCTGTCAGCGACCCAGTCGATGCCGGGCTGCCGCTCGCAGGTGCCCTGGCGTCGGTGGAGCTCGACACGCTCGACATCCGGGGAACGCATCCGCGAGATGGCGACATCGTGGCGCCAGGGGACGTTGCGCAGGTGCTGCTGACCGCGCTGCCCGATGCGTCGAGCGTGGGCGAAGTAAAGCTGGTGCGGCGGGATTCCGGAGAGGAGGTCCCCGTCGCGCGGCAGGCACTATCGGACGCCCAGGGCGGACAGGTGGTGTTGACGCCGTACGCTCCGTTGGCCCGGGATACGGCCTACGAGCTTCAGATCGGCGCCGGTTTGAAGGACCTCCGAGGCGCGACGCTGGGCACCCAGGGACGGGTCCGCTTCAGGACCAGCCGGGATGCCGTGCAGGAACGCCCCGAAATTGCTTCCGTGTCGCCCGGCTATGGGTTGGCTTCCGGTGGGAATGAGGCGGAGGTACTCGGGAGCGGTTTCCTGAGCGGCTGTACCGTCACGATTGGGGGCGTGCAGGCTCCCGTGCAGGAACTGGCGGCGGACGGTCGCAGGATTCGCGTGTTGGTACCCGCTGGGAAGGCAGGGGCCGCGGCGGTCGAGGTCACCAATCCGGGCGGCTTGTCTCACCTGCGTCTGGGGGCGTACCGGTATCTGGCGGCGCCGACCGTGGCTGACGTGCAGCCACGGCACGCCGCGTACAACAGCCGTTCGGTGGTCAAGCTGACCGGCGAGGGGCTCTTCCCGGGCTCACTGGTTCACTTCGACGCCAAGCCCGCGCGTTCCGTGACGATGGACGACACGGGGGCATTGCTCGTCGAGGTCCCGGACCAGGTGATCGGGCGTGTCGCCCTGACAGTGCAGACGCCCGGAGCACCTCCCCAGCAGGCGACGTTGCCGGGAGGATTCACCTTCACCCTGGCTGAGCGTTCGCACCTCGACAACATGGGGCCCGTGCTGGTTCGACGGGGACACCGTGTCTTCGCTGCGCGGGATGGGTGGCTCTCCGTCGTTGACTTCTCCGTGGCGGGAAGCCCGGAGCCTATGGGCGATGCGGTTCACGGGGTTAATGACCCCGTGGACATGGCCATTCATGGTGAGGACCTGTTCCTGGCTGGCCGCCGCGAGATTGTTCGCTACAGCGTCTCGGACGTGGTGTGCAGCCCCGCTCCCAAGGCGCCCTGCAGTCCGGTGGAGCAGGAGCGGCTGCCCTTTGCTCCCGCGTCCGGCTTTGAGTTGACGGCCGTCGCGGCGGGCGGCGCGGGCGCCTATGTCGCAATCGCAGACGGGAACGAGCTGGCGCTCATGGCTCCGGTGGACGGGGCGTACGTGACCGTTGCCCGAACCTTCCTTGGCAGCGGCAAGGTCATCGACTTGGATGTGGTGGACGGCGCCTTGCTCCTGCTGATCCAGGACGGAAGCGATTCCCGCCTGGAAGTGCGCAGCACGGAAGGTAGTTCGCTTCCGTTGATTGACGACATCCCTGGTCTCGGAAGCTCCATGGGGGCGATGACACGCGAGGGCTCCCGGGTCGTGGTTTCGGCGGGGACCCAGTTGCACCTGATTGATGTCACGAGCGTGGATGCGCCTCAGATATTGGCTTCCGCCGTGGATCCGAACGGCGGGCTCTCCAAGACCCTCGCGCTGAGCGGCCCATGGCTGATCGCCGCCAATGGGAACCGGGTCTCCTGGCTGGACACCACGCAGGGCCTGGTGGAGCGCACGTTCGCGAGCACTCCGGGCACGGTTTCCGGCGCGGCTATCCTCAATGGCGTCGCCGTCGTGAGCGCCAGCGGCTCGTTGCGGGTTCTTGAATTGCCGTACCCCACGGTTGACACGCTGTCTCCGTTGCCCGGCGCGCCCATCGCTCGGAACGGGAGCGCTTCCGTCACGTTGCCCTCGGAGCTGCCTGGATCGGTGGCCGCGGCGTCTTCGCTGCAGCTGTGGGACGGTGCGCTGCCAGTCGGCGGAAATGCCGGACACAGCGGGTCGTCGCTCAGCTTCGTCCCAACGGGCGAGCTCGACCTCGGGAAAACCTACGTGGCTCGGCTGACCCTGGAGCCGATGCCGTTGGTGACGGGAGGCCACCTGTTGGGCGCGTGGGACTACGTCCTCCGAGCAGGAGGTGCGCCCACATCGCTCCGCGTGGATGACGTGGAGCCCGCCACCGGCCCGATGGCGGGCGGCATTCAGGTCACGGTGTCCGGCGTTGGATTTGATGAAGGGACCACGGTGCAGATTGGCGGCGTCGAGGCCACGCGCGTCGGGGATGCGCAAGATGGCGTCCTGACGGTGGTGCTCCCTTCATCCGCGGCGCCAGGGCCGGCGCTGGTCCGAGTGATGGGGGGCAACGGGGCCAGCGCCGTAGCGGCTTCACCCTTCGTGTATGTCGCGCCGATGAGCTTCGTGGACGTGAGCCCGCGCGCGGTAGACGTAGAGGGTGGCTGGGTCCACATCTCCGGTACGGGGTTCCACCGCGGCCTCGAGGTTCGGTTCGATGGCAGTCGCGCAGTGACTGAAGACAACTTGGCCACCAGCGTGCGGGCCTTCGTGCCCAAGGGAGACATCCGTCACCTTGCGCTCACGCTGTCTCAACCCGGTGCCGAGCCGCTCCAAATTCCGAAGGCCGTGTACCGAGGGGACGTGCGTGCGCCAGAGGTGGAGCGTGTCGATCCGATGGCGATGGTCGGCTCCCAGAACGTGCCGCTGGCGTCCGTATTCGAGGTCCGGTTCGACGAGCCGTTGTCCACCGAGAGTGGAAGCCTTCTGCAACTGCGGCTGAACGCATCGGATATCGCCATTCCTGGCGTGTCCCAGTTGCTGGCCGATGGTCGGACGCTGCGCTTCACGCCGACAGCGAACCTCGCCTCGACAACCTGGTACGCCCTGACCGCCACGGGGGTGACGGACGCAGTGGGCAATGTCGCGAGTCCCTTCCGACAAAACTTCCGTACGGTGGATACCACGAAGCCTACGCTCCAGCTCCAGCGGGCAGGTGGTACGGTCGTGCTGGAGAGGGACTCGTTCGCGGCGGGCGTCTTCTGGTCGTTCCACGTTGCCGCCACGGATGACAGTAGGCAGTCGGTCACGACGACTTTCAGCGTGAACGGCACGCCCGTGCCTAGTGCGTCCAATGGGGCCTACGTGTACAGGTGGCCTCTGGACGAGGTGGGCACCCGTCAGCTCCTGACTGCGACCGCGACGGATTCGAGCGGGAACATCAGTGCTCCTGTGGAGGTGGTGATTCATGTCGTCGAGGATTCCCCGCCAGAAGTCAGGATCCAGCAGCCGGTCGCGGACGTGACGCGGGAGGAGGGCGGTTCGGAGCCCGTGGTGGTGACTGCGTTGGACAACGCCGTGGTCACGGCGGTCGAACTCCACGTGGATGGCATCCCGTGGGCGAAGCTGGATGGCCTCACCCAAGCGAGCGCAGCTTTGACGCGCGATATCCCGCTGGCCCGCATCAAGGGCTCGGCGGCGAGCGAACAGCGCGTGCTCACAGCGTATGCTACCGACAACAAGGGGCAGGTCACCGCGTCTGCGCCCCGAGTCATCACGGTGACACGAGATGCCGTGCCGCCGTCGGTCCAGCTTCGAACGCCTGTCGCGG
This sequence comes from Myxococcus virescens, assembly GCF_900101905.1. Classification (NCBI taxonomy): domain Bacteria; kingdom Pseudomonadati; phylum Myxococcota; class Myxococcia; order Myxococcales; family Myxococcaceae; genus Myxococcus; species Myxococcus virescens. Next base: position 29,275 of record NZ_FNAJ01000018.1, on the reverse strand, counting down.
GTGGCAAGGTGGCAGGGGGCGCGAGTCTGGCCATTGAGGCCCTTGCCTCCGACTCGAATGGAATCGCCGAGGTCGAGTTCTTCGTCGATGACGCCTCGGTGGGGCTGGTTCGTAATACTCCGTGGCGTGTCACATGGCAGGCGCCGGTCGTTTCCAGCGCCCAGACTCATTTGGTTCGCGTCGTTGCACGTGATTTCCGGGAGAATGAGGCCGACGCTTCTGCTTCGTTCACGGTGGAGCCGTCGCCGGTTCGGCCGTTCGCACAGGTGACTTCGCCTGACGCCGGGACCCAGCTGCAGGAGGGCAGGCCTTTCGGCGTGACGGTGAAGGCGGTCTCCGTCGCCTCCGTGGCGTCCGTTCGAATTACGGCAGGCAGTGAGGAGCACGTGCTGACCCAGGCTCCCTGGGTGACAGAATTCCGGGCGCCCGTGCTCGATGGCGGAACGGCGCCGCTGGAGCTCACCGCACAGGTCACGGACGTGGCGGGGGCGTCGAGCCTTGTGTCCCGCGTCATGGTGTCCGTCGTTGACGACGGTCAGTCGGAAGTCAACGTCGCACTGGCTCAGGAGCCGGATGGGCCGTTGCTGTTGGGCGGCTCGATGTTGACGCTGGCGGGGGAAACCGACGCTGGCGTTCTCCCAGAGCTGTCCGTGAGTGTGGCGGACACCACGGTTCACGTGCAGAGAGTGGCGGGAATCCCAGTGGGTGAAGCGCGGCTGCCGGAGGAGCCCGAGGGCGCCCCAGTCATCACCCGTGCATCGCTCCAGGCGCCAGGAGGCGCGTCCAGTGTCGCCGAGCGGCAGGGCTCTCTGGCTGTGCTGTCCATGGGAGAGACCGATGCCGTAGAGGATGCCCTGGACTTCATGGAGCCCGTCGCCCTGGTCTCACGTGGCGATTCGGTCCTGGTCGTCCGGTCGGATGGTGGGGGAGGTGGCGCACTGGAGCTGAGGTCGCGTCAGTCCGGCACACGAGTGGCTTCCCGGAGCTTCACTGGGACACCTGTGGGAGCCGTGTTCGCGGGCAACGAGGTCGTGGTCGCCATTCGCAAGCGGGGCGCCGGAGCGCTGGAGCGATTCTCACTGCCAGGGCTCGAACACCAACCCCTGGAATCGACACCGCTCGTTCGCGCTCCGACAGCGTTGGACGGTGCGCGAAACTGGCTGGCGGTCGCGACCGACCAGGGGGTTGAGCTGCGCCACGTTGACGGAGCACTGGCGAGCCGGATCCTCATGCGGCCGGTGCTCGCGCTGTCCGCCGAAGGCTCGCGGCTCTTTGCCATGACGGCCACGGAGTTGGTGGCGGTGGATGTCACTGCTGCGCATGCGCATCGCGAGCTCGCGCGTTTGCCGTTGGACGGTGCTCCCTACAAGGCCGTCGCGGCGCTCGGAAACGGCGGGGTCTGCGTGGCGGGTACCGAGGTGCGTTGTTTCGCAGTCGCAGAGACAGGGGGGGCGCAAGCCGAGTGGCTGGCGCGAGGAAGCGTCTCGCTGGGTGCCGAAGCGCTGAACGCCTTGGCTTTTGGCGAGTTGTTGTCGGTGGGAACTCCTTCAGGCGCTCGCGTCCTGGACGTGCGTGAGACGGTCATGGGAGCAGGCCTCTACCCGGCGGTGAAGGGGCTTGCGGCGCTGGTGCCTGGCGCCCTGGTAGGGGGGACCTCGCAAGGACTGTCCCACCTGGCGGTGATTCGTGGCCCGATGACACCTCGGGTGGCCTTCCAGCTGCCGGCAACGGCACGCCAGGGAGCGCGCGTCACAGTCGACGCGTCGGTGTCCGACGATGCAATTCCCCTCAACGGGTTCACGGCGGAACTCTCTGTCAACGGCGTCGTCGTGGAGACCCGGGACACGTCGTTGCCGCAGTGGATCGACATGCCATCCACGGGCGACTCGGCCACAGTGGAACTGGCGGTGCGGGATCTTGCGGGACGTCAGGTGGTGCTCAAGCGCGAGGTGACGCTGACTGAGCCTGGCCCGGCAGACGGACCAGCGCTGGCTGACGTGCGCCTGCCCGCGGAAGTGCCGGAGGGCGCCTACTTCCCCATCGTCGCCCTGCCGGAGGCTCCAGCGCAGGTGGCGCAGGTGGAGGTGACGCTCGCTGGCGGCGCTCCCATCATCCTGACGGCGCCGCGGCTTGCGGGCGAGCTCCGCGCCCCCATGGTTTCAGCAGGAGCGCCAACGTCCGTACAGGTGACGTTCGTCGCTCTGGATGTGCAGGGGCGACGCGGCGCGCCTTTGACACGCACGCTGTTGGTGCACGACGACCCGGGGGCATCGATCCCCGTGGTGAGCGTGCTGCGGCGCGCGCAGGGTGATACGACCCCCATTTACGAAGGGACCTTCGTCACGATTGAGGCTGCCGTCGAGGGGGGAACCGGTGGCGAGATCATCGTCCTGAGTGTTGATGGATTGGAGGCTGGGCGCGCCAAGGGCGCACAGCTACTGATGCCTGTGCGTACCCCATTGGGTGATGGCGCCAGGACCGTGACTGTGACTGCAGTGGCGAGAGATGCAGCCGGGCGCGAGTCAGCCCCAGCGACCTTGGCGCTCGTTGTCGTCGATGATTTGACTCCGCCCGTCCTGACGTCCATCAAGACGGACCCTGAGGGAGAGTTCATTGCCGCAGGCAGCGAGCTGATTGCCAGCGTCGAGGCCGCAGATGGGGTCGCATTGGAGCGCGTCTCCATCGAGCTGTCGATCGATGAGGTACGCCAGGCCGGGGGAGGGAAGGAGCTCCGGTATGAAATCCCCGAGAATGCTGCTCCTGGAACGTTGCTGAGCCTGACTGCAATTGCAGAAGATGCGGCTGGGAATATCTCGACAGTTTCGGCGACCCGGACGGTAACAGGGGGCGCGCGACCACACGAGGTAGCAAGCGTCTCGCTCGATGGCGCTTCCCAAATCATCCGACGTGGGGACCTGGTCTACGTTACAACCTCGATAGGACTCTGGATCGGTCAGGTGAGCGGGAACGTACACGCTCCTACGGTCACGCAATTGGCTTCATTTCCGACGCCCGTGCCCCCTGTGGGACTGGCGGTACTTGATCAGCTATCGGCGCTTGCTCTTGAAGGCCATGGCCTGTGGTTCGTCGATGTCAGTGTTCCGTCGACTCCCCGATTGGTGTCTCGGTTGCCGGGGATGTACAACAGCGTGGCCTCGTCAAAGATTTTCTACGCGACGCGTAACCAGTCCAACTGGACGTATCGCTTCGAAGAGATTGATGTTGGCGATCCGGCCTCTCCAGCACGCTCCGAATGGGGGAACTCAAGCGGGCCGAGTCGAGTTTTGGAGGCCCTCGCGGAGGGCCCTATCGTCACACACAGTGCGTCACAGGTGGTCGTACCTATTGTGAATGACTTGGGTGAAGTGCACTCGCGAATCATTGATGTTCCGAACGAGCAGATTCGCGCTGTGGCACGGGATGGGGATCTGATCGTCGTCGGAACGGAACAATCACTTCATGCTTGGGTAAGGGTCGATGCGAATCACGTCCACGCAAAAGCACGGGTTCTTTCGCTGACCTCGGGCGTGCGTTCGCTCAAGGTTATTCGTGGCGTGGCCTACATCGCTTGTGATGACGGCTGGTTGAGAATGGTGGACTACCGCGAGCCGAGTGACCCGCGCGTGGTCTCTCGAATCAAGCTTGACGTGCTCGATCTGCAGCTGAGCGGCGGTCTTTTGTTCGCCGTAGGCCCGTCCGGCCTTCAGGTACTGCGACTCCCAGCGCCGACCTCGGGACAGCCTACGGGCGCTGTGCCAGTCCAGCACGTTGCGTTCGGGCTCGCACCCTTCAGGGGCGGCGTCGTTGTTGCGAACGGGGCATCGGGTGTTCAATACATTGACGTTGCAGGTGGGGCGGAACCGTCTCTTCGCGGAACTGCTTTGTCTGGCGCGAATATCCATCAGGTCGAAAGCCTCGGTCGTAACGTCTTTGCCCTTGATGACAAATCGCTGAGGATCGCTGAAACAAGCGCGTCGATTGGAGGTCAGCTTCAGTGGCTCACGAGCAGGTCGGGAGCGCTCCAGCAAGCGCTTGGCCCTGTGGATCGATTCTCGGTTGCGCTTGACCGGATCTGGGCAATTTCCTCGTCGGGCACCTTGAGATCGGTCAACTGGCCTGCTGTGACGGGCAGCCAGACTTTGGCGTTTGGGCGCTCGGTGCTCGACGTCACGGGTGACGAGTCGCGGGCGCTCGTGGCCATGGGCACCAATGGAGTTGCCGTGGTGGAGGTCGCTCCGTCAGGGCAGTTGATCCAGACGGCGGTGCTTCCCGTATCGGCATCCTTCGTTGCACTTGACGGACACTTGGCTTTGGCCGGCAGCGAGAAGTCGGTCTCCATCTTCGAACTGCGCGATGGAGACTCGCCAGAGCTCGTGGGAACCCTGTCTACGCTGGGGGACGTGCAGCGGATTCGCCTTGAAGGACGGCTGGCACTGATCAGCGAAGGCGCCGCAGGCGTCGAAGTGTGGCATTTGCCAGAAGGGGGACCGGCGGAACGGGTTGCGCATCTTGCAGAGACAAATGCGCAGGATGCAGTTCTTGCGTCTGGCCGGATAGTGGTTGCAGACAGTACGGTCGGAGTTTCGGGAAGTGTCCGTACATACACTCCTCCAGACGCCGTAACGCCTTCGGTTCGAATCCACACGCCCAAGGGCTTCATGGCGCTAGAAGCTGGAAGTGAATTCAACCTCCATGCTCTCGCGCGCGGTGTCAGAGTAGATGCCGCTGAATTGCTTGTGGATGGGCGACCGGTGGCGGCCATTGACGAGATGAGCCTGAGCGGGGCTTGGATGGTGGATCCGCGCTCTAGTGCCGGACAGTCTCACTTTGTGCAGGTTCGTGTTCGCGACGCGGGCGGCACGATCGCCACTTCGCCTCCAGTAGAGATCTCCGTTCAGCCACCCTCCACGGAGTTGCCTACGCTCCGCGTGACCGTCCCTTCCAGTGGCGCCGACATCTACTCAGGAGCTGTTGTCAGTGTCTCCGCAGAAAAGGGAGGGGGATTGCCTCCCTTCAGGGTCACGGCTCGGCTTGGGGCGACCTATCTTGGCCAGCTTCATTCGGTCCCGGGAGACGCGTCGAAGTTTGAAGGCGCGTTCCAAGCGCCGATCTTCGATACATCCGAGAGCATTCCTCTGACCGTGGTCATGACGGAGGGCGGGGGACGAATGGTCGAAGCGTCGGTTCCGGTCGACGTATTCAGAGATATTCAGCCTCCCGGGATGCCAAGCGGCCTACCGGCACAAGTGCGAGCGGGACCATTTGTCAATCAACTGGTGCTGAAAGGTACTGATGATGGGATTCTGTGGCTCGAACTCGAGCAGGACGGGAAGCTGATCGCCGTTTCGCCGCAAGTCAGAAGCAGCGTTACGTTCAACCATTCCCTTCTCCTGCCTGAGGAGGCGGTAGGGCAGTCCTTGTCATTGGTGCTGACTGCCGTGGACCTGGCAGGGCGCCGAACGAGCGTCTCTCAAAGTTATACCGTCCTTCCGGATGGGACGGCGCCAGCAGTGACGTTCGCAGCGTCGAGCCCACCCACATCTGCGAGCGAAGGCACGGTTGTTACCGTCACAGCGACGGCGAATGATGCCGATCGAGACGTGTCAAACGTTCGAATCTTTGCGGACGGTGTCGAAATTGGGTCTTCGAACTCCACCTCGCTCTCCGTTAGTTATACGCTGCCCCGCCTGAGTGAGCGGCCCTCGGTTCATTTCCGGGCTGTTGCCACAGATTCGCGGGGCCGAACGGGCTCGGACGAACGCACGACAGTCCTGGCGGCCAACCCGCTTCCTGTAATCGATGCCTGGATACTCCCAATCAGTCCGATTCAGAGGGAGACTGTCCGCGCGTGCGTGCAGGCAACCGACAACGTCGGAGTCGTCACGCTCACCGCCACCGCCGATGACGTACCTCTGGAGGAACGTGTCTCGTGCGGCGAACGGTGCCAGAGGCGCTGTGCGAACGTGACGCTTGGGGCATCCGCAACGCAGCTGTTGGTCACTGCGACTGCTACCGACAGTCTGGGTGCAGTCGTACATTTCTCTCGAACGTACTCGGTAGGCGCCAATCGGCCGCCTGCCGTTACGCTCAATCCGATCACCTACATGCTGGTCGGCGAAGAGAGAGAATTCATTGGATACGTCGTCGACGAGCGAACCCCGCTCGCGTGGGCAGAGTTCCGCGTGAATGGCATTGCTCTCGGAGAGCGATTCATCGCCCCAGCGACGTCAGCGAATCTTCGTCGAAGGTTCACGCCTATCGCCGGTGGAGTCGCACGCATCTCGCTCGTTGCGCAAGACCAGCATGGCCAGGTGACAGAAGTGCATCAGGATGTTCTCGTCCTGGATGCGCGATATCCTGCGGACGTCACCAGCACCATTGCTGCTGATGACATGCGCTTTGAAGGGCAGGACATCATTATTCGAAGTGGTCAAACCATCCGAATCGATGGCGTCCATGCATTCCGGAACCTGTATGTATTGCAGAATGCAGTGGTGACCCATGGTCCCCAAGACGGAGAAGTGCGAAACGTCATGGACCTCACTGTCTCGAATGAGGCGAATATCTATCAAGGAGGCAAGATCGATGTCAGCGGTCGCGGCTATCTCGGGGGCCGGCAGCCTGGAAATTCTGATCGATCTGGCAAAACTCTGGGAAATGAACCGACGGAATTCGATTCGGCTGGAGGGAGCCATGGTGGCTTCGGGAAGGCAATTCCTCGAGCTGACGGCGCAGTGGCTGTCGCAACTTACGGCGATTATCGAAATCCGGCTGAGCTCGGAGCAGGGGGGGCCGGCGGAGAAGCCTCGGACGTTCTCGGAGGGAACGGGGGCGGTCTAATAAGGCTCAAGGCGGCGACGTTGCGCTTGGATGGCGAATTGCTTGCGAATGCGGAAGGTGGAAGCACCCTCAATGCGAGCTATGGCGGCGCCGGCGGCGGGATCCGTGTCGAGGCCGGAGCGCTGACCGGAACGGGCAGCATCAAGGCGAACGGTGCTGGCCGGGCGACGGCTTACGGAGGAGGCGGCGGACGCGTAGCGATCTACTATGACTCCGCCGTGAGTTCATTCGACTGGTCGAAGGTAGAAGCCAAGGGTCAGTACGCCAGCGCGGGGACGGTGTTTTTGAAGGGGACAGCGCAGGAGTATGGCGAACTCATCCTGGCGACCGACGCTGGAGGCCTGCTCCACTTCAATGACCGCGCAAAACCTACGCGGGTTGATGGCGGCATTTTTGATCGCTTCGTTGCGTTTGGGCATGGCGACGTGGAGGTCATGGGGCCGCTCACGACGGATACTCTCGAGATTGAGCGCGGTGTTCGGGCCACCTTCCACGGAGAAGTGACGGGGGCAGTGGCATCGCTTCACGTCGATGGAGCGAGCCAGATGACCTTGCGTCAGCCTTGGGCATTCCAACCCGATATTTCGGTGGAAATAACCGGACAGCTTGCAGTCGTCGGTGGCGCGCCGCTGCGGTTGTCGAGCTTGAAGTTGACAGGAAGTTATCCTGTGCTGAGGCAGGAGCGCAGTTTGGACAACCAGCCGCGGCCGCTAGAAATCGTTGTCAATGGCCACGTCGACTTGGTGGGCGGAGCGAGCATCGATGTTTCGGGGCAGGGCTATTTGGGAGGGGGGCGAGAAGGGAACCCCGATCCATCCGGCCTGACTCATGGCAATGTGCCCTCCGGACGGGTCGGCGCTGCAGGCAGCCATGGCGGATATGGACGGATGACCTACCCGCTCTCTCAGGGCGAGCCCGTTGCTGTCTATGGTGATTACAAAATGCCCTTGACGTTTGGAGCAGGAGGCTCCTTGGGCAACGTCGATGCCGGAGGAAACGGGGGTGGAGTGCTCCATTTGACTGCGGCCTCCATGCGTTTGAACGGCAACCTGTACGCGAACGGTTCGGGCCGTGCTGTCGGTGGCTTTTATGGCGGAGCTGGAGGAAGTGTCCTCGTCAATGTCGGAGCACTGACAGGGTCAGGCATCATTTCGGCAAGAGGCGGCTCCAACTGGGCAGGAGGGGGACGTATCGCTGTTTACTATGACGCCTCTGCATCCTCGTTCTCCTGGAACGGTACCTCTGCGAATGGGGCGGATGAAGGTGGCACGGGAACGGTGTACCTCAAGGCACTCCAGGACGAATACGGCGACATTGTCTTTGACAATGGAACGCGAAAGCCCGACCCGACTCGAGTGAGGCCAACCGAGCTCTTTGGGACCCCAGAAGGGGTACAGACCTTCCGAAACTTCACGGTCAAGGGCGGGGCTTCGGTGTTCACACCTGACGCGTTGGACGTCAGGGGGGCGCTGACTGTGGATATGAATTCCCGACTGCAGTCTCAAAACATCATCCGGCCATGAAACTCATCTCCTACACTCGGGGCGCTCCAGCGCCCCGTTCGCTCAGGCGCACCTCGTCTGCAATTGTCATCTTCTTGACGGTTGCCTCAGCATACGGCTGCCGTGATGCCGATGTGATCGCGGAGGTAGGGCACACCGAACTTCGGCGCTCGGACCTGGTTGAGTTCTCCTCTAGACGCGCCACTGGCGCGGAGGCATTGGATGCCGAGCTCGAGGCGCTTGTCGGGCAGGCTCGCCTGGCTGAGCAAGCTGTTTCTGCCGGGCTTGATCAGCGAGCCGATGTACGTGCGCGGCTTTCGGCAGCTCGCCGCGAAGTTCTGGCGCAAGTATTCCTCCAGGAGGAGCTCCAAGGCGCCACGAGCGAAGCGAACTTGCGTGAGCGCTTTGAGTCCACGAAGGCGTCTTTGGCGCGGAGGCAAGTTCATGTCCGTCAGGTCATCATCAGGATTGCCTCCAATGCGGACGCGGCCGAGCGCCGAAGGGCCATGGACCGCGCAAGCCTCATCTATGCCCGAATCATTGGTGGGGAAGCCTTTGAAGACGTTGCTCGAGAGGTAAGTCAGGACGAGGTCTCCGCGGTGCGTGGAGGCGACCTCGGTATCGTTCGGGAAGGACAGGTTCACGCCTCGTTCTTCGAGGCCGCGGCTGCCTTGAAGAAAGATGAGGTGAGCAAGCCGTTCGAGACGCCCTATGGCATTCATGTGGTCCAGGCGCTTGCGCCCGTAGAAACCGTAATGCCGACGTTCGAAGAGGCGAGGGGACGCGTTGCCGCAGAGGCCCGGCGTGAGGCCGAAAGCCATCTGATGAAGGAGCTGGAGACGAAGATTCCCGTCAAGCGCTTTCCTGCGGCGCTATCGGCGCTCGATGGTGGTACTCACGCGTCAGGAGCTTCGGCCGGGGAAGGGGGACAACAATGACCTCCTCGCGAAATCGCAGAGGGCTCTGCCCTGGCCCGGTGACAGCGACTGCGAGTCGTCCAGCGTCCATGCACCGAACACTGGTTCGGTCCTTGTGCCTGGGGTGGATGCTGACCTGGAGCTTTGGCTGTAGCGAACAAGCCGCGACGACGGTAGAGCGGCAGTCCGATGCTCCTGCCACTCCATTGAGTTCGGTACGGCCGGACCACCAGTTCGAGCAGGCGAAGCAGCGGACCAAGGCACTGGGAGAGCGCTGTGCCACTGGCGGCGAGTCCGATTGCCATTCCCGCCTCTGCCTGCGGGCCGGGCCTCAGCTCGACCAGGACTATTTCTGCAGCCAGCAGTGCCGCAGTGATGACGACTGCCCGAAAGCCTGGAGCTGCGTCCAGATTCATCCCTCCGCCGGAGGGCAGGTGTGCGCGCCGCCTGAAGGCTGGACCGGCGCTGTAGCGGAGTCTCGATGAAGCCGTATATGGGTCCTTCTGTTTCGCTCCTTGGAGCCTTGTGCCTCATGCTTCCGGGGAACGCCTTGGCGCAGAGCCTGTGCCTTCCCGGAAGCGACTGCTGCGGCGTCGAGCCGTGGTCTCAGACCGTGACGGAGCCTGCAGCGGGTCGCGGGAACGGGCAGGAGTCGCCGGCATCTTTCTCACGCGTCTTCACCTCCCTGCCCGGCATGGAGGCGGGTGGTGTCCCTCGCGTCTACCAGACGGTGGACTCATGTGACGCCGCCGGGGCATGCAGCCCAGGCAGCGTGCGCCACGAATGGGCCTGTGCGACCGAGAACGCGCACGCCTACGAGCGCGCCATCAAGAACAAGCGGGATGCCTGGGAGGTGTACGTCCACGCTCCGTCCGGTGAGGGAGCCGGGGCGCCCGCAATGACGATGGAGAAGAGGACCGTGCTCCGCGGGGCCCAGGACATGGCGGGCACTGGCGCACTCATCGAAGAGCACTACACCCACAGCTACGGGCCCGGTGGACAGCAGCAGTTGGCTTCGGTGGAGAAGGCCAGCTTGCTGGGCGGCGCTGACGAGCGGGCCCGGACTTACCACCGCTACAACACCTCGGGCCGGCTGGTGGCTTCCATTCGTTCCGGGTGGACTCGTGACATGGACAGGCAGACGAATGCCTGGAGCACCCAGAAGCGGTGGATTGGCACCTTCTACTTCGTTCAGCGCACGGGTGAGGAGACCTCGGATCCATTGGGGCGGGTCCTCGAGGTCCACGGCCCTTGCTGGGTGGATGGCGAGGCCGCCACGGACTGCCAGGCTGGAACCAACTACCCGCTCACACAATACTTCTACTGGGCGGACTCGGAGACCACGGGCTTCCGCAAGAACCAGCTGAGGCGGGTGGCTCGCTTTCCCGCAGGCCCGTCAAGCGCGCCCGTCGACACGCGATTCAACGCATATGATGTCGCTGGAAACGTCACTGAGCGCGTCGATGCGAACGGCGTGACCACCGTCTTCACCTGGAATGATGGCCTTCTGACGGCGCAGACGGTGCGAACCTCCGGGCCACAAACGGACATCGTCACCCGCTTTGGCTATGACGACGGGCACCTCGCGTGGGTGCAGCGGCCTGAAGCGAATTTCGAGGTGTTCTGCTACCGCACCGGGACACCCTCTGGGGCCTGTAGTGGCGGAACACTCACCGAGAACCTTCAATGGAAGGCTCGGGCGGCGGATAGCACGGGAGCCGTCTGGACGGAGAAGGTCGCCTTCACATATTGGCCGGACGGTTCCTTGAAGGAAGAGCGATTCCTGGAGGCACCGGGCGTGGCTCGTCGCGTGCGCTCCTTCGCCGCGGATGCGCATCTGCGCCCCACGCACGAGAAGTGGGGTGTTGGGCCTGGCAGCTACACGAGCGCGAGGTCATTTGACGGTGCGGACAACCTGACTGGGGTTGGACATGCCTTCAACGCCCCGCCTGCGTGGTGCGGTGTGGGGCCCAATGGCGTGCCGTCGGCTGCGGTCTGCAGCTCGCTTTCGTACGACCGGGCGAACCGTCTCGAACAAGTCGACGAGTTTCCTTCCGAGGGGCAGGGACAGCGGTTGCTACTGCGCTACGACGCACACGGCAATGTTTCGTCCCTCAAGGCGGGTTGCCTCAGCAGCAATACCTTCGAGGCATGCACGCAGCCTTCCGCGACCTTCACCTATGACGACTTCGGCAATCTCGTGGAGGTCGCGCCCCCACAGATGAATGGCGCCATGCGCTATGCCTACGACGCGCTCGGCAACAAGACCGTCGAAGTCTCGCCGTACATGGGCAGTACCTTCAAGATCCCGCTGCTCTTCACGTACGACCATCTCTCCCGACTGGTCCAGGTCCAGGCGCTCTACGCAGACGCGGACTTCGTCTTTACGCACTACAAGCTCGCGTATGACAACGAGGGTACGCCTCCGTCTGGCTGTGCGACGCAGCTCAAGAGCATGGGCCGGCTTCGGTATCGGGAGGATAGTTTTGGGCGCACCTGGTACCAATATGATGACTTCGGCCGGGTGGTTCGCGAGATTCGGGTGCGGGCCAATGCGTCCGGGTGCGGCCAGGGGCTCGATCTCGATCCGGACACCCACTACAGCTACACGCCGAACGGTAACCTCGCATCCATCACGTATCCCCACGGCCGGCAGGTGTCGTACGTCCATGGCGTGGGGGCCGGCGTCGACCGGGTCACCGCCGTCGACGTGACACACCACGATGGCACGGAGTGGCAGACCCGACGCGTCATCAGCGGCGTGGTCTGGGAGCCGTACGGCGGTTTGAGGGGCTACCAGCAGCAGCACGTTCGTGCAGACGTCACCCGCTCGGTGGAGTACATGCTCGGGGACGATGCCTCCATGCCGCCGGCGACGTCAGCGGCGGCCTGCGCAGATACGCCGCCTTCAGCCGCGTCGACCGATCTGACAGGGCGACTCCGGTCCTTGCGCGTGTCGTCCGGGCCGCTCAGCCCTGGTTCGGGGACTGGGGACATCTACAGCCGCACCTATACATGGACCGCTGACCTGGTGCGCAGGATCGACACCTGTTTGCTCGACTCGACGCAGGCCCAGACAGAGGAGTTCTCCTACGACCGGACGTTGCGGCTCACGAGCGCAAGTCGTCCTTCTGGAAACCTTGCCGCGGCGGGAGGGCCGTATGCATCGAGGACCTACGTCTTCGACCGTCGAGGCAATCGCACATCGTCCTCGGAAGACGGTCTCAGTAGGACGACGACCTATCATTTTTACGGCCCCCAGGATCCCGACCACTTGTTCGTCGAGAACTCGGGCCCGGGGCCCATGTTCGCCAACACCTTTTATTACGACCCGAATGGCAACGTGAGCAGGAAGGCCACGAACCGGCTCACGACGGGTGATAGTCATACCCATCTCAACCTGAATCCGGCGGACGGCGTGCGGGACCAGCACATGCGCTCGATGAGCGTGGGCTGGACGAACTCCTACTACGTCTACCTGTACGACGCCTTCAATCGTCGGCGTCTCAAGGACTATCCGACGGGCGTTCGTGAGGAGTTTTTTCACGACCTGGGCGACCAGTTGCTGTCGGACAGAGGCGGCGATCGGATCCTCGCGCCGGTGAACTACCTGATTGAGGATGACTTCGTGTGGTTGGGGGGCAGGCCGGTGGCCGTGGTTCGCGGCAAGTTCACGCCGCAGTGGACCCGACTGTCGGATGACTCGCCCGAGTGTGCACGCAACGGAGACCCGGCTGCCTGTGGTCTCTACTTCATCGTCACGGACCACGCCGGCAGGCCCGTGCTCATGATGGATGCGGATGGCCGCATCACGGGGACCGGCGAGTACGATCCGCTCGGACACGTCAATCGCGTATCCCATTACGCGATGTCCGGAAATCCCTACGGTGATGGCCTCGACCAGGAGTTGACTCGATTCCAGCAGCCGGCACGGAGCGCATCACTGAAGCTCCAGGCGCGGGTGCTTTTCAGCCTCATCGACACCGAGCCCGCACACGACTACGTGTTCCTCAAGGATGGGAGCACGGGCGCCCAGCTCGCAGGCCCCTACAGTGGCACGAACCGGGGCATGGTCTGGAGCGACTGGGTCGAAGCCACGAATGGCGAAGTCGCCGTGCAGTTCGTCACCAACATGACCTGCGATGCCGCCACCTGTGGTGCAGACGCGGGCGTGCCTTCGAACTGCACCTGTCCAGGAACCGCGCGGCGGCGTGGCGTCGCGATTCCCGCCTACGAGTACCGGCGTTTCGAGAACGGGGCAGCACCCTTCTGGACGAACCTCCGACGGGTGGGGCAGTACTACGACACCGAGTCGGACCTGTTCGACGAAGGCATGCGGTCCTACGACCCGAGCGTGGGACGGTATTTCCAGCCGGATCCGCGCGTCCTCGATCCTCAGGTCATCATCTCGAACGCGCTTCAGGGCCGGAGTGCCGCGCCCTACGTCTACGCCCACAACAATCCGCTCCAGAGCCTGCGCACGGAAGCGGAGGCCAACATGCGTCTTCCTGGGGGCTCGACCTGGAACGGCCATCCCGCTCCTGGAGCCTCTCTGGGGGAGGATCCCCGGCATGGGGTGGAGTTGAACCTGGGCATAGTGCGCGACAGCACGCGGCGTGACGTAACAGGGCCGTAACGGCAGGGGAACGGGCGAGGCGCCACGATGAAGCACGGTTCATTCATGCAGCGTAGGACGGCAGGCAGGACGCGCCGCGCTCTCCACCCCGGGTGGAGAGCGCCGGAGCGTGCGCGACACCGGGATCTGGGCGCCTGGCTCGTTGCCACGCCTGGGGACGGGATGACCGTGTTGGTTCGACGTCTGCGAGCCCAGAACCGTAGTGCGAAGAGGGGATGTCGGATGAGTCGGTTGCTGCAGGTTCTGGCGCTGGGGCTCTGGGTTGCCGCGTGTACGCAGGAGGCCCGTCCCTCCGAATCAGCCGCCGCGAAGGTGCTGAGCGCCGCCGTCGAGGCGGCTGACGCGGCTCCCACAGACGTTTGCGCGGAAGTGGAGCCCGAAGGGCACTCCGCCGACTGGGTGGCGGGACCGGTTGAGTCCACGGGCACTCCGGTCGCGACGACGTTTGCCGCGAGCGCAGGCGAATGGGGCCTGCTCGCCCTCCAGCATGGAGATGGGCTGGGGCAGGGGGCGGCGGGAACCGCCGAGGTGCTTCTCGATGGGCAGCGCGTCGCCTTCGCGGGCAGTGGCGAGGGCTTGAAAGCCGTCCCCGTGTGGCTGAGCGCGAGCAATCAGCTCGAGGTTCGAGCCACCGGTGGCAGCTCCGCCCGCGCATCCGTGGCTCACCTGTCCAAGTTGCCTTGCACGTTGCTCGATGTGACCGTCGAGCGCGGGCGGGGTGCCCCTGCGCGCGTGTCCCGGAGCTTCCATGGGGCAGGCCCCGGGGCTCAGGGCGTCCTGGTGGTGGAGGCACGGAATGGCAACTCGCTCGTTGGCCAGGTGGTGTTGAACGAGCGCGTCGTCATGCGCCTCAGTCCCGAGGCGGGGCCGTTCCGCCCTCGCGTCATCCAAGTGCCCCTGCTGATGGCGAATACGCTGAAGGTCGAGCTCTCCGGCGGCCAGGGTTCGTCCATCCAGGCCCGCGTGTTGGATGTCGACACGCTCGCGCCGATGTTCGAGCTGACGTCACCCCAGGATGGCACGCTGGCAACCGCCACGCCCTGGGAGGTGAGCGGTACCGCGGGACTCGACGTCACCCGCGTGGAGGTCAACGGTGTTCCCGCGACCCTGACGTCGGGGACGTGGAGTGCCTCCGTGCCGCTGACTCCGGGGCAGAACGCCCTGGTCACGACGGCGCGAGATGCCTGCGGCAACGTGCGGCGCAGCTGCCGTGCCGTGACGCTCGACGACCAGAAGCCGGTGGTGACGGTCTCCGGCGTTTCAGAGGGGCAGTACGTCCGTGGCCCCGTGGTGCTGACCTACACCGTGGAGGATGCGCACCTCGACACGGCGACGGCCACTCTGGATGGCCTGCCTTTCTCCAGTGGCGGCAGCGTTTCAGGTGATGGGCCACACGTCCTGGTGGTCACGGCGGTGGACCGGGCCGGGAACACCGAGGTGGTCCAGCGGAGCTTCGTCATCGACTCCGTGCCCCCGGAGTTGGTCGTGCAGTCGCCTGTCGCGGGCCTCGTCACCCAGGAGGAGCAGGTCGAGCTCGTCGCGTCCGTCGTAGAGGCCAATGTCGTCGCCAGCGTGAAGGTGGGCGGCCAGGACCTAGTCCGTGGCGGCGATGGGCTGTGGCGGCGGACCATGGCGCTGACCGAGGGCGCCAACCACCTCGTTGTCTCGGCGATGGATGCTGCCGGCAATGCCGATACCGCCACGCTCACCGTGTTGCGGGACTCCACGCCGCCCCAACTGGTCGTGACCAGCCCCTCGGCGGGGGCCCGCATCGGTGGGCTGTCCGTCAAGGTCCGTGGCACCGCGACCGACACCTCGCCGGTGGTGCTCACCTTGAACGGAGCGCCCATCCAGGTGACTGCGGATGGCTCCTTCGAGATCGACCATGCCTTGAGCCAGGGAGACAACACGTTGGAGCTCCTGGTGACGGACGCCATCAACCTCTCCGCCGCTCGCACCATCCATGTGCGTGCGAATGGAAGGGCTCCGAACCTGACGGTGACTGAACCTACGTCGGATACACAGACCGAGGAGCGGACGGTGACGGTGCGTGGCACGGCATCCGTCGAGGACACCGAGGACTCCGTCACGGTGGTGGTCGCCGGTTCTCTGGCCGCTGTCTCGGGGGATGGGGCCTTCGTTCGAACCGTTCAGCTCACGCCCGGACACCAGACGCTTCGCGTCGTGGCCATGGATGGCTACGGACTCCAGACGGAGCGCATCATCAACGTGACGCGGGTCGTCTCGGAGCCCGACGGGGGCTCCACGGACGCGGGGACCCTGCCGGATGCCGGGAGCGGCACGGATGCGGGCAGTGAGCCTCAAGTCGACTCCGGGACGCCCGGAACCGACGCGGGTACGGGTTCATCCGCACCCGTGCTCCGTGTGGACATGCCGTCCCCCGATGCGGTGCTGGGTGGCGAGAGCCTGGCAGTGGTGGGGCAGGTGGAGGGCGGCACGCTCCCCCTCGACGTGAAGATCAACGGTGTCGCCGCGACGATGATGGTGCGCAGCTTCAGCCAGTCACTTTCGCTGCCCGAAGGTGACCACACGCTGACCCTCGTCGTCACGGACGCGGACGAGCGGACCGCGAGCACGACGCGCACGGTGACCGTGGACCGGACTGCGCCCATGCTGGAGGTGACGCGACCTGCAGCGAGCCCTGTTACCGTGAGTGAGTCTCCCTACCTGATTCAGGGCATTGCGGGTGACAAGCACCTCGCGGGAGTCACGGTCCAGGGGGTGCCCGTCACGGTGATGGGAGGCAGCTTCAGTGCGGCCGTGCCGCTGTCCATGGGCCAGACCGTCGTGAACGTGGTCGCGAGCGACCGGGCTGGCAACCAGAAGCACCGCAACGTCGTGCTGAACGTCGAGAACGCGCCCCCGGTCATCACCGTGCTCGAGCCCGCAAGTGGAAGCGAGGCTCCGGCGGCGACGGTTCGTGTCCGGGCTCGCGTGGTCGCCTTCGCGGCGCTGAGCGAGGTGCGGATCGGAACGGGACTGGCGGCCGAGGAGTCCCCCGGAATCTATGCGGCGCACGTGCCGCTGGCCCTGGGGGAGAACACGCTCACGGTGACCGCCACGGATGTCCGGGGCTTCTCCGCAACGAACTCCGTGACGGTGTTCTATCGGGACCCCGCGACGGAACCGCTGGTCGTGACCGGCGTCCAGCCGGAACCCGGTGCGGTGAACGTCAAGACAGATGCGCTCATCAGCGTGTCCTTCAACAAGGCGGCGACGCTGGAGTCGGTTCGTACCGGATTCCGAGTGCTCCATCGAGGCGCCGACCTGCCTGGAGGCTATTCACTCGCGCCGGGTGGACAGACTGCGACTTTCATCGCGCGCTCGCCACTTCCCGAGAGCGAGCCGCTCGAGATCCGTGTGTCGGACCTCCACGCCGCGGTGGGGCCCGGGCAGGCCGACGACTTCCGTAGCGAACTGACCGTGCGCCGTCCGCTGACGCGGATTCGCGGCTTCGTGATGGACGACAGCTTCCAGCCGCTTCCTGGCGCCCGCGTGGTCATGGAGGGCACTGGAGAGTCGGTCCGCACGGGGGCGGATGGCAACTGGTCCCTCAGTACCTCGGTGTCTGGACCTCAGGTTCTGCGCTACGAGGGGGGAACGAGCCAGGATGGGAGGCCGCTCCCGACGGTGCGGCGCCTGCTGACCGTCACCGCGGAAGAGGAGACGGTGGACGTTCCGGTCGCGTTGACGGCCGTGGATACCGACAGCGCGGTGCGCGTGGATACGACTGCTGCGCTGCACGTGGATTTCTCGTCGCGGCACGAGGGCTTGACCCTGGATGGCAGCGCCGACGCACTCCTGTTCGAGAATGGCCAGACGCAGGGAATGTTGACGGCGACCCGGCTCGAAGCCGTGACGCTGCCGATGAAGCTGGGGAGCCATTCGACGCCCACCGCCGTCTGGCAGATCGGGCCGGCCGGACTTCGCGTCCAGAAGCCGCTCATGCTCCAGTTCCCGAACGTCACGTCGAAGGGGGCGGGGCACTTCGCTGTCGTGCTCGCACACGAGCCGCGCAATCACACGCTGGCGCGCATGGGCCTGGCGCGGGTATCCGCCGACGGCGCGTACGTCCGGACGGAGACCCCGCTGGACCTCCGCTCGGTGGAAGTCATCGGCTACATGATGCTCACCGACGAGCAGCACACCATCGTGAATGACGCCCTGGCGAACATGGGCGGGCAGGGGGCGTCCCCGGACGACGGTGGCATGCAGGGAACCCTGTTCCCTGGGCAGTTGCCCGCACGTCCCATGGGGCCGCTCTGGAAGCAGGCGCTCGATGCGCTCTTGAGCGAAGCCCACGCGCAGTACCCGCCAGGAACCCAGGTCTATTCGCAACTGGACCAGTCCATCCAGAACCAGGTGCCCGCGACGGTGGTCGGTGCACTCCGCGCCCCTGAGGACCGTCGGATTGCCGTGGGCCTGTCGAAGGACACGCAGCGTTTCATCGCCGTTCCCCGTCAGGTGGCCTTGCCCTACCGAATGCCCGTGTCGATGCAGGTGACACGCGTCGCGACAGGGGCGTCAGGGGCGCGCATCGACGCCATGCTCTCCGCGAAGGCGGCGAATGGTTCCGAGATCGCTCCGCCGGCAGGAGAGGTCTGGGCCGCGAGCAGCCAGGCTGAGGATCAGACGGAAGTCACACTGACTGGCAATGTCGAACTGTCGCGCGGAACCACCACCATCTTCTTGCGCGGACGCACTGGGAGCGAGCTGCGGACCTACATCCTCCAGGTTGAGACGGTTCCGGTGGATCCGGAGGCGGGAACCGCGCCCGATGCAGGAGCAGCAGGCGATGGCGGCACTGGGGGAGCTCCGTATCGGCTCGTCTTCAAACTGGATGAACAGGCCACTGCGGGCACGGAGGAGATGCACTCCGTGGTTCGCTTCCCGGGCATGCGCGTCACCGTCACGGGGCCCGGTCCGACGATGAGTGGGGTGACGGGCGCTACGGGGGAGTTCGCCATTCCTGTGTCGGTTCCCGCTGGCGCCTCAATGGGCATTGCCTGTGCGGATGTGCCGCTCGGCGCCAGGCCCGTGCTCGGGCGTGACACGGCGACGGGCGCCCCCGTCGTTCAGTCCATGGTTTCCGCGAGCTACCCGACCTGCTCACCTACCTTTACGGTCAGCTCGGGAAGCCAGGTCCGCGCGGATCTGCTCGTGGATGCCCGGCTGCTCCACGGAGCGTTGCACTTCGTGGACCGAGAAGGCCGGGCGCTGCGTCACGACTGCGAGGCAAACGCATCCAGCGAGTACAGCCCGGATGCGGGGGCATATGTCTCCATTGCCAATGCGGACATTTCACAGACGGAGGTCCACTTCTTCCGTGGGGATGACCTGACGCGCCCCATTGCCCAGTTCACGGTGGGCGTGCCCGACAACGAGTGCGCGCCGGCACCGCAGGGACAGCGCGATCCGCAAGGTCGTTATGCGAGAGTTCGCATGGGGCCCACGACGCCCTTCAAGCGTGTCATCCGGGAGCGCTGCCGAGAGCTCAACCCCGCCCTCGTCTATGACCCGAGTGCGCCTGCCCCCAGTCACCTGAGCGAGGCCGACCGCGCCTTCTACGAGACGGAGTGTCGCGACAATCACACCAACTTCCTGCGGTTGACCGCCGGTGAGCCGCTGGTCGTCGTCGCGGTCAACCATGCGACGGGTCACACCGGAATGACGCGGCTACCCGTTCCGCCCATCTCCAAGAAGCAGTTGGATGAGACTGGACGCTGCGCACTGGACGATGAGCTGGGGCCGCTGAAGGTCGTGGAGTTCGGCCAGACAGTGCAACTGTCGCGCTGTTCGGTGGCGCAGCTCGGCATTGATGCGCCGGTGTACCTCTTCCCGCCGGAAATCGACGTGCGCATCTGGCGCAGTGCCGAGGCCGGGGGCATTCAGCAGGACCTGCCGCCGACGCTCGTCCGTCATGGCGGCGCCGCCACGACGCGTGACAACTACGTGCACCTGGACACCCACTGGCGTGTTCGGACGATGGCTCCGGTTGAGTGGCGTAGTGAAGACGGCGGTGTGCGGACGTCGCCCATCGACGCGGGGCTACCCCCGGACAGAGTGGACGGCGGCGTGTCCCAATGCGGGGCAGGCAGCGGACCGGATGGTAGTGCCAATCCGAATTGCACGCCGAACGTCCTGCGGGATGTCGGTATCTCGGGCGTGCTGCTCGAAACGTGCTCGGAGTACGGGCCAGGCGCGGCGGCCTCCGCGACCAAGCAGGCCGCGTGCCTCCGTAGCCAGGATCTCCAGGACGTGCCTGCTGGCGTTCCGCCGCTGGCGGGGCGGGTGGTGCGCGTCACGGACTCCGCTATGGAGCAGCCCGAGGTGACGCAGTTCGCGGTGGTGCCGGGCCGAGGCTCTGGCGCGCTCCAGGCCGCGATGCGAATCATGGGAGCTGACGGTCAGCAGATGACCGTGGGCAGTCTGCCGCGCGCCAATTTCTACCTCCACGTCGTTGGGCATCAGGTGTTTCCTCGAGACCTCGACGGCGATGGCGTTCTTGCTCCGAGTGAGCGCAATTCGAGTCCGCCCGACTTTACGGAATCGGAGGAGGTTGACCTGCCTGGGATGCCCTCACGAGCGCTCGGGCTGAAGAACGTCTATTCCAGCATGGACCCAGATGGCTTCCGGGTCCTGCGGTACGACCGCGACCGTGAGCACGAATTCCGCGTGCTCGATCTGACCAATCCACGAGTCGTGGCCCAGAACAGCGTCGGCCAACGCGACGTGGGAAGCGAAGAGTCCACGGAGGCGGCTCTCGACGACCTTGCCTACAGGTTCCTCGCGGCCCTCTTGGAGCCCGACGAACCCGGGCGTGCCGGGACGCTGACTGGCGACTATGTGGTGCGCTTCGGTAGCGACCAATATGGAGTGGAGTGTGATGTCAGCTTCGACGACGGCGCGTTGGTGGGCTCGTGCGACAACGAGTTCATTGACGACGTCCTCGCGGCGAATGACATCCTGTACATGGAGTTGTATCTCAGCGGAAACGCCGAGAACGTCCTCTATCGCTTCAACTTAATGGGCGTGTCTCCGCGCATCGACCTGCTGAAGGCCGGCAGCGCCTTTACGGCCGAGCGGTCTGTCGAAGTCGATGCCCAAGGTCAGGCAGTGACCGACCGGCCCGTTTCGACGCCCGCCGTTGCTCGGTTCGCCCTTGACCCGGGCGTCATCCACCGAGGGCGGGTGAAGGTGTGCACGTCCGAAAACTGCGCCGCGGACACCCTTCTCAAGCAGGCGGATGTGGAGTTGCTCGGCAGCGGCGCCTATCGAGTCGTTGGCGAAACAGGGACAACGCAGCAGAAGCTCGAACAACTCGACGAGGTGGGGCTCAACGCGGCCCGGTTCTTCCAGGTTCCAATTCCCGCAAACATGGTCTCGATGCCAGGTGCCCTTACCGCAGGGAGGCGGTTCTACCTGGTCCAAGAGATTGAGCTTCCCGAGCCTCGTCACCTCGTCCAGAGGCTGGGGCGTCCGCAAGGCCGTTTCGAGGGAGCGAATGCCCGAGCGCCGGGCCAAGCGACCATTCAGGGCATCAACGTAGCCGACGGCCACCTCGCATTCGAGCACGAGGATTTCTCCGTTCCACACATGGCCGAGGTGGTCCGCTTCGCGCGTACCTACAACAACCAGAGCAGTCGCGTAGGGCCCACGGGCGTGGGCTGGACGCACAGCTACGAGGGCTACGTCCAAGAGGAGAAGGTTGGGCGTTATACCGTCGTGCTCGCAGGGCAGGCGTACGACGTTCCACTGTGCGGTGCCATCGACGAAGAGGAATCTACTGCGGATAGCTGCGCTACCGACCGTTCACATGGGCTGGATGTGACGTTGGTGAAGCGCGATGGCCTGAACGTCGTGGTGGTGAAGACCCCTGATGGGTTCGTCTACGAGTTTGGAACATTGGCTCGTGGCTCTTCGCCAAAGATGCGGCGGCGCTGGCTGCTCGACAGGTTCCACAACGGTCGCGGACGGGAAGACGACGAAGGGTGGACGAAGCTGGTTTACCGGGCCGAGGACACGCTCCTGGACTCCGTGGAGCGCTCTCCCGGCAAGCTGCGCCTCGAGTTTGACTACGAAGCCATTGATGTTGCGAATCCTGCCGTCGCCTATCGACTGCGGAACCTGTCGCGGAATGAAGGGTTCAAGCTCCTCAAGTCGGTGGAACTGGTCCTCATCTCTGACGAAAAGGTCTTGCACAGCCTGGAGTTCGGGCACGACGAACGCGGAAACCTGACCCGCGTCACCAGGGTTTCAACGTCCCTTCCCACCGCAACGCCCGGGACGGATTCGAACGCAACGCAGTCGTGGGAGTACGCGTATCTTCCACTTCCCGCGGACATGTCTGGATACAAGCAGTGGCTCGCCTCCAATGAATTGGCGACAGCAAAGTACTTCCTGAGCCCTCCGATGGGAGGCGAGCGCAAGGTCCAGTGGCAAGTGACGTACGGTCGTACAGCTTCGCAAGGCACCTACGCGCACTTGGATGTGCGGGAAGTGGTGACCTCAGTACATGGAACGGGGATGCCCAGCCCGGGCTGGCGCATTGTTGCGCCTGATTCCTCGACCCGAAAAATCCACCGTCCGGATGGCGTCGAAGTCACACTTCAGCTCAATGCCTACGGGAACACGAACGCAGTGCGCGTCCCGGATTTGGGCCCCAGCACGATGGCATGGGGCAGTGATGCCCGTGGCGGCCCTGTGCAGATGGAAGTCTCAGCGTCACCATCGGGGCGCAGCATCCGGAATGAGCACAACAACAGGATGCAGCTCGATCGTAAGTTGCTTGAGGAAGCGCCTCCAAACAGCATCCCCATACCGGGTGTAGGCGCCTCGGCCGAACTGTGGTCCGTCCAGTCTCGTCACGAGGCGACTGGTCGCATAACCAGCATGACGGTGCTTAAGGGGGGGGCTCAACAAGCTTCCGTAAGCACGCCACTGACGAACGCAGGTGATCCGATGGGGGTCACCATCAGCGATGGGGCGTTTGGGACTGCATTCGCCGCGTCCCAGTTCCCTGATCCAGACGGCGTGGTCATCGAAGGAGAAGATCCGGCGGGCAACACGTTGCTCTACTCGGGGCACGAGAACCAACCGCTGGGCCTGCCCACGCACGTGACAGTGACGCACCCTGAGCACGGTACTGAAACACCTACCGGAGGTTTGCTTCGCTATACCATTGCCTACAGCTACGACGACCTGGGGAACCGCGTTTCAGAACACAATGAGACCACCGGGGCGCGGGTGGATTTGGCCTATGACTCAGTCGGACGGGTGCTCACGCGAAATGTGGCAGGTCAGCCCTCGCAGGAGTGGAGCTATTCGTATGAGCTTGGTGACGATGAACTGACTGTCACGGAATCGCTTCCTCTTGGACATTGGGGCCGGACGCAGATTCGCAAGACGATTACCCGGGAGGGGCTCAAGCGCGAAGAGACCGTTCACTATGGCCGGGACGATCAGCCGGCAACAGTGCGCTACACTGGCTACCTGGGGACTCAGCTGCGCTCGTTCCAAGATGAACGAGGGAAACTCCATGAGTTCGTCTACGACTCTGCAGGACGTTTGACGGGAGAGAAGGTCGATTCGGTCTCTCTTTACACGTACTCGCTCGATGAAGACGGAAAGGTTGTTGAAGAAACGGATAGCAATGGATTGCGGACACGTATCGGCTACGACGCTCTTGGGCGCGCAGTCCGTTGGGAATATGAATCGAAGATCAATGACCCTGGCTGTTCGGGTGACTGCACGTTCTCCGATGTCGAGTCCGTCGTCCTGAACGCGTCGGGTGCCGTTGTCGAACGTACGTTTGGATCACTCAAGGACGGTTCCGTTCGAAGGCCGCACATTGTTGAGTCGACGGTGGATGCACTTGGTCGCGAACGAAGGGTTGCCAGCCATGTAGATAGCCAAGGTGGCATCAATTCACGGACTGAATACGATGAGGCGGGTAGGGTAACGCTCCAGGAAGATTACGAGACGGAGCTCCGTGACACTTATGAGTATGCCGACGTCATGGGGCGCCTGACGCGACACGAGCGCACAGTTCAGTCGGTTCATGGGACAAGAACCCTGCTCGAGACGCATGCCTATAGCGACTCATCCTCGGGCACGACCACGACCGTCGTGACAAGGACCCTGAACGGCAGAGACGAGGCTTCAGACCGGCAGGAGGTTAGGACTTATACGGTCGACACGCTCGGACGTGTTCGAACAATGCAGGAGACGGTTGACGGACAGCTTGCCATACATTCCTGGAGCCATGATGCGCTCGGTCGACAAGTTAAACACACCGATCCCTCGACGTTCAGTCGAGAAACGACGTGGGAGTATGACGCGGCTGGCAACCTCTTAAGGGCTAGCGCCCCCGCGACTGGCACGATTGAGTATTATCATGATGAGCAAGGTCGAGTTCGCAGACGAGTCGGACCGCAGATTAATGCTCAGTTGGAAATGTACTATGACGCTCTGGGGCGGATCGAGCGTCGCACCCAGGCCCTGGACCCAAGCAGTCCGGATGGCGCACTGGCCGAGTGGCGCTTCGAGTACCTTGGTGGTGGTGTAGAAAAGGAGTACGCTCCACACTCCACCACCATTACCCGAACTCAAAATGCCCGCGGACTGGTTGAAGAAGAGTTCTGGGAGCAAAAGGATTATGAGGCGCACACTGTACGTACTCGATACGACGGCGCTTGGGTGAAAAGGCAGGAAACTGCAGAGGGCCAGTCCTTGCTCGTGGTGTCTCGCGAGGCCACAAACGCTATCGATGACCGTGGGCGTGCGCGAAATGAAGTTGAAGCGTGGTCCTCGCAAGGGCGCGAATACCGCTACGAGACGAGCACGCAATGGAACGGTCGGCAATCTACGGCTGTTAATTCGTGGACATGGGGAACTACGGATCTGGGAGGCAGGACTGTAACGACCCAGTTTGACAGCCTCGGCAATGCTGTTCGGCGCACCCAGGGCGGCGGCACGGACCAATGGGACTTCTATGCCGACGGGAAATCGATGTGGGAAGCCTCCTTCGGCTTCGATGCCGATGTTGCCGCACGAACGTGGACCTACGAAACAAGCGGACGCGTCAAAGGAATGCGCTTCGGCCAGGAGTTGACTGCATATACCTACTATGCGGATGGCCTGCCTAGGTCTGTTACAACTCCCGATCTACGCATCCGCATGCTGGCATTCAATGCTCGGGGGCTATTGGAGACAGAGAAGTATGGGCGCGACAATGACGTTAGGAGCACCCGCTATGCCGCGCACGACAGCGCCGGAAACGCCACTCAGGTCTGGCATGCAGCTGACTCAGAGACTGAAAGAAGCGCGTGGAATTATGGCTATGGGCCAAACGGTGAGTTGCTCCGGGTGTCTAATGCTGACATAGGAACATTCGAGTACACCTATGACGCCTTCGGACACATTGCCGACATCAATCCTCCAGTAGGATCCGTCACGCCTTCTTCGGCATTCAAGTACGACTCACTTGGGCGTGAGCGCTCGCGCAGTCGCGGAACGTCAACCTGGAACACTACGTGGCGGAACGGAAGTACAGAGATACTGAATCCACTGGGAGAGCGCGTCGAGAGAATTCTCGATGGGCGCGGTCGTGTTGTTCGAGAATTGTTCAAGCCGGCTGCCCCTCAGGCGGACGCCTCAGGTGTTTCGCGGACGTTTAAGGATATCGAGTCAGTTGATTATGCTTTCAACGGCCTCGATCAATTGCGACAGGCGACTGAACGCCGTGGCAACAACCTAGTTGTTCGTAAGCTCGATTACGACTTGCGCGACCGTCTTTGGACCAACAGCGACGGCGAAAGCTTGATTCTCTATAGCTATCACGACAGTGGCGCATTGAAATCACTGCAATCTCCCGCAGGGATTGTTCAGTATGCGGTCGATGGATACCAACGACTGGATACGGTGATTTTGACCAATGGGCGTGCGCTTGATGTTGACTGGGAGGCTGGCGGCGAGCGCCTATCATCGCTGGGGGACGCATCAAACAAGCAGTCATATTGCTATGATGCGCGCGGTCGAATCAAATCGATAACGCACTCACCGCTTCCTGAGAACTGCGCCAGCCCAATTGCTTCGCCTTTGCTCCGCTTTAGCTACGAATATGACGAGCGTGACAACAGGCTATCTGAACTGGTGAGCAGGCAGGGCTCGGAAACGGTCGAGACGACGCAATTTGGATACGATGCCGCCGATCGCTTGACCGGGGTGCGCTACCCAGAGGGGCAGTCGGTCGTCTATAGCCTGTCGAATGATGGTTCGCGACTTGCAGAAAAAATTGTCTCTGCATATGCAGGCCCCTTGGGGAAAGGGGCTTTCGAGGCGGTAACGCATCCGCAGGAACACCTGACGTATCACTACGACACCTCTGACGCGCCCGGTTCTCTACGTGAGATTCGGAAAAAGGCTTTGAATCTACCACCTGGCGATGTCCCTACAGACATCGTCGTTGCGAGCTACTCAACAAACCGTGCAGGACGTGTGGTGCGCGATGCGCAAGGAGCACTCACGCGTTGGATGTATTTTGATGCGGCCGGCCGACTTGTTGAAATGGATTTGGTGGATGGCGATCGGCAGCAAAAACTCACATACTCGTATGATTACGCCGGACTACGTCGTTCCCGCTCAAATGGCGACAGCGTCACAAAGTACCTGTGGAGTGGGAGTTCGTTGATTGAGGAGCAACTGCCAGGTGCGGAGCCACTAATGTACCAGCGTGCAGCTGGACTGGTAGTGGCTACTGGCGGAGACCGCATTTTGCATGATGGGCTCGGGAGCGCGGTAGGCCGGCTCAAGACTGACGGTACCCTCACTACGACTCAGTTCGACGCCTGGGGTGGGTACCGCAAAGGAATCGCCCCGACGGCTGCGCAAGCCAGCATTGGATACACGGGCCATGCCTGGGACGCCGAAGCCGGACTCACCTACGCCCAGCAGCGTTGGTATGACTCGGCTACGGGGCGGTTCCTGTCCGAGGATCCGGTGGGGGCTGGGGCTTATCTTGGAGCGCCTAATGAGCTGAATCCGTGGCTGTACACGGCCGCTAATCCGTTGCGGTATGTGGACCCGGATGGTCGAGAGCTGACGTGGGCAGGTGCAAAAACCTCTGCAAAGGAAATAGCCCGGCAGGGAGTTAATGGGACACTGACCGCATATGAGTACGCCGTTCGGGCCTTCTCGCTGAGCCGACTTGACAGGGAAGGATATTACCTTGACGGGAATTGGAGCCTGCAGCCCAAGCCGGATGCGTATTACAAAGAGCGCGCCTTCCAGGCCCTGGAGAATCGGGAACGTGTCCTCGAAACCTTGGCAAAGGGGCCGAGCCGCACAGGCGCTGTCCTTGCGAAGAATAGCTTTGATGGGGCAGTAGACGGGATTGGCGGCAATATCACCAGAGCTGCCCAGAAATGCTATCGAGCGCATATATCGCAAGGGCCAGATGACAAGGGGACGAGTGAGTGTGTCGAAGCGCTGCCTGGTGCGGCTGGAGGAGTATTTGGGGCGCTGGAGCTCGCCACCGGCACCAGGGCGCTAATTAATAGTCTCCCGTCTGGTACGCCAAATGTTCCAGAATTGGCTCCGGCTGGTGTGCCTAATGGAGCGCTGAGGGCGGCCGACGAAGCAGAGGACTTGGCGACCTCATCTCGGCCGATGCAGATGAGCGCCGGGAACTCATACCCTGCAGGAGGGGCAGGTCCGGCCCAATCTCCGTCGACGCCGGCTCCAAGCCAGAGCGGGGCGACACAGCCAAGCCTTCCGGATTTCAATGATGCTGAGGTTGATGCCGCAATCGATGCGGCGAAATCATGGAACGCCTATGAGCTTCCGGGGCAAAATCCGAAAACGAAAAATGGACTAACCGGCATGAAGCTGAAGTTCGATCTTTCGAAAGACATATATTTCCATAACAATGCCAAGTTCAAGGGCATTGCCAATGCACCAGGAGGGAAAGTTGAAGTCCGTTACCATTCGGCCAATCCGAATGCGCCGATTGGAAAATACTCAAACCAGAATCCAACAACACAGGTCAATTCTGTCAACCCGAAGGAGTACATGTTGCCCGATGGAAGATTCAAGCCACTTTCGGCAATGACGGAAGCAGAGAAGGAAGCAGCGCATTTCAAGTAGGAGCGAGCTATGTACGAGCAGCTGCGGGATGCTTTTCATAGACAAGAGCCTGAATTGGTACTCACTGGCTATGTTGCCGATGTTGCAATATTTGACATGCTCGATTGTGATGGATATCGAGTAGGGGCAATGCGATGTCTAGGCGTATATGTGCTTTGCGTGACGACTCGACTAGAGTCGTATGGTCTTCTGGAGTGCTATCCTCGTGAGAATTTACCTGATGGTTTGGGGTGGATGAAAGAGGGGATGCCGGCAGGGTCCTCTGTTTTTCTGTTTGGACTTGCCGACGAGGATTCATCTTCTGAGTCTGTATTGCCCATGGTCGATGGGCACCGACTTGCCTATGTTGTGTGTGAGTCTGTGGAATTTCAGGCAATAAGCGGAGGGCGCTGATTGGTTCAATTGCCTCAACTTTCTTTGTGACTGCCGAAAATTCCATCGCAGCGTCATGGGTGCATCATGACGACCAGATTCCCAAAGCGCTTCCGAGGGCTCGAGGGCCTTGGTTAGCGGCGTATCGGGCCGTGGGCGCGCGGATGAGGACGGGTACGGCTATGGGGCGAACCCAGGGTGTGGAGAGAATCTCGCTGGACTCCACGCTCTGGTGGCCACCTGCAGGCCAACGGCGTCAATCCCGAGGAGTACTGGCCGACGTGCTGTTTCGAGTGCAGACACATCCCAACTCACGCATCGATGAGCTACGTAAGCGTCCGGCCAATGACGTGCTGAGGGGTGCTGAGTGAGGAGTCGCCGCCGTGGCCCCTGGCATGCATGTTGAAACCAGTGGAGAAGCAGGAGTGATACCGGGTCGATGAAGCCTTCGAGACGAGCGAACTGACTCTGAAGGAGGTTTCCGCGCAGCGCGGTGTGCGGTTTGGAGTTGCCCCCGTCAAATCGGACATGGTCAGAGGGGTGAAGCGGCGAGTCGAAACTCTCTCGGGGAGCGCATCTTCAGCGCCTTGTGAGGGTGCACGGTGTTGTAGTCGTGAAACCAGGCGGGGAGCTGCTGGAGGACTGCCTCGGCGCTGTCCAGTCGGGCCAGGTACACGTAGTCGCGCTTGAAGCTCTTCACGAAGGACTCCGCCATGCCATTGCTCTCGGGGGAGTAGGCCGGCGTGGTGCGGATGAGCAGGCCCAGGCTGCTCCCAAATTCGCGCGTCTCATGGGCTGTGTAGGCCGGGCCGTTGTCGGTCAGCCACTCAATGGGGTTCGAG
>NZ_FNAJ01000017.1 GCF_900101905.1 Myxococcus virescens | reverse complement strand
TCTTGCATGCCCCCTCAAGGGGAGTAAGGGACTCGGGGCCAAGGCCGAGGCTCGAGTGCTTTTGGCACTCGCCTGGAAGACTCACACTGCGCACAGCGAGACTTCGCTCAGCAATGAATTGAAACTTACCCTTTGTATGCACTGTCGCTTGTTTTCCGGTGGCTATGTCGGAGGGGTCCCACCCGTTCCCATCCCGAACACGGAAGTTAAGCCCTCCAGAGCCGATGGTACTTCGCGGGAAACCGCGCGGGAGAGTAGGTCGCTGCCGGATTCTTTTTGAGAAACCCCCGGTGTCCCTCGTGGACACCGGGGGTTTTCTGTTTTGGGCGTCGTGCAGCGCGAGCCCCAAACTTCGGGCGGTGAGCAAGCGTCTTGTGCCTCCGCGGAGCACACCGGCCATCGCGCCTGCGAGCTCCAAGGCCAGGGGAGGGCGCACTGGTGCGCGCGGATGCTTGGCGACATTCGCGGCAGTTTCGCTAGCGAGCAGACGCTCTGGCTTGCACTCCCGCTGGTTTGGATTGGGGGCCGCCGCCATTGAAGGAGCCGTGCCCCCTTCGGTCCTGGGCGTGTAGCGCCCGGGGTCGCCTGATGAGTCTCAGCCACACCCTCTGCCCAATGCCGAGGGCTGCTCAGGAAGGTGCGGCGCTTCTCGGGAGGGCGTTTGGGACGCTGAAGTGTCGACGGTCCTCCATTCGTCGCCCCTGCGTTGGGGGGCTTGGAATGCGAGGCGCGTGTGCACTCCTTGGCCTTGGCTCTGGTGCCGGAGTCCTCAGTGGCAAATGCGCTAGCGGGGGCCGGGCTGGCCGCGCGCGGGAAATGGGGGCGCCTCGTGGGCCCGGTGAAAACTCAACCGGTAGTGCTTCGAGTTCGGCGAAGCCAGGTGGCAGGTTCGCCCGGTCCCGCTGGCGCCGGATCATGGAGCATTCCGCTTGGGTGCCCCAGGCAGGGGGCGCTCCGACCTGCTAATACGGGCGACATGCGCCTACCTGCGACCGCGCTCCAACAGACCTCTGAGCCCCCCTCTGCCCCCCTGCCGCCGCGCGTCGTGGAACATGACATTCCCGTGGCGAGGTCCGGATGGTGCTCGGAGGGCTCAAGCTACCGGATTCGTTGGGGTTTCAGGCTGCTGTGCATGTTTGACTCGCCGTCCGCGCTGCGACTAGAGTCCAGGTTTCCGCCCGGTCTGCGCACCGCCTGTCGCGGTGCGCGCCTCCCGGTGCCGGGCCGCTCCACGAGATGAAGAAGCCGACCCTCTTTGGGAAGTACCTGCTCCTCGAGCGCATCAACGTCGGCGGCATGGCGGAGGTGTTCATCGCGAAGGCCTTCGGCGTCGAGGGCTTCGAGCGCATCCTGGCCATCAAGAAGATCCTCCCCACGATGGCGGAGGACGAAGAGTTCATCACGATGTTCATCGACGAGGCGCGGATCAGCGTTCAGCTGAACCACGCCAACGTCGTGCACATCAACGAACTCGGGAAGTACGACGACACCTACTTCATCGCCATGGAGTACGTCGCCGGACGCGACGTCCGGACCATGTTGGAGCGCTACCGGCGTCGCAAGGAGATCATGCCCACCGCCCAAGCGGTGTTCATCGCCTCCAAGATCTGCGACGGCCTGGACTACGCGCATCGGAAGAAGGACGCCCGCGGGCAGGACCTCCACATCATCCACCGCGACGTGTCGCCCCAGAACATCCTCATTTCCTATGAGGGTGAGGTCAAGGTCATCGACTTCGGTATCGCCAAGGCGGCGAACCGTTCGCAGAAGACGCAGGCGGGCATCCTCAAGGGCAAGTTCGGGTACATGAGCCCGGAGCAGGTCCGGGGGATGCCCATCGACCGGCGCAGCGACATCTTCGCCGTGGGCGTGCTGCTGTACGAGATGCTCACGGGCGAGAAGCTCTTCGTCGGCGAGTCGGACTTCTCCACCCTGGAGAAGGTGCGCAACGCGGAGGTTCCGCTCCCCAGCGAGTTCAACCCGAGCATCCCGCAGGGGCTGGAGAAGGTGGTCCTCAAGGCGCTCACTCGCGAACCCGAGGACCGCTACCAGTGGGCGTCCGACATGGCCGAGGACCTGATGCGGTTCCTCCTGGCCGGTGACGCCATCTACTCGTCCAAGCACCTCTCCAGTTACATGAAGGAGGCGTTCGCCGAGGACATGCTCCGCGAGGCGGAGAAGATGGAGCGCTATGCCGGTATCGAGCGCCCCGACCAGATCGAGGCCTCGGGCATCACGGTGGCTCCCGGGTTCAACCGGCAGGCGGCGCGGCGTGCGCCCCCTCCTGCCGTGGTGGTGACGGGAACGCCCGCAGGCCGTGCGTCCACCTCGCCGGCGCAGCCTGTCCAGGACTACATCCCGCCTCCCACTGCCGAGGAGCTCGAGGATATGGGCGTCGGCGCGGGCGACAAGACGCAGATTGTCGACTCCTCGCATGCGTTCATGTCTCCCGAAACCCGCGTTGCCGACAGCAGCGTCGTGGTGGACGACAGCATCACGGGCCGGACGGAGAACCCCATCCAGGACCATGGGACGTCCGGTTCCTACAACTCCTTGCGCGCCCCCGCGCCCGATACGTCCTCCCGCAAGGGCAAGAGTGGCCCCAAGGCGCAGGTCGTCATCAGCAACGAAGAAGGCGAGGCCTACTCCGGCGCCACGATGATCGGCCCCGCGCCGTCCGCGCCGCCGACGCGCTCGCGCGGCTCGTCTCCCTCGTTGGACGAAGAGACGGGCAGCAGGCCAGCACCCGTGGCGGGCCGCGGCCGGGGCGGAAAGCGCGCTCCCGAGCCCGAGGAGGATCCGTCTGACTACGAGCAGCCGCCCGAGGAAGACAGCGGCGCCGGCTACGACGCCCAGGACGACTACGGTGACGAGGGTTACCCGCACGATGACCTGAACGAGCCCGAGGAAGAGGTGACGGGCTCGGTTCCCCTCCCCCCGGAGGAGGCGCCTCCTCCCGCGAAGGCCGCTGCGCCCGCGAAGGCCGCTGCGCCCGCGAAGGCGAAGGCGAAGACGAAGGTCCCCGCCAAGGGGAAGCCCGCGCTCAACCTCAAGACGCTGCCGAAGCCGGTGCTGTTCGCCGCCGCCGCGGCCATCGTGCTGTTGCTCGTTGTCGGCGTGGTGATGGCCACCCGGCCGTCCACGGGCGAGGTCACCTTCATGGTGTCCCCGTCCAACCCTTCCGCGCGCATCCAGCTGAATGGCCAGGAGGTCCAGCTCAACACGCTGCTGGCACTCCCGGCAGGGCAGTACCGGGTCACCGCGAGCGCTCCGGGTCAGCAGAGCGCGGCCAAGACGGTGGATGTCGTGGCCGGAAGCAGAATCGTCGTTTCGCTTCCGCTGGAAGCTGATCCGCAAGCGGCCCCGCCGCCCGAGAACAAGCCGCCGGTGGCACCGCCGCCGAACCCGGGCGTCGTCATTGCCGCGGGGACCACCGAGCCCGCCGCTCCCGCGGAGGCTCCGGGCGGCGACGAGGCACCTGAGAACGCGCCTGTCGACAATGGGCAGACGCCGCCTCCCGCCACGGACCCGGCTCCTGCGCCCGTCCAGGTCGCAGCTGTCTTCAAGGGGGATGACGGCGCGGAGATCGCCGTGAATGGCGAGCGCCTGGGGCGGATTCCAGACGCGCGCATGGCGAACCTGGAGGTGGGGAAGACCTACGCGTTCACCGCGAAGCTCGCGGGCTACAAGCCGTACTCCGGTGAGTTCAAGGCCGACGGTAGCAGCCAGCAGGTCACAGTCGCGTTCGAGATGACGAAGGAGCCGCAGCCCGAGCCCACCGTGGCCAACGTGCGGCCGCCGCCCCAGGCTGCGCCCAAGCCTCCACCTGCCCCCAAGCCGCCGAGGGCCCCCAAGGTGATGGGCAAGTTCGCCTGCAGCACAAAGCCGGCGGGCGCGGACATCTACGTCGATGGGAAGAAGACGAATCGCCAGACACCGGTGACACTTGGCAGTCCGTTGATGCTACCGGTGGGCAAGCGGAAGATTTCGTTCAAGCTCAACGGTAAGACGACCAAGCCCGTGGTGGTCGACATCACGGAAGACAATGTAGCCAAGCTGGTCAATGTTCCCATCGAGTGAGAAGGCGGGCATCCGATGCCCCCTTCGATTGTTGACCGAAGTGGGGCATGGGCGCGTTATGACGCCTCGCCCGCGAGCAATTTAGAGGTGATGCGCCATGCAAACGACGCCCATCCGGGCCAAGCCTGAGGCTGGCCCCGCTGAACAGCCTTTTACGTATCCTCACCGCCGGGAGTTCATCGAGCCCGATTGGCGGCGGATTCCTGGCTTCAAGGACGTGTCCGCCGCCGACTGGGAGAACTCCGTCTGGCAGCGCAAGCACACCGTCAAGAACCTCAAGGAACTCAAGGCAACGCTGGGGGCTCTGCTCCCGGATGACCTGGCTGAGAGCATGGAGCGCGACCAGCGCGAGCGGGCGACCATGTCGCTGCTCGTGCCTCCGCAGATGCTCAACACCATGAACCTTGAGGACCTGTGGTGTGACCCGGTGCGTCGTT
Organism: Myxococcus virescens; assembly: GCF_900101905.1. Lineage (NCBI taxonomy): Bacteria > Pseudomonadati > Myxococcota > Myxococcia > Myxococcales > Myxococcaceae > Myxococcus > Myxococcus virescens. The sequence goes on along the minus strand of NZ_FNAJ01000017.1, from coordinate 161,739 downwards.
ACATGCTCCCGGCCTACGCGGACCGCCTCACGGAGTGGACCAACCATCCCAAGGCCAGCCGTGACAGCCTTCACGAGCAGGACATGTGGGTGGTGGAGGGCTTGACGCACCGGTATCCCACCAAGGTTCTGGCGGAGATGCTGCCGACCTGCCCGCAGTACTGTGGTCACTGCACGCGCATGGACCTGGTGGGCAATGACGTGCCGCAGGTCAGCAAACACAAGTTTGGCATCGGGCCCAAGGACCGCTACGCGCAGATGCTCGACTATCTGCGTCGCACGCCGACGGTGCGCGACGTGGTGGTGTCGGGTGGCGACATCGCGAACCTGCCCATCCAGCAGCTCGAGCCGTTCGTCAGCTCGCTGATGGACATCCCGAACATCCGGGACATCCGCCTGGCCAGCAAGGGGCTGATGGCCATCCCGCAGCACTTCCTCCAGGACTCCGTCCTCCAGGGGCTGGACCGGCTGGCGAAGAAGGCCGTCGAGCGCGGCGTGGACCTGGCGCTGCACACGCACGTCAATCACGCGCAGCAGCTCACCCCGCTGGTGGGCAAGGCCGTGCGCAAGCTGCTGGACATGGGCTTCCGTGACGTGCGCAACCAGGGCGTGCTGCTGCGCGGTGTGAATGACAGCCCGCAGGCGCTGCTGGACCTGTGCTTCACGCTGCTCGACCACGCGAAGATCCTGCCGTACTACTTCTACATGTGCGACATGATCCCCAACAGCGAGCATTGGCGGCTGTCGGTGGCTCAGGCGCAGCAGCTGCAGCACGACATCATGGGCTACATGCCGGGCTTCGCCACGCCGCGCATCGTCTGTGACGTGCCCTTCGTCGGGAAGCGCTGGGTGCACCAGGTGGCGGAGTATGACCGCGAGCGCGGCATCTCGTACTGGACCAAGAACTATCGGACCGGCATCGAAATGAACGATGCGGACGCGCTCAGCCGGAAGTACGAATACTTCGACCCCATCGACCAGCTGTCCGAGGCGGGTCAGGCCTGGTGGCGGGAGCAGCAGAAGGCGGCGTAATGGATACCTCAGTGCTTCCGGCGGGTCTCCCGCCGGAGCCGGCGGCCGCTCGCGCGTCGCTCAGCGCCGAAGGGCGCAAACGGCTGTTTCCCAACGCCACGGACGCGGAGTGGGCGGACTGGCGTTGGCAGCAGCGGCATGCGGTGCGAGGACTGGAGCAGTTGGAGCGGTACGTGCCGCTGACCTCCAACGAGCGCGCGGGCGTGCAGGAAACGTCCGCGTTGTTCCGCATCGGCATCAGTCCGTACTACCTGTCCCTCATCGACCCGGAGCATCCGTTCTGCCCGGTGCGCATGCAGTCCATCCCGGTGAGGGCCGAGGCGCGCGTCCGTCCGGGCGAGCTCGCGGATCCGCTGGGTGAGGACAAGACGCGCCCGGAGGAGTGCATCGTCCACAAGTATCCGGACCGGGTGCTCTTCCTCGCGCTGGATACGTGCTCCGTCTATTGCCGTCACTGCACGCGGCGGCGCATCACGCAGGGCGGGGTGGCGGAGCTCTCCAAGGAACAGCTCCGCCGGGGCGTGGACTATGTCCGGCGCCATCCCGAGGTGCGCGACGTCCTCATCTCCGGCGGGGACCCGTTCATGCTCAGTGACTCTCGGCTGGAGGAGTTGCTCGCGCCGCTCAGCGAGATTCCCCACGTCGAGATGATTCGCATCGGCACGCGGGTCCCCGTGTGTCTGCCCATGCGCGTCACCGACGCCCTGGCGAAGACGCTCCGGCGCTACGCGCCCGTCTTCGTCGTCACGCACTTCAATCATCCGAAGGAAGTGACGCCCGAGGCGCGCGAGGCCTGTGAGCGGCTGGTGGACCACGGCGTGCCGGTGGAGAACCAGGCCGTGCTGATGCGGCAGCTCAACTCCGACGCGCGCATCATCAAGGAGCTGTCGCACCTGCTGCTGCGCAGCCGCGTGCGGCCGTACTACCTGCACCAGATGGACGTCGCCGAGGGCTGCGAGCACCTGCGCACGCCCATCGCCAAGGGGCTGGAAATCATCCAGCAGCTCCGGGGCTACACCACTGGCCTCGCCGTGCCGCACCTCGCGGTGGACCTGCCGGGAGGCGGTGGGAAGGTGACGCTCCAGCCCGATTACGCCGTCGAGTACGGCGCGCAGGAGACGGTGTTCCGCAACTACAAGGGCGAGCGCTTCACGTATCCGGAACCCGAGGAGACGGACTGCACCTGCCCGTATGACGGCGTGTGGCAGGAGCGCGCCCCGCGCTACGGCTACCGCAAGGGCTGAGCCGCGTGCGCGGTGGGGGTTCGCCATCGCGCGTCGGTCGTTCAGAAGAGGCCTACTGCGGCAGTTCGGCGTCCTTCGGTACGCCGACGTCGATGGATGGCTCCGCGCCCTCCATGGCCTCCAGCTCCACCGGGTCCTGGTCGCTGAAGCCCTGCTGGACGTGGACCTCTTCCGGGGCGGCCGCGGGCGCGGGCTGCTTCGCGGCCTTGGCGGCCTCCGCCAGCCGCTGGTCCTCCGCCTTCGCGCGGGCGTTGTCCTCCGGCGACATGCGCGCCTCGTAACGCGCGAAGTCCTTGCCCGACACGCCGTGCTTCTCCAGCACCGACGCCGAGGCGGCCTTCTGCTTGTCGATGGCCTCCCGGCGCTCCGCGGTGCTCATCTCCGACGACTTGCGGTTGCCGTACTCCGCGTTGACCTCGGCCAGGGCCTGGGCCTCGTCGCGGCGGATTTTCGCCACCTTCTCCGGAGTCAGCTCCGTGCTGTCGGCGGCAAGGGCCTGCCCAGGAAAGACGAGCCACGAGGCGACCAGGAGCAGGGCAGAGCGGGGAGACATGACGGGAGGACCTCGTTCAGGACAGCGGGAACCGTCGCAGTCTAAACACGGAGCCTGCTTCTGTGCACCCGGGCCGTGCCGCTCAGGGCTCGCACCGCGCGCAGACATTCCGGGCAGTGGCGCATTGCTCCTGTCCCTGGGCACAGCGGGGCGGCAGGTCGTCCCGGTCAGGATGGCGCTCCACGAGCGCGCACAGCGACTCCGCCAGCTCGCAAGTCTGCGTTCCCACCGAACACCGGTCCGCGCACGTCGCGTCGCCCAGGGCGTCGCGCGTCCGAAGCTCCTCGAGCCGCAGGGACAGCGAGTCGATGGCCGCGTCGTCGTTGCCCGCGACGCGGGCGTCCACCTGCTTCGCACAGGCCGTGAGCAGCACGCAGGCCAGCAACATCCGTGGAAGGGCGCGCATGGTCGTGTCCCTTACGTGTCCGCGAACCCTGGCGTCCAGCGGCGTCGGACCGCGGTGTCGTTCCCTCAGGGCTGGGCTGGCGTGGTGTGCACCGGTGGACGTTGGCGGGGCGCCGAAGGGCCTCAGGGCTTCGACAGGTACAGCCAGGCCGTCATCGCCAGCAGCACCGCCACCGCGAGCCGCCGCAGCCACTCCTCGCGGCGGCGCTGGGGCGACGCGCGGGCCTCCCGCTCCGCCGTTTCCAAGCCCGTGGCGACCTGGGGCGCCAGCGTCTGGAGCTCTCGGCATGTCTCCACCACCGGAGCCAGCGCGGCGGGGAACTTCGCGTCCTGGCGCTCGAGCGCGTCCGCGAGCATCCGTGCCCAGGCGGCTTCCTCGTCCTCACTGACGGGCTCGCGGGCGGGGGCGTCCCGGTGCAGGGCCAGGGCGATGGCGGCCCTCAGCAGCAGCACGGAGAAGGCTTGGGCGGGGATGCCGTAGTGCGTCGCGCAGGCTTCCCGCGAGCGGCCCTCCACCAACCGGAGGGTGAGCATCGCGGAGGGACGGGGCTCCAGCTCGCGCAGGGCGGTGATGAAGGTCGTGGGGATGGCAGGGCGCGAAGGTGACGTCACGGGTGAGGCATCCTCTCCCATCCGCCGGACGTTTTCTTGAGGCGAGCACCCACGCCTCTACACTTCGGGGTCATGTTGCGACCTGTTGCACTCATCCTGCTCCTGCTGGTCCCTTCGGGCGTGCTCGCCGTGGAGACCCTGCGCATCGCCATCGAGGACGCGGGCAGCGAGGTGCGCATCAGCGGCCGGGGGCTGGCCTCGGGTCCCGACAGCGAGGAGGCCACGTTCGCCCCCATCGCCTCGGGACAGGCGAACGTCCGCCGCAAGGGGAGCCGCATCGAGGTCAATGGCACGCCCGTGGAGGGCGACTCCGTCCGCTTCCGCGCTGGCATGTCGGAGGCCTCGGCCGCGCCTGGCACAGAGCCGCTCAAGGCGGGCGCGGCGCAGGTCCGCGGCGATGTGGTGGTGCGCCTGCACCGCAGTGGGCTGCAGCTCATCAACGTCATTCCCTTGGAGGACTACCTCGCCGCCGTGCTGGGCAGCGAGATGCCCGTGTCGTTCCCCCCGGAGGCCCTCAAGGCCCAGGCGGTGGCCGCCCGGACGTATGCGCTCCAGAAGAAGCTGGATGCCTACAGCAACGCGTTCCACCTGGGCAGCAGCGTGCTCCATCAAGTCTATGGCGGCGTCAACCGCGAGGACCCTCGCACCAAGGCCGCCGTCGAGGCCACGCGGGGACAGGTGCTCACGTACGAGCTGGCGCCCATCGAGGCGTACTTCCATGCCTCCTGTGGCGGCCGGACGGAGTCGGGGCTCGATGCCTTGCAGCGCGACCTGCCGTACCTCCAGCCCGTCGATTGCCCCTGCGGAAGGCTTCCCGCCAGCCGCTGGACGGCGACGCTCTCCGACGCGGACATCAAGGCGGCGCTCCGCCACCCGGCCCAGGGGCTCAAGGTGGCGGCCCGCACGAGGACGCGCCGGGTGACGCGCGTCACCCTGGCGGACGGCGCCTCCATGGACGGCGTGGAGCTGCGCCGCAAGCTTGGCTACACCCGGCTCAAGAGCCTGGACTTCGAGGTGGAACGCACCGAGCGCGGTTACGTGTTCACCGGTCGCGGCTATGGCCACGGGGCGGGCCTGTGTCAGTGGGGCGCCAAGGCGCTCGCCGACAAAGGCCGGGAGTACCGGGAGATCCTCTCCCACTACTACCCCGGGGCCGAGCTGCAGCAGCTCTACTGACGCCTCTCGCGTCCGGCGCGCTTTCCGCGACGGCGTGGGGGCTGCTACAAGCGCCACCCCCGTGTCGTCCCGTCTCTCTGATTACGACTTCGCGCTGCCCGAATCCCAGATCGCCCAGGCTCCCCTGGCCGAGCGGGACGCGTCGCGCTTGATGACCATCAGCCGCTCCAGCGGCACCTGGTCTCACCGCCGGTTCGCCGACCTCCAGGAGCTCCTGCGCCCCGGGGACTTGCTCGTCCTCAACGACGCCCGCGTCATCCCCGCGCGCCTGCTGGGCCAGAAGGCCGGCACCGGTGGCCGCGTGGAGCTGCTCGTCGTGCGCCCGGCCGCCCAGAATACGCTGACCTCGGCGGCGCTCAGGGCGGCCCCTGAGTCGCTCGACTGGGTCTGTCTGGGGCAGGCCTCCAAGGGGCTCAAGCCCGGGCAGCGCGTGACGTTCGCCAGCGGCCTGGAGGCCGAAATCCAGGAGGCGCTGGGAGGAGGGGAGTACCGCGTGCGGTTCCACGCGCCCCCGGGCGCCTCGCTGGCCGCGCTGTTGGACGCGGCGGGCCGCCTGCCGCTCCCGCCCTACATCACCCGGGAGCCGGACGCCGCGGACGCGGAGCGTTACCAGACCGTGTACGCGCGCGCCTCCGGCGCCGTGGCCGCGCCCACCGCGGGCCTGCACTTCACCCAGGAGTCCCTGGCCGCCCTGGATGCGCGTGGCGTGCACCGGGCGCTGGTGACGCTGGACGTGGGGCCGGGCACCTTCCTGCCGGTGCGTGAGGACGACCTGGACAAGCACCACATGCACCCGGAGCGCTACACCGTTCCGGAGGCCACCGCGAAGGCCATCAACGCGGCGCGCGCGGAAGGCCGGCGCGTGGTGGCGGTGGGGACCACCGTGGTGCGCACCCTGGAGTCCGCCACCGACCCGGAGACGGGGCGGCTGCGCGCGGGCCCCGGCGAGACGACCCTCTTCATCCGTCCCGGGTTCGCCTTCCGCCAGGTGGACCTGCTGCTCACCAACTTCCACCTGCCGCGTTCGACGCTGGTGGTGCTGGTGAGCGCGCTGCTCGGACGGGAGCGCACGCTGGAGGCCTACGCGGAGGCGGTCCGCGCGGGCTACCGATTCTTCAGTTACGGCGACGCCATGCTGGTGTCGGAGTGAACGCCATGGGCGAGCAGCAGGAAGCGAAGCAGTCAGGTGGCAAGGGCGACACCCGCGTGGAGCCGGGGATGGTCCGCTTCGAGCTCCTTCACGAGGACGCGTCGGGAACGAAGGCCCGCCGGGGACGTCTGCACACGCCGCATGGCCCCGTGGAGACACCCATCTTCATGCCCGTGGGCACCGTGGGCAGCGTCAAGGGCGTGGGGCCGGACGACCTGCTCACGCTGGACGCGCAGATCATCCTCGGCAACACCTACCACCTGATGCTGCGCCCCGGCGAAGCGCTGGTGGGGGAGATGGGCGGCCTGCACCGCTTCGTGTCGTGGAACCGGCCCATGCTCACCGACAGCGGCGGGTTCCAGGTGTTCAGCCTGTCCGAGAAGCGCAAAATCACCGAGGAGGGCGCCGCCTTCCAGTCGCACCTGGACGGCGCGCGCCACTTCCTCACGCCCGAGCGCTCCATCGACATCCAGGAGACGCTGGGCGCCGACGTCATCATGGCCTTCGACGAGTGCCCGCCCTCCACCGAGAACAGGGCCTACCTGGAGGCGTCGCTGGCCCGCACCACCCGCTGGCTGCACCGGTGCGTGAAGGCCTGGAGCCGGGAGCGCTCGTCGCTCTTCGGCATCGTCCAGGGCGGCCTGCACGAGGATTTGCGCAAGCGCCACGCTGAGGAGGTGTGCGCGGTGGACCTGCCCGGCTACGCGCTGGGCGGCTACTCCGTGGGCGAGGCTCCGGAGGCCATGCATGACGGCGTGGCCTACTCCGCGCCCCTGCTGCCCCGCGACAAGCCGCGCTACCTGATGGGCGTGGGCACGCCCGTGGACCTGGTCACCTGCGTGGAGCACGGGGTGGACATGTTCGACTGTGTCCTGCCCACCCGGTGCGCGCGCAACGGCCTGCTCTTCACCTCGGAGGGCAAGGTCGTCATCCGGAACGCGGCCTACGCCAGGGACAACCGGCCGGTGGATCCGGCGTGCTCCTGCTACACCTGCCGCAATTTCAGCAGGGCCTATCTCCGGCACCTCTTCGCCGCCCAGGAACTGTTGGCCATGCGGCTCAACACGATTCACAACCTCCACTACTTCCTGGGACTGATGGCAGAAGTCCGGCGCGCGGTGGCAGAGGACCGGTTCGCCACTTTTGCCCGGGAATTCCGTGCCCGTGCCAAGGCGCAGGAGGCCGAACGGACCCGCGGTCGCTGACCGGGCGGATGGATTGCCCGGCTTCCCGCGTTCACTTGCTCACATGGGCCCCCCTTGCTAAGAGGGCCCCCTTTCGGATGGTTTCCTCGAACAAAATCGGGGGCCTTCCATCCCAAGCTTTCCTCAACCGACGAGGCAGTGTGTGGCTGAGAGCTTTCTGATTCTGGCGCAGGCCGGTGGTGGCAATCCCCTGGGCACCCTGGGCTTCCTGGTCATCCTGGTGGGCATCATGTACTTCGTGATGATCCGCCCGCAGCAGAAGCAGTTGAAGGAGCACCGTGCGCTCCTCTCCGCGCTGAAGAAGGGTGATGAGGTCGTCACTTCCGGGGGCATCCTCGGGAAGATCCACCTCGTGGATGAGCGCACCGTGACGCTGGAGGTCTCCAGCGGCGTGCGCATCCGCGTGCTCAAGACGGCCATCAGCGCCAAGGGCGCGGTGGCGGAAGGCACGCCCGCGGCCCCCGCGACGGCGGCCGGAGAGAAGAAGGAGGAGAAGTGATGGACCGCGGCTGGTGGTGGAAGTTCGGACTCATCGTCGCGGTGACGCTGGGCAGCATCTGGTTCCTCATCCCGACCTATTACTCGCTCGTCGTTCTCGACCGGGACCAGCGCAACAACCTGGCCGTGCTCGAGGAGCGGATGCCCAGCTGGGCGCCTCCCGCGAAGTACCGCCTGAACCTGGGGCTGGACCTCCAGGGCGGCATCCACATGGTGATGCGGGTGGACACCAAGACGGCGCTCCAGAAGCGGACCGAGCGCCGCGCGCAGCAGATTGTCAACTACGTCAATGACAAGAAGCTGGGCGAGGTGGCGGCGGACACGGACCCGGAGAAGCTCGAGGTCACCCTGACGGCGAAGGACCCGGGGACCATGGACGCCATCCAGAAGGAGGTCCTGGCCACCTTCACCGACTTCAAGGAAGTCAGCCGCAGCGGCGCCTCGCTGACGCTGGTGCAGGACGAGAGCCAGGCCAACGTCTTCCGGACGGAAGCGGTGGACCAGGCGATGCTCGTCATCCGCCGCCGCATCGACAAGTGGGGCGTGGCGGAAGTGGACGTGCGCAAGCTGGGCGCCGACTCCATCCAGATTTCGCTGCCGGGCCGCAGCAACCCGGAGCAGGCGAAGGAGCTGGTGGGGACCACCGCGCAGCTCGAGTTCCGGATGGTGGATGACTCCAACCCGCAGTTCTTCGCGCAGCTGCTCCAGGCCACCCCGCCGCCGGCTGGCAGCGACATCACGCTGACGACGGAGGGCGGCTTCCCGCAGCTCCAGGCCCCCACGCGTGAGGCCATCACCGAGTACACGAAGGACAAGGTGCCGGAGAACCGGGTGGTGCTCACCGAGTGCATCGCCAACCCGGTGAAGAAGAACGAGTGCACCTCGTACCGCTCCTACCTGCTGGACAAGAACGTGCCGCTGACCGGCGAGAGCCTGGCGAGCGCGGACGCGAACATCAGCCAGCTCAACGAGCCGGAGGTGAACATCTCCTTCGACCCCGCGGGCGCGCGCGAGTTCGAGCGGCTGACCGAGCAGGGTGTGGGCCGCCGCATGGCCATCGTGCTGGACGAGAACGTCCAGACGGCGCCGAACATCAACGAGAAGATCAGCGGCGGTTCGGCCCGCATCACCATGGGCCGCATGGGTGGCCGCACCTTCGAGGAGTGGCTGGGCGAGGCCCAGACGCTGGCGCTGGTGCTCAAGGCCGGCGCGCTGCCCGCCCCTGTGACGGTGGGCGAGATTCGTCAGGTGGGCGCCAGCCTGGGTGACGAGCTCATCCGGAAGGGTGGCCTGGCGGCGGTGCTGGGCCTGGGCCTGGTCATCCTCTTCATGGCCCTCTACTACAAGGCCTCCGGCCTCATCGCGGACCTCGCGCTGGTGCTCAACGGCCTGCTCATCCTGGCGGGACTGGCCTTCTTCAACGCCACGCTGACGCTGCCGGGCATCGCCGGCTTCGTGCTGACGCTGGGTGTGGCGGTGGATGCCAACGTGCTCATCAACGAGCGCATCCGCGAGGAGCTGGGGCACGGCAAGTCGGCCCGCGCGGCGGTGGACCAGGGCTACGACCGGGCCTTCTGGACCATCTTCGACTCGCACGTGACGGCGCTCATCTCCGCCTTCATCCTGTTCTTCACGGGAACCGGACCGGTGCGAGGCTTCGCCACCACGCTCATCATCGGCCTGCTGGCGTCGCTGTTCACGTCCATCACGGTGACGCGAGTCATCATGACCTACTTCGTCCACGGTCGTAACGCGAAGGTCGTCTCCGTCTGACCGGCCGGAGTCCGGGAACCGTCATGCAGATCTTCAAGAACAAGACGAACATCGACTTCATCAGCAAGCGCAAGCCCGCGCTGTTTCTCTCCACGGTGCTGAACCTGGCGATCATCGTCGGCATCGCCGCCTTCGGCTTCAACTTCGGCGTGGACTTCGCGGGTGGCACGGTGGTGGAGGTGAAGTTCGACCACCCCATCACCGCCGAGGAGGTCCGTGAGCGCGCGGACAAGGGCGGCCTGCCGGACGTCAGCGTGCAGAACATCGGCGCGGCGGAGGAGAACACCTTCCTGCTCCGCATGGGCGGCGTCACGCAGCTCAACGAGGAGAGCGGTGCCAAGGGCAAGGAGGCCCTGGAGGCGCTGGGGGGCGTGCGCAACGTCTACTCGGACCTGCCCAACGGCATCATCCGCTTCCGCGCGGCGCAGCCCATGGACTCCGACACCGTCAAGAAGGCGGTGGAGTCGGCGGGCATCGGCGTGCAGGAAGTGCGTGACCTGGGCGAGGCCCAGGGCGGCACGGGCTACGACTACCAGGTGGTGGCCAGCGGCATGGCGGACCGCGTGTTCGCCGCGCTCAACGCCGGACTGGAGAAGCCGGACTTCGAGCAGCGCCGCGTGGACTACGTCGGTCCGCAGGTGGGCAAGCAGCTGCGCAACCGCGGCATCATGGCGCTGCTGTACTCGATGGTCGCCATCCTCATCTACGTGGCGTTCCGGTTCGACTTCAAGTTCGGTCCGGGCGCGCTCGTGGCCATGGTCCACGACGTCATCATGGTGGCGGGCTACTACCTGGTGAGCCGGCGCGAGTTCAACCTGACGGCCATCGCGGCGCTGCTGACGGTGGTCGGCTACTCCGTCAACGACACCATCGTCATCTACGACCGCATCCGCGAGGACATGGCCAAGTTCAAGGGCAAGCCCTTCGCGGAGGTCATCAACATCGCCATCAACGACACGCTGGGCCGCACCATCCTCACGTCCGGCACCACGGCGCTGTCGCTCATCGGTCTGCTCATCTTCGGCGTGGGCGAAATCTTCGACTTCGCCATGGCGATGCTGGTCGGCATCGTGGTCGGTGTGTACTCGACCATCTACATCGCCAGCCCGCTGACCATCTGGCTGGACGAGCGCGCCGCGGCGAAGGAAGCCCGTCTGCGCGCCAGCGGCAACGTGGACCACCAGCAGCCGAACGCGGCGTGAGCCACCCGCACCCGAGGCCTTCCTTCCGTTGAGGAAGGCCTCGTGCGATGGACACCGACAGGGCCCTCTTCCTTCACGGGAAGCAGGGCCCTGGGTGTTTCAGGGGGGGGCCTGTCAGAAGCGCGCGCCCAGCGTGAGCGAGGCGTCCAGCAGGCCGCCGTTGGCGTCCTCCACGGCGCCGTCCGCCCAGCCTTCGTTGAGGAGGACGCGGTACGTGGTCCGGAGGCCCGCCGTGAGCGCGCCGCGGTTGAACTCCACGCCCGCGGCCAGGGGGACCTCCGGCATCGTGTCCGACTGGTAGAGGCCCTCCACCGGGCCGTGGACATTCATGTGCGAGACGCCCAGGCCCGCGCCGACGAAGGGCCGGACGGTGGTGAGGAAGGGCGGTGACACCTTCACCAGCGCGCTGCCGCCCTGCCGGACGAGCGAGGGCTGCTCCAGCAGGCGGCTGTCGGTGAGGCCGTTGCGTGAGCCCTCGTAGCCCACTTCGAAGCCGAGGAAGGTCGTGGGCTGGATGTTGAGCGTCACGCCCCAGGCCGGGCCCGTGCTCGTCAGGTCGCCCAGGCCTCCGGTGTAGTCGCCCACGCCACCGCGGAGGAACACATTCAGGTCACCGCGTTTGCCGTCGCGCCGCTCCTGCGCGGCCGCCGAACCCGCGGTGCCCAGCGTGGCGAATGCCAGGGCCAGCGTGGCGGCCCGGATACCTCTTGGATGCATGCTCGACCTCACTGTTTTCGGGTGTGCGTTTGAACCTGCTCACCGGCGACCGACCGTGCGTGAACCAGCGGGCCACCATGCGTGCGCCTGTCTGAACACCTGTGCAGGAGGGGAAGTGTCGGGCTCAAGGTTGGACTGTCCTGGTCAGACGTCTGAGGTACTGTCGCTTTCGTAGCCAATTCATCCCGCCAACTCCCCTCGGAGAAGGCGAGGAGGAGTGTCGAGCGTGCGGTGGTTGCTTCCAGATGTGGTCGAGCAGGAAGTGGCGTCCCTGGCGGGGGAGTTGTCACTGCACCCGCTCGCGGCGAAGGTGCTCCTGCACCGTGGCTACCGCACCCCGGAGTCCGCGTCGGCGTTCCTGTCGGACCGGTTGGCGGACCTGCCGGACCCGTTCCGCATGAAGGGGATGCCGGGGGCCGTGGACCGCATCATCCGGGCGATTCGTTCGCGGGAGAAGGTGACGCTCTACGGTGACTACGACGTGGACGGCGTCTGCTCCACGTCGCTGCTGTACCTCTTCATGAAGGAACTGGGCGCGCCGCCCGCGACGTACATCCCCCACCGGCTGGACGAAGGCTACGGCCTCAACGTCGGCGCGGTGGAGCGCATCGCCGCGGAGGGCACGCGGGTGCTGGTGACGCTGGACTGCGGCATCACCTCGGTGGCGGAAATCACCCGCGCCAAGGAACTGGGCCTGGACGTGCTGGTGGTGGACCACCACACCGTGCCGCCCACGCTGCCGCCCGCGGTGGCGGTACTCAACCCGCACCAGCCTGGCTGCGAGTACCCGACGAAGGCGCTGTGCGCCGCGGGCGTGGCCTTCAACTTCTGCATGGGCATCCGCAAGCGCCTGCGCGACGAGGGCTTCTTCGCCACCCGGAAGGAGCCCAACCTCCGGTCCATGATGGACCTAGTGGCGCTGGCCACGGTGGCGGACGTGGTGCCGCTCACCGGCGCCAACCGCATCCTGGTGACGCATGGCCTCCAGGAGCTGAGCGCGGGCCGCCGGCCGGGCGTGCGGGCCTTGAAGGAAGTGGCGGGCATGGACCCGGACGCCTCCGTCACCGCCGGTCAGGTGGGCTTCCGCCTGGGGCCCCGCATCAACGCGGCGGGCCGCCTGCATGACGCCTCGCTGGGACTTCAGCTGCTGTGCTCGGAGTCCCCGGAGACGGCGCGCTCACTGGCCGCGGTGTTGGACAGGGCCAACGCGGAGCGCCAGGGCATCGAGAGCAGCATCCTCACGCAAGCGCTGGCCCAGGCGGAGTCGCTGAAGGACGCGCGAGGCCTGGTGCTGTACGACGAAGGCTGGCACCCGGGCGTCATCGGCATCGTCGCCTCGCGCGTGGTGGAGCGCTTCTACCGGCCCACCGTCATGGTGGGGGTGAAGGACGGCGTGGGGAAGGGCTCGGCGCGCAGCATCGAGGCCTTCCACCTCCATGACGCGCTCAGTGGCTGCGCGGAGATGCTGACGCGCTTCGGCGGCCACAAGCACGCCGCGGGGCTCACCATCGACGCAGAGCGGCTGCCCGCCTTCCGGGAGGCCTTTGAGAAGATTGCCTACCAGCGCCTCACGCCGGAGGACCTCATCCCCCGGTGCCGCGTGGACGCGGTGGTGAATCCCAACGAGCTGGACGCTCACGCCGTTGAGTCGCTCCAGCGGCTGGGCCCCTTCGGGCAGGGCAATCCGGAGCCCGTGCTGGTGCTGCGCCGGCAAGTGGCTCGCCCGCGCGTGCTGCAGCCCAAGTCCGGCACGGGCAGCGGCCATCTCAAGCTGGCCCTGGCGGACGCGCCGGAGCTGGACGCCATCGGCTTCAACATGGCGGACCGGGCCACGCTGGTGGATGGCCCGGTGGACCTCGCCTTTCAGGCCGGCTTCGACACGTTCCGAGGCCAGCGCAAGCTGTCTCTGCGGCTCAAGGACCTGCGCGTGGCCGCCTAGCGGCCGTGGCGCTCAGGCAATGCCCCAGCGGACGCGGCCCGGCGTCATCAGCGCGCCGACGCGGGCCAGCTCGTTGAAGCGGAAGCGCTCCGCCTGCCTTTCGAAGGCGTGGCGGCACCGCTCCGAGCAGAAGAAGTAACGGCGCTTCTTGTACTCGGCGGTGGGACGGCCCTCGGGTGTGTCCAAGGTCTTCCCACATACGGGGTCCAAGTGCTGTCCCTGTCCCTGCGCGTTCTTCATCGCTCGCCTCCCAGCCCCCAGGGGAACCCAGGTTCCCATCCCGGTGGAAATAGGAGCACACGGCGTGCCAGTCCCAACTCCTTGAAGTCGCAAGGAGGGGGCACGGGCGAAGAGGGGAGGCGGTGGAAAAAACTTCATGGCCGCCCGCCGGATGCAGCGCGGCGAGCGGCCGGTGAAGGCGACTTCAGAAGGCAGTGCCGAGGCTGCCGCCCAGGAAGAAGTCGTTGTGGTAGCCCCGGCGGTAGCCCATGGCCTCCAGCCGGAAGGCGAGGCGGAAGTTACCGGAGGAGGTCAGCCGGGGCCGGCCACGGAAGCCCACGCCGTACTGAAGCAGCGGCTTGCTGCCGCTCACCTTCGTCTCCACCGTGTCGATGGTGATGGTCGACGTCGTGTACGCGATGCCGCCACCCGCCTGGGCGAAGAAGCCGAAGTCGGACTTGCCGAGCTTCAGCTCATAGGCCGGGGCAATGGTGAAGTAGTGGAGGTGCGTCTTGCCCTGGATGAAGTCGGTGCCGTCGCTGGTGCCGCCGAACGTCCAGCGCACGTCGGCCCAGAGGGCCTCGCGAAGCGACTCGTTGTCGAGGATGCGGCCGTACTCCCACGTGGCGCGCACGCCCAGGCCCAGGCGCGTCTCCGCGGCCCGGCCGCGCGGGCTGTCCAGGAAGAGGGCGCCGGTGATGAACTCCATGGCCACGCCCAGGTTCGGGTCGTCGAGCCCGGAGAGGGGTTTGAAGCCGTCCTCGCCGTCGTCGTACTCCTGCTCGGAGACGCGGCGGAAGTCGTCCGCCTCGTCCACCTTGGGGCGGACGCCGTCATAGGAGTCGGAGGCGTCGTTGGCGGGCTCCTCGTCCGGGTAGGCGTAGGGGTCGTCCTCGTCCTGGGCCAGGGCGGGGGCGGACAGGGCGAGGCTGCCCAGGGCGCAACGCAAGAGCCACGTCTTCACGGAAGCAGTCCTCATGCTCACAGGTCCAGGCGGGGGCAGGTGGTGCCACCCGCGGTGCTGGGCGGGCACATGTTGGGGTCGTTGCCGACGAGCTGCTCACGCGGAATCTGGAGGTGGTCCATCAGCTCGTTGCAGACGGCCTCCTTCAGGCGCAGGTCGGTGATGTGGGTGATGATGGCGCTGGCGGCCACGGCCAGGGTGAAGCGGGACTGGTCCGCCAGCGTGGCGCGCGCCAGCTGGTAGAGGCCGGGCGTCGTCGTGCTCTCGTCGTTGTATGAGGCGACGATGGCGCGCAGCAGCACGTCGCGCTGACCGGTGGCCTCGCCGGCCTGGTAGAGCGCGCTGGCGAGCAGCGTGCCCACCCGGTACTCGTTGCCGCTGAACGCGCTCAGGTTCTGGTTGTACAGCTGGTTCAGCAGGGACGCGTCCATGCAGCGGTCCACGCGGGCCAGGTCCCGGTCCTCGGTGACTTGCCCGTACAGGTTGCCGTGGAAGGACGTGGAGAAGAAGCGCGTGTCACAGCCCTTGCCGCCCTGGGTCGTCTGGCAGGTGGCGCCGTACGCGTGGTAGTCCGCGAGCCCCTCGTCGAAGGACTTGAGGATGTTGGCGCCCGGGCTGGCGCCGGCTTGCTGCCACAGCGTGAGCGCCTCCGGGAACTGCTGGCCGTTGTAGGCCTTCAGGTTGAAGACGCGGTGCGCGTATTCGTGGGCGATGACGCCGGCGTTGATGGCCAGCGGGGCGCGCTGGAGCTTGTCGAAGGGCAGCACCAGGAACGACTCCAGCACGGAGAAGTACATGGCGTTGTCGCTCATCGGGTCCTTGTCCACGTCCGCGAGCACGAACTCCGGGAAGTAGTACGTGGTGACGGGGTCCTTGAAGTCCGCAGCGGGGATGTTGCCCACGACGCGGAAGTAATCGTAGGCGCGCTCCATGCTGTAGTACGCCGTCACCATGTTCCAGGTGTGGAAGTCCGCCGGCCAGAGGACGCCGCCCTGGGAGATGTAGTTGGCGCTGACGTCACGGCCGGCGTTCTTGAGCAGCGCGTTGGCGTAGCCCTCCGGCGTGGTGGCGTTGTTCAGGTCCGGGTCCTGGGAGTCGATGACGATGCGCGCGCCTCCCTGGAGGTCGGCCACCGTGCCCTTGAGGCCGACGATGTCGGAGATGGTCTTCAGCTCCACCTCCTGGGGGACGTACTGGCCATTGCTGGAGAGCACCAGGGCACTGACCTTGACGGGCGCGGTCGAATCGGGCGCACAGCCGGCGGCCAGTCCGAGCGCGGCGGTCGAGGCGATGACTGTTCGGAGCATGGCGCCGTTTTACTCCGGACCGCCCGGAACGTGTATTCCCCCCGGCCGTCACATTCGCGAGCACGGCGGCCGGCCGGCCGGTGCGCCTGGGGCCCGCGGGCGGCCTTGGAACCCGGAATCCGCACTGATTCCGACGGTTTGAGACGGACCCGGGGCGCTCGGACTCCTTGACGCGTCGTTTCCGCGATCCGTATGGTGCTTCGCCTTCTCCCCCCTTCGAATCCAGCAGGCGGTGCCATGGCAGTCCCGTTCATCTCCGAGGTCAAGCGTACCCACACTTGCGGTCAGCTCACCGCGACCAACGTCGGCGAGGAAGTCGTCCTCTTCGGCTGGGTGCACAACCGCCGGGACCACGGCGGCGCGGTGTTCATCGACCTGCGAGATCGGGATGGCCTCACGCAGGTGGTGTTCGAGCCGGACCACGCGGAGGCGCACGCGCTCGCCGGCAGCCTCCGGCTGGAGTACTGCGTGGGCGTGCGCGGCAAGGTCGTCTCGCGCGGGAAGAACGTGAACCCGAAGATGAAGACGGGTGAAATCGAGGTCCGGGCCAGCGACCTCACCATCTTCAACCGTTCGGAGCCGACGCCGTTCCCCGTCGAGGACAGCATCGACACGTCCGAGGAGAAGCGCCTGGCCCACCGCTTCCTGGACCTGCGCCGCGCGCCGCTCCAGCACTCGCTGATGACGCGCTCGAAGATGAACGCGCTGACGCGCTCGTACATGGTGGACAACGGGTTCCTGGAGCTGGAGACGCCCTTCATGGGCAAGTACACGCCGGGCGGCGCGCGCAACTTCCTGGTCCCCAGCCGCCTCAACGCGGGCAAGTTCTACGCGCTGGCGGAGAGCCCGCAGCTCTACAAGCAGCTGTTCATGGTGGCGGGCTTCGACCGGTACTTCCAGATCGTCAAGTGCTTCCGCGACGAGGACCTGCGCGTGGACCGGCAGCCGGAGTTCACGCAGATCGACGTGGAGATGAGCTTCGTCACCCAGGACGACATCTTCACGATGATTGAGGGCCTGCTGAAGAAGCTGTGGGGCGAGGTGCTGGGCATCGACATCCCCACGCCCTTCATGCGGATGGACTTCTATGAGTCCATGGCGAAGTACGGCAACGACAAGCCGGACCTGCGCTTCGGGCTGGAGCACGTGGTTCTCACCGACCTGATTCGCGAGCACGGCGAGGGCGGCGGCGTCCCGATGATTTGGGAGGCGGTGCAGAACAAGGGCATCGTCAAGGCCATGGTCGTCCCCGCCGAGAAGGCGATGAGCCGCGCGGAGAGCGACAAGCTGGAGGAGTTCGCCAAGCAGGCGGGCGCCAAGGGCCTGGCCCGCGCGAAGGTGGCGGAGGGCGGCGAGTGGACGCAGTCCCCGCTGTCCAAGACGATCAGCCCCGCGCTGCGGCAGGCCATCAACCAGGCCGTGGGCGCGAAGACGGGCGACCTCCTCCTGTTCCAGTTCGGCAAGGAGGCGCTGGTCCACACGGTGATGGCCAACCTGCGCGTGCACGTGGCCAAGAAGCTGGGCCTGATTCCGGAGTACGGCAGCGGCGGCCAGTGGAAGTTCCTGTGGGTCGTGAACCCGCCGCTGTTCGAGTACGACGACGAGACGAACACCTGGGCGGCGGCGCACCACGCCTTCACGCGCCCGCACGACGAGGACGTGGCCTACCTGCTCACGGACCCGGGCCGGGTGAAGTGCCACCGCTACGACGTGGTGCTCAACGGCTTCGAGATTGGCGGCGGCTCCATCCGTCTTCATGACCCGAAGGTGCAGGCGGAGGTGTTCAAGGCGCTGGGCATCAGCGACGAGGACGCGCGCGCCAAGTTCGGCTTCCTGCTGGACGCGCTGAAGTTCGGTGCTCCGCCGCACGGCGGCATCGCGCTGGGCATGGACCGGCTGGCCATGCTGCTCACGGGCGCCGAGTCCCTGCGCGACGTGATTCCGTTCCCGAAGTCGAAGACGGGCACCGACCTGATGACGGGCGCCCCCGGCGACGTGGATGACCGGCAGCTGCGTGAGATTCACGTGCGGCCGGTGCCCGTGGCGCCCAAGGCCTAGTCCGTCAGACGCGAGCCCTCGCTCGCGCGGTCCCGCCACCCCTTTTGACGCGGGGTGGCGGCAGGCCCGCCGTGCCCTGAACATGGCCACGGAGTGGAGTGCCGGTGCGCAACCGCGTAAACAGGGAGGGCCAAGGCCAGATGAAGACGTTCCTCGTGGTCAATCCGCGCAGCGCCAACGGGCAGACGGGAAAGCGCTGGGCGGAGATTTCCGCGCAGGTCGGCAGGGCGCTGGGCGACTTCGGCCACGGCTTCACCCAGGGGGGAATGGACGCGGCGCGCATCACCCGCCAGGCGCTCCTGGATGGGTACGAGTGCATCGTCGCGGTGGGCGGTGACGGCACGCTCAACGAAGTCACCAACGGCTTCTTCGAGGATGGCAAGGCGCTGAATCCAAACGCGGCGCTGGGGCTGATTCCTCGGGGCACGGGTGGCGACTTCCGGCGCACCTTCGGGTGGGACCTGGAGCTGGCCTCGTCGTTGGAGCGGCTGCGCTCCGGCACGACAGAGCCGTTCGACGTGGGCCAGCTGGAGTTCATCGACCATGCGGGCCAGCCCGCCACGCGCTACTTCGCCAACATCGCCTCGTTCGGTGTGAGCGCGGTGGTGGCCCAGGAGGTCAACCAGAGCAGCAAGGCCCTGGGCGGCCACCTGAGCTTCATGTGGGGCACGCTGAAGGGGCTGGTGAAGTACTCGGAGCGGCAGGTGCGGCTTTCGGTGGACGGGGGCCCGGAAGAGGTGGTGAGCGTCACCGCGGTGGCCGTGGCCAACGGCCGCTACTTCGGCAGCGGCATGTTCGTCGCGCCGGACGCCATCACCCACGACGGCCTCTTCGACGTCACCATCTGGTCCAACTACAGCCTGAGCGACTTCATCCTCAAGTCGAAGGGCGTCTACAACGGCTCGCACGTGAACTGGAAGGGCACCCGGCGCCTGCGCTGCCGCACCCTGCGCGCCGAGCCCGTGGACGGCGGCGACGTGTTCCTGGACGTGGACGGCGAGACGCCGGGCCGCCTCCCGTGCACCATGACGCTGCTGCCCGGGGCCATCCGCCTCAAGGTGCTGTAGCGCTCACGCGCCCCGATTCGTCGCCCGGTCGCCTGTCGAGCGACATGGCACTTGGGACGTGGGGCTGGACTGAGGCAACCTCCTGCATCCAGTGACGTCCGGCGTTAGGTGCGCTGGACGCTCGGCACCGTGCCCGCGGTGCCTGCTGTATTGGCCCAGGAGACGCGCCATGCCTCAAGAGCGAGGACCCGCACAGCTCGACCTCTTCACCGGTGCCGCCGTGGAGCCGCCCGCCAAGGCCCGCAAGGGCGCGCAGCCCGTGGAGCCCGCGGCCGTGCCGGAGTCGCTGGCCACGCTGGGGCGGGAGCTGCCGCAGGGCGTGTTCCTCGGGACGTCCTCGTGGACGTTCCCGGGGTGGTCCGGCATCGTCTATGACCATGAGGCCTCCGCCTCGCAGCTCGCGCGGGAGGGCCTGGCCGCCTACGCGCACCACCCGGTGCTGCGCACGGTGGGCATCGACCGGACCTTCTACGGCCCCATCGCCTCCAGCGCCTTCGCCGAGTACGCCGCCCAGGTGCCGGACACCTTCCGCTTCCTGGTGAAGGCCCATGAGGTCTGCACCCTGGCGCGCTTCCCGCTGCACGAGCGCTACGGCGCGCAGCGGGGACACATCAACGAGCGCTTCCTCCATGCCGCCTACGCCACGGAGGCCGTCGTCATGCCCTTCGTGGAGGGGCTGGGAGAGAAGGCGGGGCCGCTCGTCTTCCAGTTCCCGCCGCAGGACCCGCAGGCGCTCGGCGGGCCCGCGCGCTTCGTGGAGCGGCTGCATGCCTTCTTCGCCGCGCTGCCGAAGGGGCCGCTGTACGCGGTGGAGCTGCGCAACGAGGAGCTGCTCACGGAGGGGCTGGCCCAGGCGCTGGCGGACGTGGGCGTCAGTCCGGTGCTGGCGGTGTGGGCGCACATGCCGCCCGTGGGCCGGCAGGCGAAGCTCACTCGCGCCTTCGAAGCCCGCGCGCTGGTGGTGCGGTGGATGCTCCCGCCGGACCTCGGCTACGAGGAGGCGCGCGCGCGTTACGCGCCGTTCAACCAGCTGGTGGACGAGGACGTCCCCACGCGCGATGTCCTGGCCCGGGTGTGCCTGGCGGCGCTGCGCCGGGACAAGCCCACCTTCATCACCATCAACAACAAGGCCGAGGGCAGCGCGCCACTGTCCGCTATCAAACTGGCCGAGCGCGTCGTCCTGGGCAGGCGAGAAGAGGCCGAGCGTCAGGCCGCCCCCCGCTGAGTGTCACTTGCCACTGAGCACGCGTCTTGCTTACCTGTGGGGCCATGACAGTCATGACGGTTGCGGCACTGGTGGTCCAGCTGATGTCCGCAGGGGGCGCAGGCGCCCAGGGCGAGCAGGCAGCCGGCCGCCAGCAAGGCGACCCGGGCAGCATCTCCACGAACCTCTCCGCGCTGAAGGGCGAAGTCTCATCGCTGTCCGAGCGCTTCAAGGCCGCCCGCGAGCGGCGCCGCTTGCAGGCGGAGAAGGAGAAGCAGGAGTGGGAGCGTGAGCCGAAGGCGCCTGCCGGTCCTCGACGCGAATGAGCCGCCGCTCCCGCCCGAAGGGCCGGAGCCGCCGCCTCCCGAGGACGAGGCTGTAGAAATTCCCATCGATGGGAACCTGGACCTGCACCTCTTCCACCCGCGCGACGTGAAGGACCTGGTGGTGGAGTACCTCTGGGCGTGCCGGCAGAAGGGCGTCCTGGACGTGCGCATCATCCACGGCAAGGGCACCGGTGCGCTGAGGCGCACCGTGCAGTCGCTGCTCCCCAGACTGCCAGAGGTGGAGTCGTTCCGTTCCGCGGGCGAAGGGGACGGAGGTTGGGGCGCGACGTGGGTGCGCCTGCGCCCAGCGGACTACGACAGCCAGAAGTAGGCGGAGGCGATGAGGGCGCGCTTCTCCGTCACCTTCGCCTTGTTGGCCAGATCCGCCAACTGCCGGTCCTTGGAGGCGTACCGCTTCTCCTCCTCGTTGCGGAGCGAGGACAGCTTGCGACGGTACTCGCGCTCCATCCGGTCGGAGTTCGCGCGGGCCTTGGCCTTGTCGGCGATGTCCTCGGCCAGCCCGACCTGCTTGCGCGCTTCAATCCACGTCTGCCGCGCGGCTTCCACGGCCTCACGCGACTCCATGAGGCAGTCCTCGACGTAGCGGTCCGCGCGCTCCTTGGCCTTGTCCAGCTCCAGGGCGTTGCGCCGCTCCGCAGCCCGGACGATTTCGTCCTTCGCCGCCATCAGCGCCTGCTCCTGCATCAGTTGCACGGACACCGGCGCGGGCTGACGCCGCCGCTCCGGCTTCGCCGCCAGCTTCACGAAGTGCGCGCCGTCCGCTATGGGCAGGGCGCGGAAGCCGTCCCTGTCGCGCACGAGCACCAGGTGGGCCAGCTTCTCCTCGGGCTTGAGGCCGGTCGTCTCGAACTTGTACGCGAACCACCAGCCCTCGCTGCCCGCGAGCCGCGCCAGCCGTGACGGCAGTCCCGCCGCGTCCAGTTGCAGGTAGCTCACCGCGTCCTGGGTGCGCTCCTTGACGGCATAGGCGGCCTTGGCCACCTCCAGCCGCCCCGAGTTGCGGCTGCCCAGCACGGACGCGGTGAGGGCACGGGCCTCCTGCTGACGCTTGGCCAGGGCCTCCTTCGTCTGCTCGTTCTGTCCGCGCAGCCGGCGCCGCACGTCGCCGTCGAACCGCTCCAGCACCACCGAGCGCATCTCCGTCATGCGCTTGCTGATGCGGCCTTCCAACTCCTCGCGGAGCTTGTCGAAGGCGATGTTGATGTCCTCGGGCTTCCGGCAGGACTGGTAGATGTCCAGGACGCGCCGCTCGAAGTCGACGCCGCTCTCCAGCGCGCCCAGGATTTCGTCGGACGCGCCGAACACGCCGTCGAAGAGGTTCAGCTTCTTCTCCAGCAGCTCGAAGAGGCGGGCGTCCGCCGCGTTCATCCGGTTGAGGAAGTTGATGACCAGCACGTCCCGCTGCTGGCCGTACCGGTGGCAGCGGCCGATGCGCTGCTCCACGCGCTGCGGGTTCCAGGGCAGGTCGTAGTTCACCACCAGGTTGCAGAACTGGAGGTTGAGGCCCTCGGCGCCCGCCTCGGTGCAGATGAGGATCTGCGTGCGGTGGCGGAACTCCTCCACCAGCGCGCGCCGGTCCTCGGGCGTGCCCGCGTCTCCGGACAGCAGGGAGATCTTCCCCTGGTAGCCGCTCTCCGACAGGAGGTTGAAGAGGTACTGCTGCGTGCGCTTGGACTCGGTGAAGATGAGCGCCTTCTCCGGCCAGCCGTGCGACTTCATCACGGCGAAGGTCCGGTCCAGGCCGCGCTTGAGCGCCTCGCCCTTGGCGTTGACCTTGATGGAGTCCGCCAGGTCCGCGTACTGGCGCAGCTCCCAGACCTCCTGCTCCAGCGCGCGGACGTTGGGCGCCTTGGCCGGGTCGTCCGACCACTCCTCGCCCTCCTCGACGAACTGCTTGGCCTCCTCGGGCTCGAACATCGCCAGGGCCTGCTGGCCCAGCTTCGCCGCCTGGAGCCGCTTCTCCAGGTTGTCCGACAGCCGGCGGAGCGTGGGGGCGATGGCGTAGGTGGAGGACGCCAGCAGCTTGCGGTAGCAGAGCGTCAGCAGCGTCTTCTTGCCGGGCTCAATCGCCGCGGCCTCGGAGCGCTGGAGGTACTCGCTGACCTTCTCGTAGAGGTCGTGCTCCTCCGGGGAGGGGGTGAAGTCCTCCACGATGGAGCGGCGGTTGGTGTAGCGGACGTATTCGCGCACCTGCCGGCGCAGGGTGCGCTGCACCACGGGGGCCAGCCGCTCCTTCAGCTCGATGGCTGCGGCCTCCGGCATGCCACCGGCCTCGTCCGTCCGGTAGCGGCTGCGGAAGGCGTGCTCGGGCCCGAGGATCTGCTCGTCCAGCAGGGACATCAGCCCGAACAGCTCCATCAAGTCATTCTGGAGCGGGGTGGCGGTGAGCAGCAGCTTGGGCTTGCCGGCCAGGGACGCCTTCAGGGCCTGGCCCATCTTGTTGTTGGCCCGGTGCGCGTTGCGCAGGCGGTGGGCCTCGTCGATGACCACCAAGTCCCACGGAATCTCCGCCGTCAGGTGCGCCTTGTTCGCCGCGAAGGGGTGCGAGCAGATGACGGGGAAGGGCTGGTCGAAGCAGTTCCCGGTGGCGCGCACGGTGCGGCCGTCCACCAGGACGCTGTCCAGGTCGAACTTCTCCCGCAATTCGCTGTTCCACTGCGCGCGCAGCGTGGCGGGCGCCAGGATGAGGATGCGCGACTTCCCCTCGGCCATCAGCTGGGCGATGACGAGCCCCGCCTCAATGGTCTTCCCCAGGCCGACCTCGTCGCCCAGCATGCAGCCGCCGCGCGACAGCGAGTCGAGCGCGAACATGGCGCCTTCGACCTGGTGCGGGTTGAGGTCCACCTTCGCTTCCGACAGCGCTCCCGCCAGCCGTTGCTGCGTGTCACCGCTGCGGGCCAGCAGTTCCTCTGCCAGCAGCCGCTCATGGAAGGGCGTCAACGCCGTGGGGGCCGCCGCCGACTCGGACTCCATCCGTGCCGCCACCGCCGCCGCCGCCGCGTCCGCCTCAACCTCCACCCTGAATCCCCTCGCGACCTCCGCCAAGACCGTCTCCATCCGTGGTGTTTTCGAGGTCGCCCACCGTCACGGCGGGCGAGGACCGGCCATTTTGTTGACGCGCGCCTATCTGTAAAGGGGGTCGTGTCCGAGGCCGAAAAATCGGCCTCCGCGCGATTGGCATGCTTCTTTGCGAGCGGCGTCGAAACACGTTGACTGCACACTGCGTACAAAACTTTCGCTGGACTTGACGCAGAGGCCTAGAGCAGTCCGCGCGCCTTCACGTCCAGGTAGGCGTTGAGCGTGGCCGCGCCGAAGCCGCGCGCGGGGGCTCGGATCACCAGCGCGCCCGCGTCCCGCAGGGTGGTGGCCGTCCGCCGGTACTCCGTCTCCAGCCGTGCCGCGGCCTGGCGCGCGTAGGCATCCTGCGTCTGTGTGGGCACACCGTGGGCCGCCGCCTGGACGTCCTCGTCCAACAGTGAGGCGACGACGGGCAGGTGCCGGGGGCGCAGCGCCAGCGTGCGCGTGAGGAGGCTGGCGGAGGCGTCCGGGTCCACCAGGTCCGTGAACAGCACCACCAGGGCGCGCCGCGTCTGGCGTGCGAAGGCGAAGTCGAAGGCGCGGCCGTAGTCGCTCTCCTCGAGCGCGGCCTCGGTGCGGTAGAGCGATTCGGTGATGAGCCGCAGGTGCTCGCGGCCCTTGCGTGGCGGCAGGTAGGCCCGCACGCCGCTGGCGAACGCCAGCACGCCGACCACGTCACCGGCCTCCAGGCCCACGCGCGCCAGCCGCAGCGCCGCGTCCACCGCATGGTCCAGCTTGCGCCGCTCCTGGATGCGGCCCGCCATGTGCCGGCCGCAGTCGAGCAGCAGGAGCACCGGCTGGTGCTGCTCCGGCTGCCACGTGCGCACCAGGGTGTGGGCGTGGCGCGCGGACGCCTTCCAGTCGATGTGGCGGTAGTCGTCGCCGGGGCGGTACTCGCGCAGCGACTCGAACTCCCGGCCCTCCGAGGCGCGCCGCCGCTGCGTGCGCGCGGAAGGGGCGTCCGAGGCGTGGGCCAGCGCCAGTGCTTCGCGGGTGAGCGCGGTGAGGTCCGGGTACACCTTGACGTCCATCGTCGCGGGGACGCGGACCTGTCGCGCGCACAGGCCTAGGGGGCCTCGCAGCCGCAGGTGCACGTCCCCGAAGCGGGCGTCACCCCGCGAAGGCGGCGTGACGAAGTAGGTGAGCTCTTGGGGCGTGGTCCGTGCCGCGGGCAGGGTGAGGGATTGCCGGTGCCCGCTGCTGGCCATGTCCTCGGGCGGCTCGTCGCGGACCTCCACGTGCAGCGGCGCGGTGCCGGCGTTCTGGCGCTCCAGCGTCACGTGCACGGCGTTGCGCGTGCCGGAGGAGAGGACGGGCTCCACGCGCCGCCAGACGCGGACGCTCTGGGCGCGTGGGGCCCGGAGGAAGTCCACGGCGCAGAGGGCCAGCACGGCCACGTCCGTCGCCAGCGCGAGCCAGCCGAACGCGGGGCTGGCCACCGCGAGCGCCGCCGGGAGGAGACCCGCCGCCAGCAGGGCCACGGCGAGGCCGGTGGGGACGGGGCGCCCGGCGCTCACCGGGGCACTCGGACCCGCTCGAGCGTCTGCTTCAGCACGTCGTCCGCGGTGATGCCTTCCACCTCGGCCTCGGCCTTGAGGAGCAGCCGGTGGTTGAGGACGCTGAAGGTGACGGCCTTGACGTCATCCGGGGTGACGAAGTCCGTGCCCATCAGCGCGGCGCGGGCCTTGGAGGCCGCGAGCAGCGCCTGGGCCGAGCGGGGGCTGGCGCCCAGGCGCACGCGCGGGTTGGTGCGCGTCTCCCGGACGATGGCCACCACGTACTGGATGATGGAGTCGTCACACGACACGCGGGCGGCGTGCGACTGCAGCTCCAGCAGCGTGGGCGCATCCAGCACCTGGCGGGTGGTGGCCGGCTTGCCTTCGCGCTGGTGGAAGGCGCGGAGCATCGTCGTCTCCGCCGATGCCTCCGGGTAGCCCACGCGTACGCGCATGAGGAAGCGGTCCAGCTGGGCCTCCGGCAGCGGGTAGGTGCCCTCCAGCTCCAGGGGGTTCTGCGTGGCCACCACGAAGAAGTGGGGCGGCAGCGCGTGGGACACGCCGTCGATGGTGACCTGCCGCTCCTCCATGGCCTCCAGGAGCGCGGCCTGCGTCTTGGGCGGGGTGCGGTTGATTTCGTCCGCGACCACCACCTCCGTGAAGATGGGGCCCTTCACGAGGCGGAAGGCGTGGTCCTGGGGCTGGAAGACGTTGGTGCCCAGGATGTCCGCCGGCATCAGGTCCGGGGTGAACTGGATGCGCGTGAAGAGCAGCCCCAGCGCGCCGGCCATGCTGCGCGCGGTGAGCGTCTTGGCCACGCCGGGCACGCCCTCCAGCAGCACGTGGCCGCGCGCGAGGAAGGCCGTCACCAGGTCCTCCAGCACGCGCTGCTGTCCGAAGACGGCCGCGTCGAGCGCGGCGGTGAGACGGGAGAGGGGAGAGGCGTCGGACATGGTGGCCGGTGACGCTAGCCCGCTGCCGCGGAGGGCGGCAGCGCTTTTTCATTCGGGGCGCGGAGGCTCAGTGCGAGGACTGGCCCTTGAGCCCCAGCAGCGTGCCGCCCAGCGTGGCGACCGCGCCCAGGATGGCCACGTAGACGCCGAAGCTGGGCGACGAGTTCATCATCTCCGAGTTGCCGATGGGCGTGGGCACCATCGTCGTGTCGGACGACACCTTGATGAACACGACGCACCAGATGAGGCACACGATGCTGATGATGAGCTGGCCCATCCACGGCACCACCGGGTTCACGTTCGGGAGCGAGCCCTTGACGCGCACCGTGACGGCCGTGAGCAGGAGGATGGACATGATGAAGGCGCCCGCGCCCAGGCTCATCAGGCCGAGCACGTCCCCATCCACCGCCGTCTCCTTCCACGGCATGAAGCAGGACATCAGCACCACCGCCGCGCCCCAGAACGCGACCTTGTCGCCGCCCTGGAGCTGAGCGAACAGCTCCTTCGCGTCACGGATGAGCTCATCCGGGTCGGTGACGGCGCTGCCCCGGTCGTACGAGTCCGAGCGGTCCCACGGGTCCACCGAGGCCGCGGGCTCGGGAGCGGGCGCCTTGCGAGGCGCGGGCCGAGGCGCCGCTGCACGCGCCGCACGCTGCTGCGGCGCACTGCGGGCGACGTCCTCCATGCTCCGGATGTTGGTGGAGTCCGAGTCGGGCGGCGGCGCGGCGGCGGGCCGACTTCCGGACTTGCCTGGGGCCGGACGTGGGCGCCGCGGGGGAGGCGGCCTGGCGGCTCGGCGGGGGTCCTCCGCCGCGTCCGTGGACTCCTCAGACTCTTCGGCCGGCGGCTCCCCCGAGAGGAACGAGCCATCAATGATGTAATCGCAGACGGAACAGATGGACGTGTTGGCGGCTACCTTCGAGCCGCAGCCAGGGCAGTTCAGGACCAACGCTCCCGCGGAGAGAATCCACGTGTCATCTTCGGAGCGCCGGCCTTTCGTGTCAAACCCCTCGCGGCCTAACCCCTGGATTTTCGCGGAGAATTGACCTAGGCCCGCGCCATGCGCCGCTCGCACTCCGTCCGTGCCCTGTCGACATGTGTCGTCGCTTTCTCGCTGCTGTCTGGATGCGTCCGTTCAGTGCCGCCGGTGAAGCCGCCTCCCGTGGACGCGCAGACGCTCGAGCGCATCCAGGCGTGGGAGGACGCACGCTCGCTGGGAAATGGGGCCCTGGTGTCGCTGGCGGCCCGTGCACCGGATGCCCGGGTGCGTGGTCGGGCCCTGCGGGCGTTGGCGCGAATCCAGGACCCGGCCACCCTGGAGACCGTCATCGCGGGGCTGAAGGATGAGGACGCGGCGGTACGTGGCGAGGCGGCCTTCGCCGCGGGCGTGCTCGCCCTGTCCTGGGAGCCCCTGGTGGATGCCGAGCTCGCGGCGTTGGAGAAGGCGCTGCTCGAAGCCGGGCGGACGGAACGCGACGCGGACGTGCGGCGGGCGGTGGGGGAGGCCATGGGCCGGCTCGGCACACCCGGGGCCGTGGCGTGGCTGTCCGAGCGGATGCGCGAAGCGGATGGGGCGGAGGCGGCCTGGGCCACGCAGGCGTTGGGCGTCCTCGCACGCACCCGCGGCGCGGCGCTGGTTGCCCAGGTGCCCCTGGCGCCAGCGGAGGCGCTGCTCGCGGCCGAGCGGCCGGTGGAGGCGCGTCAGGCAGGGGCTCACTTCCTGGCCACCGTGAAGCGGCCCGAGGCCTTGCTCGCGCTGCGCCGCTGCCTGGGGGATGCGGACGCGGACGTGCGGGCCTCGTGCGCGAAGGGCTTCGGGGACGTGGGTGGTCCCGAGGATGCCGTGGTCCTCGGGCGGCTCTTGGAGGACACGGTTCCGCGTGTGGCGGCGGAGGCGGCGCGCTCGCTGGCGAAGCTGGCGGCGGCTTGCAGTGGACCGTGCACCGCGGTGGATGCGCTGGAGGCCTTGGCGGCGCGAGCCAGACGCGTGGCCCGGGGCATGGCGCCTCCGGCGGCGGCGGGGGCATCGGCGCCGGAGGGCGCGAAGGCGCCGGTGGAGACATTGGCGCGGTCGGCGGAGGGACACGCGCTGCTGGCGTTGGCGCAGCAGGGCCTGCCCGCCTTTGGGCGTCCCGTCCTGGAGTCGCTGCGGCTCGCGCTGGCGGACGCGGAGCGGGGCGCGGCCTCGGATGTCGCGCGAGCGGACCTGGCCTGGCTGGACTGCCGGCTGGCGGCGGCGGTGGACCGGCAGGAGGGCGCGCTGAAGGAAGTCCTGGGCTGCGGCTATGGACGCGTTCCCGAGGCGCGCCGGTTGGCGCTGGGGCTGCGCGAGGTGGCTCAGTCGAAGGGGCAGGGAGGGGCGGGCTTCGCGGTGAAGTACCTGCGTCACCCCGAGGCGCGCGTGCGCCTGACGGCGTTGGAAGCCGTGTCCGCGCGGCCCGTGCCCGAGGCGGCGGCGCCGGTGCGCGAGCTCATCGAAGGCGAGGATGAAGTGGTGGCGGGCGCGGCGGCGGCGACCGCGGGTGTGCTCAAGGACGCGGCCGCGCTACCTGCCGTGGAGGCGCTGGCGGCGCGTGTGCCGCAGACGCCGGGAGACCTGGCCGAGCCGGTGGCGGGCGCGCTGGTGGCGCTGCAGGGCCCGGCCGCCGAGCCCCGACTGCGTGAATGGCTGATGCACCCGCACGCCAACGTGCGGCGCGTGGCGGCGCAGGCCCTCACGCAGTTGACGGGGCAGCGGGTGCGCTCGGCGCGCGTGGAGCTGCCCGCGAACACCTTCCGGCCCGTGGCCGCTCCGGCGCGCGCGGGGCTCGTGCTGCGCACCGACAAGGGGGACATCACCGTGCGGCTGGACGTGGACGAGGCGCCCCTCACGTCGGGCAACCTCCACGCGCTGGCGCGCAAGGGCTTCTTCAACGGCGTCACCTTCCACCGCGTGGTGCCGGACTTCGTCGCGCAGGGGGGAGACCCGCGCGGGGACGGTGAGGGCGGGCCGGGGTACTCCATTCGCTGTGAGATGACGCGTCGGCCCTACGGCCGGGGCACCCTGGGCATGGCCCTGGCCGGGAAGGACACCGGCGGCAGCCAGTTCTTCTTCACCCACGCCCCGCAGCCACACCTGGATGGCCGCTACACGGCCTTTGGCGAGGTGGTGTCCGGCATGGACGTGGTCGACGCCCTCTTGGAAGGGGACGTCATCCGCGAAGTGCGCGCGGTGGAGCTGGCGCCCTGAAGCGCTGACTCAGGCGCCGCTGGCACGGGCCAGGGGCGCGGGAGGACCGAGCGGGTCGTTGTTCCAGCGCTCGTTCTCCGCCGCTTCCAAGGCCTCGACTTCCTGGCGGATGCGCTGCCACTCCGTCTCCGGAATGTTGAGGAAGGCCTCCGCCAGCGCCGGGTCGAACTGGGTGCCCGCGCAGCGGCGGATTTCATCCCGCGCCACGCTCATGGGCCGGCCCTTGCGGTAGGGCCGGTCGGACGTGATCGCGTCCACCGTGTCCGCGAGGCAGAAGATGCGCGCGCCCAGGACGATGTCCTCGCCCGCCAGGTTCTGCGGATAGCCCTTGCCGTCCCAGCGCTCCTGGTGCTGGAGCACGATGAGCGCCGCTTCGTGCAGGTAGGGCATCTTCGCCAGCATCCGGTAGCCGAACTCCGGGTGCTTGCGCATCTCCACCCATTCCTCCGGCGTGAGCGGACCGGGCTTGAGCAGGATGGAGTCGCGCACGCCAATCTTCCCGATGTCGTGCAGCAGCGCGCCTTGCTCCACCACGTCCAGCGCTCCGCCCGTCATCCCCACCTCCTGGGCCAGCCGGCGGGAGTAGAGCGACACGCGGCGCGAGTGCCACTGCGTCTCCGTGTCGCGGTAGTCCAGGGCGCTGATGAGCCCGTCGAGCAGCCCCGCGGTGCGCTCCACCACCCGCCGCTCCAGGTCGCGGTTGATGGCCACCAGCTCCGCGTTCTTCTCCGCGACCTCGCGCGACAGCCGCTCGTTGGCGTCCACCAGGCGGTAGTGCGCGAAGGCCTGCCGGACGCTGCTCGTCAGGTCGCTGAGTGACCAGGGCTTGCCCAGCAGCCGGAAGACCTCGCCGCGGTTGACCGCTTCGGAGGCGGTGCGGAAGTCCGCCGCCGCCGTCAGCATCAGCCGCACGGCCTTGGGGTTCTTCTCCCGAAGGGCGCCGAGCAGTTCGATGCCGTTGAGGTACGGCATCATGAAGTCCGTCAGCACGACCTGGAAGCCGACCTCCCGGGCGGCCGCCGCCGGGTTGCTGTGGGTGACGACGTCGTACCCCTCTGCCTGGAGGATGCGTGAGAGGGCGGCCAGGATGAGGACGTCGTCGTCCACGACGAGGATGCGATCCATGCCCGAGGTGCCTCCAGGACAGCGTGCTTGTACAGCTTTATACACGCCGCTACGCGCCCCCAAAAGGCCCCCCAGGCCGGTGATGGGCTTCTAAGCCATGGAAATCCTTGGAGGTTCTGCCATTCAGGAAGAGAGGCAGAACCACGTCACGCTTGCCTGGTCGCCAAGGTGTGATTTATGGTGCGCTGCAACGCTGGACTGTATCGCTAACCCCTTGGAATCGTGGAGCAATCTCCGATGGCAAAAGCCCCGGAAGGGCCCGTGCCGGTGGTGGTGATGGGGCTGGGGTTCATCGGTCAGGAAATTGCCCGGGCTGCGATGTCTTCACCTGAGGTGGAGCTCATCGGGGCCGTGGACGTGCAATCCGGCCTGGTGGGCCGCCCCTTGGGTGATGTCCTGGGAGGTCCCGCCCCTCGTGTGAAGGTCTCCGCCTCGCTGGCGCAGGCCGTGGGCAAGCGCAAGGGCGTGGTGGTGCTGCATGCCACCGGCTCGCGGCTGCCCAAGGTGTTCGACCAGGTGATGGAGGCGGTGAAGCTGGGACTGCCCGTGGCCAGCACCTGTGAGGAGCTGGCCTTCCCGTATCTGAAGTATCCGGAGCTGGCGGACGAACTGGACCAGGCGGCGCAGGAGGCGGGCGTCGCCGTGGTGGGGACCGGCGTCAATCCGGGCTTCGTGCTGGACCGGCTGGTGGCGGTTGCCGGACAGGTGTGCGGTCCGGTCCGTCGTGCCACCGTCACCCGCGTGGTGGATGCGCGGACCCGCCGCCCGTCCTTGCAGCGGATTGTGGGCGCGGGGCTGACGGAGGAGGAGTTCTTCGAGCTGGTGGACAGTGAGCAACTGGGCCACGTTGGCCTTGTTGAGTCCGCGGCGCTCGCGGCCCTCGGCCTGGGGCTGGATTGCGACGACTTCGAAGAAGAAGTAGCCCCCGTATTCGCCGAGGAGGACATCTCCGGCGGCGCGTTTCCCGTCAGGAAGGGAAGGGTGGCTGGCATGTTCCAGTCCGTGGTGGGGTTGGAGGACGGACAGGAGCGGGTGCGACTGGAGCTGACCATCGCGATGGGGGCGGATGACCCCAAGGACCGTATCGAAATCGACGCTGACCCGAAGCTGGTGTTGGAAATCCCGGGGGGAGTGGCGGGCGACCGGGCCACCGCGAATGCGCTGGTGAATGCCGCGCCACGCTTGACGGCCGCCGAAGCTGGGCTCCTCACGGTGCTCGAGCTTCCGGCCGGACGCTAGAGTCAGGAGAGGAAATGCTGGACAAGAACGCGATCGGCCGCGCCTCGCCGCCGACGCTGAACGAGGTCGAAAAGGGCGCCATCCGTCGGTTCGCGGAGGCCATCGGGGACTACAACCCCATCTACTACGATGAGGAGTACGCCCGGGCGTCGGGGTACCCCACCATCATCGCGCCCCCCACGTTCCCCGCGTCCTTCCACTCGGCGGCGGACCTGCGGGAGCTGCTGGGCGTGGGCATCAAGAGCCTGCTCCACGCGGAGCAGGGCTTCGACTACGAGCGGCCCATCTTCGCCGGGGACCGCATCTACGTCTCCACGCGCGTCTCCGACGTCTTCGAGCGGCCGGGCATGTCCGGGAAGATGGACATCGCGGTCATCGAGGATGAAGGCCGTGACGAGGAAGGCAACCTCGTGTTCCGCGCCCGCCGGACGCTGGTGGTCCGCGCCGCCAAGGAGACCCCGTGATGCCCGCGCGCAAGTTGTACTTCGAAGCCATCCGCGTCGGGGACGAGCTGCCCGCGCTGGCCAAGGCGCCCGTCGACCGCGTCCAGCTGTCGCGCTACGCCGGTGCTTCCGGAGACTTCAACCCGGTCCACGTGGACGAGCTCTACGCCAAGAGCGTGGGCATGCCGAGCGTCTACGCGCCCGGCATGCTCGTCATGGGCATGCTCGGCCAGCTCATCAGTGACTGGGCCCGGGGCGGGCAGATGCGGCGCTACAACGTGCGCTTCATCAAGATGGTGTGGCCGGGTGACACCGTCGTCTGCAAGGGCCGCGTGAGCGACCGGCACGGCTCCGGGGGCCGCTACTTCGTCGAAATCGACCTCTGGGCGGAGAACCAGAAGGGCGAACTGCTGATGAAGGGCTCCTCGCAGATCCAGCTCTTCTATTCGCTGGAGGACGAGAACCGGCAGCGCTCCGGCCAGTCCCCCATCGTGGTGGAGGTGCCTCGGGAGAGCCTGAGCAGCGCCAACGCCGCCGCGCCCGCCTCCGCCACCAGCGCCTCTGCTTCCAGTGAGGAGGGCGACGAGGCGGACGAGCGCCGCGAGGGCGTCACCTCCAAGAAGACGGTTCCAAGGGAAAAGCCGGCGGCCAAGACAGCCACGCTTCCCTCCGCCAAGAAGGCGAAGAAGTAGGCAGGCGCACCGCGTCTCGAGGGGCGGTTCTGACCGCCCCTCAACGCGAGGTGTCATTCGGGGTTGACTCAAAAATCAGTCGCCGCCACACTTCCTGCGTCTCAACGCGCCGCTGACCTCATCCTTTTTCACTGAGGGCGGGCAGCGAGCCGTCACGCAGGAGTGGCCATGTCCGCCGGGATCAACACCTACAAGACCGACCTTCGAGAGATCTTCTTCACGCTGTTCGAGCAGTTCGGCTTCGGCCAGGTGGCCGGCCAGGCGCCGTTCGATGCCTGGGGTCCGGACGAAGCGAAGGCGGTGCTGTCGGAGACCTACCGCTTCGCGCGCGAGGTGCTCGGGCCCCTCAACTCGGTGGGTGACCGGGAGGGCTGCCGGGTGGAGAACGGCGCCGTCTTCACGCCGACGGGCTTCAAGGACGCGTGGAAGAAGCTCTACGAGCAGGGCTTCAAGACGGTGGGCGTGAGCCCGGAGCACGGCGGCCAGGGCTCGCCGATGATGCTCCAGGTGACGGTGGAGGAGCTGCTGTCGGGCGCCAACTCGGCGTTCAACATGTACCCCGGCCTGGCCTTCGGCGCGGCGGAAGTTGTCGCGGAGTGCGGCACGCCCGCGCAGCAGAAACAGTTCGTGGAGCGCATGCTCAACGGCACGTGGGGCGGCACCATGTGCCTCACCGAGCCGCACGCCGGCTCCGACGTGGGCGCGGCCAAGTCGACGGCCCGCCGCAACGGCGACGGCACCTACAACATCCGCGGGACGAAGATCTTCATCTCCGGCGGCGACCACGACATGGCGGAGAACATCATCCACCTCGTGCTCGCGCGCATCGACGGCGCGTCGCCGGGCACCAAGGGCCTGTCGCTGTTCATCGTCCCCAAGCTGCGCATCAACGCGGACGGCAGCTCGGGCCAGCCCAACGACGTGGGCGTGGGCTCCATCGAGCACAAGATGGGCATCAACGGCTCGGCCACCTGTGTCATCAACTTTGGTGAGAACGACAACTGTGTCGGCGAGCTCGTGGGCACCGTCGAGCACGTCGGCATGAGCCAGATGTTCAAGATGATGAACGGCGCGCGCATCGCCGTGGGCATCCAGGGCATCGGCCTGGCGTCCGCCGCGTACTACAACGCGCTGGACTACGCGAAGGACCGCAAGCAGGGCTCCCACTTCACCAAGTGGAAGGACCCCACCGCGCCCCGCGCCGCCATCATCGAGCACCCGGACGTCCGCCGCATGCTGCTGGACATCAAGGCGCACGTGGAGGGCATCCGCTCGCTGATCATCAAGCTGGCCATGCACCTGGACAAGGCGCGCCAGCTGGCCGGCAAGGACGACGACGCGGCCACCTACCACAAGGGCCAGGTGGAGCTGCTCACCCCGCTGGTGAAGGCCTACAGCTCCGAGCAGGCGTTCCGCCTGTGCGCGCAGGCCATCCAGATCTACGGCGGCGCCGGCTACATCCAGGACTACCCGGTGGAGCAGTACACCCGCGACTCGAAGATCTTCTCCATCTACGAGGGCACCACCCACATCCAGGCCATGGACCTGGTGGGCCGGAAGATGGGCCAGGCGGGCGGCATGCACTTCCAGCAGTTCATGGGCGACGTGGGCTCCTTCATCGAGGCCCACCGCGAGCACGCCGTCTACGGCGAGGCCGTGAAGTCCCTGGCCGCGGCGCAGGAGGCCCTGATGGCCAGCGCCATGGTGGTGTTCGGCTGGTCGCAGGACGGCAGCAAGTTCCCGCTGATTCCGCTGTCCGCCAACCGCTTCCTCAACATGATGTCCGAGGTCGCCGTGGGCTGGCTGCTGCTGGACGCGGCGCTCATCGCGGAGAAGGCGAAGGCCTCCGTCTCCGCGGACCACCCGGACCACGCCTTCTACGAGGGCAAGAAGTACAGCGCCCTCTGGTACGCGCGGAACGTGCTGCCCAACGTGGAGCAGGCGGCGAAGATGCTCACCATGGAGGACACCTCGCCCATGGACATCTCGGACGCCGCCTTCGCGTCCGTCTGAGTCCGCGCCCCGCTGAATGGCGGGGCGCCTGAAGCATCAAAGGCCACCCGGGCTCGCTGCCCTGGGTGGCCTTGGTGTTTCCAGCGGGGAGGTGTTGCCTATTCGCCTTCGCGCACGCCGATGGCCAGCTGCGCGAGCCCGGCCTTCTTGGCCAGCTCCATCACCTGCACCACGGTGCCGTGGGGCACGCCCTCGTCGGCCTGGACGATGACCACCGTCTCTTCGTCCTTCTGCCTGGCGTCATCGAAGGCCTGCTGCAGCTCGTCCTGGGAGACGACGTTGCCGGCCAGCATGAAGCGCCCGTCCGCGAGCACCGCCACCGACAGGTCCGTGGTGCGCGCGGTGACGTCCGCGGCGCCGCCCTTGGGCAGGTTCACCTTGAGGCCGGCCTTGGCGCCGCCGCCCGGCCCCTGCTGCACGATGACGGAGCTGGTCACCATGAAGATGATGAGCAGCACCAGGAAGATGTCGGTGAGCGGGGTGATGTTGATTTCAGCGAAGACGCCATCCTCGGAGCCGTCGTCGCTGCCCGGAGTCTTTCCCATGCCCATGGTGCGTTCTCCTCCGGCCTAGGCGGGCTGGGCGTCCGTGCGCGTGGCGGGGGCGGCCTGCGGCTCGGGAGACATGGGCTCGGACGGCGGCAGGCCGGCGGCCCGCTCCTTGAGCAGCTCGACGAACTCGTCGCCAATCAGGCGCAGCTCCACCAGCACGCGGGACAGGCGGGCCTGGAAGTAGTTGTAGAAGACCATCGCCTGCACGGCGACCAGGATGCCCACCGCGGTGGCGACCAGGGCCTCGGAGATACCCGTCATCACCGCCACGCTGCCGCCCGTGCCGCCCGCTTCCACGTCCAGGCCCAGGTCCTTGAAGGAGCGCATGATGCCGGCCACGGTGCCGAAGAGGCCCACGAAGGGCGTAATCGAGCCGATGGTGGCCAGGATCCACAGGTAGCGGCGCAGCTTGAGGGCCACCTGGGCGCGCTCGCGCTCCACCGCGGCCTCGATGCCAGCGCCCCCGGCGGTGCGGCTGCGCTCCATCCGGTCGAACCCGGCCAGGAAGATGTCGGCGGCCACCGCGTCGGAGCGCTCGGCGGCGGTGCGGGCCGCGGCGACGTCCCCGCGCAGCAGGTGTTTGTTCACTGTCTCACCCAAGGCACGTGAACGCTCGCCCACGCCCCAGAGCGCGATGATGCGCTCGACGGCGACAATCAGCGCCGCGACCGAGGCGAAGATGAGCATGGCGAGGGTGACGCCACCCAGGCGGAGGTAATGGAGGATGTCGTTCAGGCTCATTGGTGGGTGACCGGGCAGGGCGGCTTGGCCCAGACTAGGACATATGAACCGCGCAGCCGTCGCAATCTTCCTGGTAGTGCTCTGTTCTGGCTGTCCCAAGCGAATCGAGTTCGGCCCTGAAGGCGAGCTCACGGATGCGGACACCGTCTATCAGCGCGTCGTGAAGAACCAGGAGAACGTCGTCACGCTGGAGGGGGACGCGAAGCTGCGCGCCGAGCTGCCCGACCAGAGCGGCACGCTGAGCATGTTCATCGCCGTCACCCGGCCGGCCATGCTGCACCTGGAGACGTTCGACTTCTTCAACAGGCCGCTCGCCTCCCTGGTGTCCGACGGACAGCGCTTCGGGCTGTATCAGGCGGATACGAACACCTGGTACCAGGGCCCCGCCAGCCCCGCCAACGTGTCCCGCTTCCTGCCGGTCATGCTGCCGGGCGAGGAGCTGGTGCCCATCATGCTCGGGCAGGTGCCGCTCATCCCCCCGGAGCGGATGACGCTGGAGCTGGACCGCAAGAAGGGCGTCTACGTGCTGACGCTCTTCCGGGGCCCGGCGACGCAGGTGCTCGACGTCCACACCAAGTACCTGCGCGTCATGAAGAGTCAGGTGCGGGGCATCCCGGGGTACGACCTGGGCTTCGAGGACTTCCTGGAGCAGGGCGGGCTCATCTTCCCGGGCCGGGTGTCGCTGGAGGCGAAGCAGGCGAAGACGAAGCTCCAGGTCCGCTACCAGCAGATCAAACTCAACGCGCGACCGGACCTCACACTCTACGAGTTGGTTCCCCCCGAGGGAGCCCGGGTGGTGGAGGTGGATGAGGCCGGCCGCGAGCTGCCCGCCGGGGCGCCCGCCTCCGGGTCGTCCGCGCCCCTGGCACCGGGTTCCTGACCGAGCAGGCGCGGAAGAAGGGGCGCACGCTGCCGAGACAGTCTAGAGTGCGCGCCACGACATGGCACAGATCAAGCTTGGTGAATTGCTGATCAAGGCGAACGTGCTTCAGGAGAGCCAGCTGAAGGCCGCGCTCGCCGAACAGGCGAAGTGGGGCGGCAAGCTGGGCGAAATCCTGGTCAGGATGAGCCTCGTCTCCGAGGACATCCTGGTGCGCGCCCTGTCCAAGCAACTGGGAATGCCGGCGGTGAACCTGGATGCGGTGCAGATGGTGCAGCCGCACGTGAAGGCGAAGATTCCGGCCCAGACGGCGCGGGACTTCTCCGTGCTGCCGCTGCAGGTGAGGGATGACGGCAAGTCGCTGGTGGTGGCGATGTCGGATCCGCTCAACGTGCGCATGCTGGACGAACTGCGCGCCATCACGAAGTGCCGCATCATCCCCAACGTGGCGGGCCGGACCTCCATTGCCCGGGCCTTCGCGCGCATCTACGAGCAGAACCACGAGCTGGAGGACGCGGACACCAACTTCAAGGTGGTGGACGCCCAGGGCCGCACGGTGGTGAAGAACCTCAAGGACCTGGACCCGGCGGCCGTGGCGACCGCGCCGCGCGCCGCTCCGGCCTCGGCCCGTTCCGCTCCTGCGCCCGAGGCCCCCGCCGCCCGTCCCGCGGCGGCCTCCGGCAGCCCGGCGGAGCTGCTTCGCAGCGTGGAAGAAGTGCAGCGCAAGGAAGTCGCCGCCCTCAAGGCGATGGTGGAGTTGCTCATCGAGAAGGGCGTGTTCAGCCGCGAGGAGTACCTCGCGAAGGTCAAGCGGTAGTCCCCCATGCGCAAGAAGATTGGTGAGCTGCTCGTCGAGGCCGGCGTCGTGACGGAGGAGCAGGTCCGCGTGGCATTGGGACGCCGGGGCGCCTTCGGCAGTCAGCGCCTGGGAGAGGTGCTGGTGGCGCAGGGGCTGTGCACGCCCACGCACATCGCGCAGGCCCTGTCCGCCCAGCACGCGCTTCCCTTCGTGGAACTGCCGGAGGAGATTCCGGCGAACGTCGCGAGTCTGGTGTCCTTGGACTTCCAGTCCGAGCACCGCATCGTGCCGTTCCGGATGGAAGTGGAAGGCCGCAGCGAGCGCATCCTCGTCGCGGTGGATGACCCGGCGGACGTGACGCTCGTGGACGAGCTGCGCTTCCAGCTCCGCAAGCAGATGCGCGTCTTCGTGGCGGCTTCGGACGACCTGGACGCCGCGCTGGCGCGGGCCCGGGGCGAGCCGCTGGACATCGTGGAAGCCGTGGCCCTGGAGGACGAGGACGGTGCGCCGCCTTCGCCCGTGGCCGCTGGCGCGCCGCTCGAATGGGATTTCCCGGAGGCTCCGAAGCCCGTGCCCAAGTCCGTACCGCCGTCTCCGCCCCCCGCTGCGCGTCCCCCCTCGCTCCGAGGCTCGGCTTCGCCCCCGCCGCCGCCGCCAGAAGCCACCGACGGTGACGCCGGCGCGGACGCGCTGGATGACCTGCTGGGCCGGACGGCCTCGCCCCCGGTGCGGCCCCCGCCGCCTCCGCCTCCCGACGCGGAGGGAGACGGAGCGGAGGGCCGGCCGCGCGTGCCGGTGGTGATGTTCGGAGGGGCGGCGCAGGGCTCGCGTCCGTCGGTGCCGCTCACGCCCACGCCTCAGTTCTCCGACGAGGACCTGGCCATCCTGGACGACATCGAGCGCATCTCCCGCGGCGAGGATGCCTCGCTGGACACGGAGAAGGTGAAGCCGGCCCGCATGGTGGCCAGCCTCATCCGCCTGCTCATCCGCAAGGGCGTCATCCAGGAAGGGGAGTTCCTGGAGGAGCTGGCCCAGAAGTGACCGCCGCCGTGACGCCCGCGGGCCAGGAGCTGTTGCTCGACGTCCGAGGGCTGACCACGGAGCTGGCGCTGGAGGCAGGGCCGGTGCGCGCGGTGGACGACGTGTCCTTCGCGCTGCCCCCGGGTGGAACGCTGGGCGTGGTCGGGGAGAGCGGGTGTGGCAAGAGCCTCACGGCGCTGTCCCTGCTGCGGCTGGCGCCCGAGCCGCCGGTGCGCGTGGTGGGCGGAGAGGTGCGCTTCCAGGGCCGGGACTTGCTGACGCTGCCGGAGGCCGAGCTGCGCCGGGTGCGCGGCCGTCACGCGGCGATGATCTTCCAGGAGCCGATGACGTCGCTCAACCCGGTGTTCACCGTGGGCGAGCAGATTGCCGAGGGCGTCCGGCTGCACCTGGGCGCTTCGCGCGCGCAGGCCCGGGACAAGGCCGTGGAGATGCTGCGGCAGGTGGGCATCCCCGCGCCGGCCGAGCGCGTGGACGCGTATCCACACCAGCTCTCCGGAGGCATGCGGCAGCGGGTGATGATGGCGATGGCGCTGGCGTGTGACCCGGCCTTGCTCATCGCGGACGAGCCCACCACCGCGCTGGACGTCACCATCCAGGCGCAGATTCTGGACCTGCTCGCGCGGCTTCAAACCGAGCGGGGCATGGCGGTGCTGCTGATTACGCACGACCTGGGCGTGGTGGCGGAGAGCTGCGACGCGGTGGTGGTGATGTACGCGGGCCGGGTGGTGGAGCGCGCCCCGGTGCGAGCGCTGTTTTCCCAGCCCGCGCACCCGTACACCGCGGGCCTGCTGCGCTCGATTCCGTCCAGGCGCGACGTGGGCGGCGCTCGAGCCACCCGGGCGCGGCTACGGGCGATTCCCGGCAGGGTGCCACCGCTGCGGCAGTTGCCTGTCGGCTGTGCGTTCCGGGAGCGCTGTGAGCGCGCGCTGGACGTCTGTGCGCACGTGAAGCCCGCGCTGACCTCGCCTCGAGAGGGGCAGTGGACGGCCTGTCACAACCCGGTGCCCGCGCCATGAACTCCACGCCGCTGCTCCAGGTCCGCGACCTCCAGGTGCACTTCCCGGTGCGAGGCGGCGTGCTCGGCCGGGTGCGCGGCGCGGTGAAGGCCGTGGACGGCGTGGGGTTCGACGTCAGGCGCGGGGAGACGCTGGGGGTGGTGGGGGAGAGTGGCTGCGGGAAGAGCACCCTGGGGCGCGCGGTGCTGCGGCTGGTGGAGCCCACGGCGGGCGCCGTTTGTTTCGATGGGCAGGAACTCACCGGACTGTCCCAGCGCCAGCTGCGGCCGCTGCGCCGGCGGATGCAGTTCGTCTTCCAGGACCCGTATGCCTCGCTCAATCCCCGGATGACGGTCCGGGAGATTCTGGAGGAGCCCTTCGCCATCCACGGGCTGGCACGAGGGCCGGGGGAGCGGGAACGCGAGGTCGCGGAGTTGGTGGACGCCATGGGGCTGCCGCGCGAGGCCCTGGCGCGTTACCCCCATGAGTTCTCCGGGGGGCAGCGGCAGCGCATCGGTATCGCGCGAGCGCTGGCGCTCCGGCCCGACCTGGTGGTGGCCGACGAGCCCATCAGCGCGCTGGACGTGTCCGTGCAGGCGCAAATCGTCAACCTCCTGGTGGACCTGCAACAGGCGCGGGGCCTCACCTATGTCTTCATCGCCCACGACCTGAACATCGTCGAGTACGTGTCCACCCGGGTGGCCGTCATGTACCTGGGCCGCATCGTGGAGCTGGCCCCGGCCGCGTCGCTGTACCGTCAGCCGCGCCACCCGTACACCCAGGCGCTGCTGTCCGCGGTGCCCGTCCCGGACCCGGGCCACGCCCGGACGCGCCTGCTGGTGCCGGGCGAGCCGCCATCTCCCCTGGCTCCGCCCCCCGGTTGCGCCTTCCATCCGCGCTGTCCGCATGCCATGGAGCGGTGCCGGCGCGAGTCGCCCCCGTCCTATGCGCTGGGCGGTGGCCACTTCGCCGCGTGTTTCCTGGCGGAGGCCGATGCGCGCGAGGCCCCGGCCGCAGCCCCTTCTGGAGGAAGTCCCGGTGTTCTGGCTCAGCCATCATCATCCGGATGAGTACAACCGCACCTACCTGTTCGGCGGCGTGCGCGTGTGCGCGCGCTGCCTGGGGACCTATCCGGTGCTGCTGGCCGTGATGGTGGGCCTGTTCGCCGTGCGCGCCCCGCTGCGGTGGGCGCTGGACGTGCCCGCCGTCCTGGCGCTCACCGTTCCCGCGCTGGCGGACTGGGCGGTGGGCCGCTTCCGGCCGGCGTCGGGGCGCAACGCGGTGCGCACCTTGACGGGCGTGCTGCTGGGAGCCGCGCTCGGCCGCTCCCTGTACGTGCACCTGCAGCAGCCACTGCCGGCGGTGCTCCTGGCGCAAGGCGCGCTCGTGACAGCGGTGGCCGTCCCTGTCATTCTCGCCACTTACCAGAGACCTCGCCGGGGATAGACCCTGGCGGCCCGTCGCACGTTCACTGTGCACGGGTGGCGGAGTGGGCCGGGTGAGGGTGGCTCCAAGGAGAGTTGGGGGAGTGTTGGGACCGGAAACCTCAGACGAGCGGCTGATGCTCGCCTTCCAGGCGGGGGACGCGCGCGCGTTCGAGGCGCTGGTGCGCAAGCACCGGACGCCGGTGTTCAACTTCATCCTCCGTTTCACGGGGCACCGGGCACGGGCGGAGGACGTGCTGCAGGAGACGTGGCTGAAGGTGGTTCGGAGCGCCGGCGACTACACGCCCAAGGCGAAGTTCACGACCTGGCTCTACACGATTGCGAGGAACCTCTGCGTGGACAGCGCGCGCAAAGAGAGCTACCGCCAGGCGTCTTCCCTGGAGGCACCCGCCCCGGGAGCGGAGCGGGACGAGTCGCGCCCCCTGGGGGAAGGCCTGCCGGACGCGGGGGCCAGCCCGGAGCGCGGCGCCTACAACGCCCGGTTGCGTCCCCTGTTGGAGCGAGCCCTGGCGACGCTCCCGGACGAGCAGCGTGAGGTCTTCACCCTGCGCGAGTACAGCGGCATCCCCTTCAAGGACATCGCGGAGGTGACGGGAGTGTCCGAGAACACGGTGAAGAGCCGCATGCG
Organism: Myxococcus virescens; assembly: GCF_900101905.1. NCBI lineage: Bacteria > Pseudomonadati > Myxococcota > Myxococcia > Myxococcales > Myxococcaceae > Myxococcus > Myxococcus virescens. Next base: position 119,720 of record NZ_FNAJ01000017.1, on the reverse strand, counting down.
CTACGCGCTCGACGGGCTTCGCCGCCGGCTGGCGGAGATGGGCGTCGACGGCGACCTCGCCGAGGACGGAAGGACGGTGGTGGGATGAAGCCGCAGAATCCGCACGCGCAGGAGGATCGGCTGCTCGACTTCGCCTATGGCGAACTGCCGGTGCCCGAGGCCCGCCTCGTGGAAGCCCACCTGGAGAGCTGCGCCCGCTGCACCCAGGCCCTCGACGACATTCGCGGGGTGCGCGCCACCATGTCCCAGCTGTCGGTGGAGCCCGCTCCGGACGCGGGGCTGGAGTCGCTGATGGCCTATGCCCAGCAGGCCGCGCGCCGCGCCGCCGCGGGTCCCGCGCCGAAGCCGTCCCGCTGGCGCCGGTGGTTGTTGCCCGTGGTGGGCCTGGCCTCCGTGAGCACCTTGGGCCTTCTGACGCTCGAGGCCCGGTCGCCCGACCTCACGCGGCCTGACTTGAGCGAGGCGAAGGTCGCGGTCGCGAAGGAGGAGCTGGTGGCTTCTCCGTCCGACGATGGTTTCGCACCGGCAGCGGCCGCACCGGCCCCCTCGGCGGCGCCCACAATGCCCGCCGAGGCGGAAGCGGCGGGTTACACCGCCCGGGAAATGGCCGCGCCGGCGAAGTCGAAGGGGGCCGAGCGCTCACGGGAGCAGCGGCTGCTCGCGGAGGACTGGGCCAACGCTGGGAGTGGCGGCGGGCTCGACATGCGGAATCGCCGTGAAAGCGAGAGCAAGGCGAAGCGTGGGCCGCCCGCCGCTGCTCGCGCACCCAAGGCCGATATGCAGGCCGCGCTGGAGCCCGCGCCCATGGCGCAGGAAGGGGCGCCGACGTCGCTGGACGAGGAGTTCAAAGTCGCGAGCGAATCCATGGACCTGCAGACGTCGCCGGCGGACTCGGACGACGCCTTCGCTGGTCGGTTGGAGCGGCGCGTCGCGGACTCGCAGGCACCTCGGTCCGTCCCCCCGCGCGACTCGCTGCGCCTGGGAGCCAAGTCGCCAGCGGCGCGGGGCGCTGCCTACGACGAGGAGCTGGACGCGTCGGAATCCAAGGACACCCTGGGCGGCGTCGCCGCCCCGGCCAAGGCCGAGCCTCAGCGCCGAGCGCCGGCACCGGCTACGAAGAAAGTAGCACCCACCGACGCGCCGCCACCGCCCCCCGTGGAGCGCGCCACCGTCGCGGACCTGTCGCGCCAGGCGCGGGCGGCATTCGACGCGGGGGAGGGGGCCCGGGCGGCTGGGCTGATCCGCTCGGCCCTGGCCTCAGGGGCGACTGGGCAGGAGCGCTGGACGCTTTTGAACCAGTTGTGCGAGTTTGAGTTCGCGCTGGGTAGGCGTGCCGAAGGACTCGAGGCTTGCAACCTCGTGATACAAGAGGCGCCGGCCTCGGAGGCTGCCAGATCGGCGCGCCGGCGGGTGGCTCGCGAGTCATCGGCGAACGAGCTGCCCTCTAAACCCGCGAAATAGCGGGACAAGTTTTCTCATCAAATGGGAGGGAAACGTAGGCGCAGGTCTGTCCATTTGACCGATGCGCTTCTGACACCAGTCCCCGGATAATGGTTTCATGGGACAGGAAGCACAGGAACCGCGGGCGCAGGGGGCGTCTCGTCGGCAGTCGGGTCAGGCCGCGGTGGAAGCGGCGATGATCATGCCGCTCGCCGTCTTCATGACGCTGGGGATCATCCAGCTCACGATGATGCAGCACGCGAAGCTGATGACGGAGTACGCCGCCTACCAGGCCGCGCGTGCCGGCATCGTGTGGAACGGCAACAACGAGCGCATGCATGACGCGGCCATCGTGGCGTTGCTTCCCACCATGGGGCGTACCGACGACATCGTCGAGTTGGGGAAGACGTTCGTCCTCCACCAGCTCTACGACTCCGGCATGCGCATGCTGAACTTCGGTGGCGGCCGCGTGCCCCGGACGGTGAACGGCTCCAACCTGTTCGGCGTCATCCGCGTGGACACCATCAGTCCCGCGTACTTCACGCCCATCGATTCGATGTGGAAGCTGCGCAGCGGCTACAACTGGCAGGAGCTGGACTTCGACGGCGCGGACTCCTTCCCGGAGGTGCCCTCGTTGGAGAACCACATCCGAAAGTTCTTCAACCTGCCGGAGCCTGACGACGCGGAGCTGGTGTTCCGCAAGTCCACGCGACTGACCATCCGCCTGCGCTACTGGTACCAGCTGCGCGTGCCGTTCGCGAACTCCATCATCTTCTACTCCTGGTTCGCTTCGAACGCGGGCATGGCGCTGCGAGGCGCCATTGACCGCGGCACCGTGGACCCGCGCGCGAACATGATGAACCGGCGTGGCAACCTCAACCCGTTGCTCGCCGGCGCCCGCGGTATCGAGCACGAGATGGGGTACGACTCCGTCTATCCGCTCGAGATGACCGTGCTCTGGATGCTGGCCAATGGCAGCATCCCGCTCGTTTCCGACCTGGCTGGCAAGCGGTACTTCATGCCGCTGACGGCCACGTACAGCATGCGCATGCAGTCCAACTTCCACCGCAAGTGGATCATGCACCTGAACCCCGACTGGGGTCTGTAAGAGGAAGAGGACTCCCGACCCATGTTCACCCGGACCCTCCGACAGAGTTTCCGCCGCCAGGAAGGCCAGGCCTTGGTGCTGGCCGCCCTGATGGTGTTGATCATGTCCATCGCCGTGTTGACCACGGTCAACATCGGCCACACGGTGCATGAACGCATCCGCCTGCAGAACACGGCGGACTCCGCGTCGTACTCCATGGCCGCCATGGAGGCGCGCGCGTTCAACTTCTACGCGTACGCCAACCGCACGCAGGTGTCGCACTACGTGTCGGCGATGATGTGGCAGTCGCTGCTGTCACTCATCTATTCCGCCGAGGCGTTCCTCACGGACATCTACGGCTTCATGCGCACGTTGAATCCATGCGCGGGCAAGACGAACAACCTCTTCTGGAAGATCGCCTGTCCCATCCTGGAAAACGTCATCCCGTATGTAAGCGCGGTCATCAAGGCCATTGGCCGGATCATGACCGCGTACCGGAACTACTTCCTCAGACCCATCCAACAGGTCATCACGCGGCTGAATCCGGACCGGATCATCGGTGAGTGGATCATCCCCGCGCACCGGGTGATGAACGGCGTGATGTACTTCGCGTCGCAGGCGGTGATGATGTCCGCGTCCACGCACGTGACGCAGACCACGCAGACGGTCATCGACGACAACGACAGCAACATCTCCTCGCTGGCCAGCCAGTTGGCGACGGGTCTCTACAGCCAGTGTCTCTTCAGCCAGGCGCACAGCCCGCACGCGGGTGGCAAGCCACTGGCGCCGAACACGTGGAAGAACCCGTTCGGTGCGCTGGACGTGACGAAGAAGGCCGCCAACGACCCCATCGCCCGCGCCAAGCGCTCCATGGGTGGCATCACGAACGCCACGCGCTACGCGTGTGACGCCAACGGTGGCGCGTGCCCCCAGGGCTTCATCACCAGCCGCCGCATGGGTGACCTGCTGCCGCTGCCGGACATGCTCAGCTTCATGCGGGACTTCTTCAACGGCGGCGTGGACATCCCGGGCATCTTCGAGTTCGGCAAGATTGGCCAGACGCGCATGCTCTCCACGGGCTTCCCCAACGCCAACGCGGTCCGCGATGGCCGCGGTCCCGGTCAGGAAGGCCGCAACTACATCCGCGACTGGAACGACAACCTGAATCCCTGGGGCATGACGGCCCAGGGCGACAACATCGGTTCGGACGACCCGTACTGGCTCAAGTTCGGCCCGCCGGAGATCGACGTGGGTGTGGGCAAGGCGGACAACCCGGTGTCGTGCACCAAGAAAGACGACTACTGGAAGTGCTTCGGCGACAACCGCAAGGGCAAGGGGGACAACGGCACCTCCAAGCTGCCGTACAAGCACATGACGAAGACGAGCATCTGGGCGCTCAACGACACCGACAGCGGCCGTCACCGGGGCGGCGTGCACTGGCGCGTCAACTACCCTAGCAACCCGGAGCACTGGTCCGGCCACATGCGGCCGGGTGGCCCCGAGCGCGACGTGGGGCTGCACCGCTCGAAAATCTGCGTGTTGGAGCTCGCGTTCGTGTGCTGGGCCCGTACGGACGTCTTCGCGGCCAACGTGCGGCCGGTGCAGGATGGTCACCACCGCTGGGGCGGCTTGACGCCGTTCATGCACTTCGAGCCGGGCCAGCTCGGCTCGGTGTGCAACCCCACCGCCAACGCGTCCATGGGCGACGCTGCCAAGCGCCAGGCGGACTTCAACCAGCCCACTGCCTGGGTGGCGCTGAACAAGGATCCGGAGCAGGTCGTGAACCGGGACAACAAGGACGGCACCGGTACCAACGCGCCCGCCCTGTTGAACGAGGAGGGCAAGGTGAAGTTCGCCTTCACTCCGGACACGGACGGCCTGGAGATGCTGAACAACCGGAAGAAGTTCCTGGGCCTGGTCGAAGGCCTCAACGTCATCTCCCGCGGCCAGGCCTACTACCACCGTCCCGGCAACTGGGCGGAGCAGCCCAACTTCTTCAACCCCTACTGGCGCCCGCGTCTGGCGTCCGTGTTCCAGGGCCGCAACTCGCTGCCGAAGATTGGTGAGATGATGGATGCGCTGCCCGGACCGCTTCAGGGCATTGCCCCGAAGATCATTACGCACTGAGGACTGCCATGCGTGCCCGTCTCCAAATGCGCTCGCGCTCAAGAGGTGCCGCCACGGTCGAGTTCGCGCTCTCCGTGCCGCTCCTCGTGATGATCCTGATGTTCAGCATGTACCTCACGGAGTTGGTGAGGGCGAAGCTCAAGCTCCAGGAGGCGGCGCGCTACGCCGTCTGGGAGATGACGAGCTACGCGCTCTCCGACTTCGCGAACGGGAAGCACGATGACGCCTTCGAGGACGCCCGCCGGGAGGCGCACAAGGAGTTCGTCGAGCGCTACAAGGACATGGACTCGGTGGAGCCCAACGGCACGGGCGGCAATTTCATTGCCCGCTACACGGACGTGACGGCGACCATCTCCAACAAGGAGATCGCGCTCCTCGAGAGTGGGATGCTCAGCCGCCCGAGTACCAGCGAAGGAGGCGGCCTGGCGGGCGCCATCCTCAGCCCGTTGAACAACGGCATGGGATGGGTTTTGAACCAGTGGGGTTTCAACAACAAGGGCTGGGTCGAATCCGAAGTCGAGATGAACTACGAGAACGTCATCCTGCCGACGCGGTACCTCGACAAGAGCGGTGGCAACGGCGGCTTCTTCAAAGAGAACATGATGGGCGGGCGCGACCTGGGCAGCCTGCGGCTCAAGTCGAAGTACTCCATGTACGCCAACGGCTGGCACATGCCGGACGGCGGTGACGCCATCATCCGTGGCCGCCGCGCCGGTCAGCACACCGGTGGTTCCCTCAGCCAGCCCCACGGCCTCTACCGCCAGGTGGACCGGATGGTGTTCCTGGGCTTCGCCTCCACGTTGGACAGCCTGGGCATTGGCGCCATCCTCGATGTGGTCGCCTCGGTGCTCCCCAACTTCCTGGGGACCTTCGTGGTGTCCCGGAACTACGGCGTGGGCGCCTCGCAGAAGGGCGACTGCACCGGCCTTGCCCAGTATGATGCGAAGGCCAGCAGCGGCCTCCACGTCATGCACAAGCGCCGCTTCGAGCTGACCGACCACGAACGGCCCAACTGCTTTGACACCGCGCCGTTCCGCGACGAGATGACGTACGCGAACAGCAACTACATCAAGGTCTTCAACGCCCGTGGCGAGTTCTACATGGGGTGCAAGCGGGCCATGGCGGACGACCCGACCGACCCGGATGCCCGCCCGGAGGCCACGGAGAATGACGAGCAAGACCTCAAGGTTCCCTGTGAGTAGGGTGGCGGCCGCCCGGAGGGCGCTCCTGTGCGTGCTGCTGGCCTCCGTGCCAGCAGCCGCGGAGCAGGAGCTGCCCATCTATCCGGGCACCATCCACACGCGCATCGGCAACGACCTGGTCATCGGTGGGGAGTACTACCGCCTCGCGTACTTCACGACGCCGGACCCCATGGAGAAGGTGGCCGCCTACTTCGCCCGGAAGTGGCAGGAAGAGGGCTACCCCACCGTGGTGGAAGGGGACATGCAGGACGAGGGCGTGGTGTCGGCGCTCTATACCCGCGAGGGGCTCCAGCGCGGCGTCGTGCTGCGCAAACACCTGGGCAAGACGGTGGGCTTCACCGCGCTGCGGGACTTGTGGGTGCGTCCGCCCAAGAAGCCGGCGCCCGGGCTGGTGGCGCTGGAAGGTGCGCTCTACAGCCAGGACCTGGCCACGCGAGATGACCCGGGTGGCTCGCAGAGCCGCACCACGCTGGTGACGGGAGAGCTGACGAAGGTGCAGCAGCAGGTGAACGCGGAGTTGGAGCGCCGCGGCTACGCGCCCGTGCGGCAGTCCGCGCTCAAGATGGGCGGCGGCACGCAGTTGACCATGGAGCACGCCCGCAAGGGTGAGCAGGTGGTGACGACGCTGTCGCCCGCGGAGGAGGGTGTCACCGCCGTGGTCCAGATGTGGATTGGCTCGGACCGGCCGGACGCGGTGCCCAACGACGATGCCGTGCGCCAGAGCCGCGAGGCTTACGAGCGGGAACAGGCCCAGAAGAAGGAGGGCGCGAAGTGAGGGCCCTGCTCGTGGTGGCCGCAGTCGTGCTGGCGTTCCCGGTCCGCGTGGAGGCGAATCCCGCGCGGGAGCTGGTGCAGCACATGTCCCGCGGCGCGCGTCCGGCCCGGCTGGGCGACTGGGTGACGTACCGCTTTAACGGCGGCGGCCTGCGCGTCTACTACTGGCGCCTGGCGGTGGTGGGGGAGGAGAAGGACAAGGAGGGCCGGGACGCGGTGTGGGTGGAGATGGAGGCGGGGACCCATCCGGCCATGAAGTCGCCGCTCGCGCAGATGCGCATGCTGGTGGCCCGGGAGGGCGACGAGATTCGCTATGACGCCATCTCCCGCCTCTACATCGGCACGGGCTTCGGCCAACCCCAGGAGTATTCGGACGAGGCGCTCCAGCACGTGCTCAAGCAGGAGGAGGCGGACGCGAAGAAGGCTCAGGCCGCACCGCCGGAGAAGCAAGCGCCGCTGCCTAAGGGCGTGAAGCCCACGACGCGCTCGGGCAAGGAGTCCCGGTTGATGACGCTGGCTGGCACCGTGGCGGCAGTCCCCGTCGAGGTCGTCCTGAAGAACACCGTCATCAAGCGGATGTGGCTCAGCCGTGAGATTCCGCTGCTGAACCTGGCCAAGATTGAGATTCCCGGCATCGGTCACGCCATGGAAGTGGCGGAGTACGGAATCGACGCCAAACCCCGCATGCGCATCCCCGCTCCAGACGCACCGAAGATCAAGCTGGAGTACGCGGATGCTATACTCGATGACCTGCCCGGCGCCGCGGACGACGGGCACGGACACGACACCTCTGAGGACACGCCGTGAACCACCCGAAGACGCTGCGTTCCCGCGCCCGTAACCGTCGCGGGCAGGCCATGCTGGAGTACTCGCTGTTGAACTGGATTCTCGTCGTCGCGCTCATCATCGGCGCGTCGGTGAAGGTCCGCTGGTCGGAGGACCGGCAGTCCAACGTCATCGACCTGTTCATGGAGGCGTACCAGATTTATTACGACTCCTTCTACTTCGTGCTGAACCTGCCGTTCCCGTGACAGCAAGCAGTGAGGTGGGGCAGCCGTCCCCGCTGGGGCTGCGGCTGGTGCACGCCGTCTTGTTCATCGCCTTCGCCGCGGGCGTGGGCGTGGCGTCCGTGCCCGAGTGGACGCACCTGGCGCAGGCCTTGAGTCAGCCCTTCCACGCGGGCGCGGCACCGCGCTGGCTGGTGCTGGCCGGTTCGTTGCTGGCTGCGGTGGGCACGGCACGCCTGGGCTGGGAGCTGGTGCGCGGCCGGTCCGCGCCGCTGTGGGCCTCCGGCGTCATCCTCCTCGGCGTCATGGCCACGCTCGCCGGCGGTCGTCCGCAAGGGCTGGAACAGTCCCGCTCCGACGTGGCGGCCAACCTGGAACTGCTCCGCGTGGCCCGGCGCGTCCACCTGCTGATGGTGCACGAGCTCCAGTCGCATGGAGAGACGCCTCGGTCGCAGGACGCGTGGCGCGCCGCGCTCCAGAAGTCCGGCGCCAGCGAGGTGCGGGTGTACACGCGCGCCTTCCTCCCCGTTCATCCCCAGGTCGCCTGGCTGCCCTCCGAGAGCGCGGTGCCGGACCCGCTCGTGCCGGGGCAGCTCGCGGTGCACGTGACGCCGGATGGCGTGGGCTTCTCGGTGCGGCTGGTGGGGCTCCACCAGGGCCAGCCGGCGCTCCTCAAGGATGACCAGGGGGCAACGCTGGTGCTGCGAGGCCTGTACAACCCGGACCTTCCGCCGCCTGCGCAGCCCACGTTTCCGCCCACTCCCTGACACCTCGCGCGCTCAGCAAGGTTGCGGGTTCCTAGAGACTCGGCCAGTCTCGCCAGACCTCATGACGCGGCGGTCCCGGCCGGTGGGTCGTCCTGGATTGACGGAAGGAGCGCGCAATGGCGCAGGCGGCATGGAAGTGGTTGGTCGTCGCGGCGGCAGTCGGGGCAGGGGTACTGGCATGCGACGGCGGTGACGGAAACAAACCGCCGCCCCCCACCGGGTTCGACGCGGGCGTGAATGTGTTCCGCCCCGGCCTGGGCGAGGACGACGGCGTGCCGCAGGGCACGCCCCTTTCCCTCCCCGAAGGCGTCAGCTTCGCCGGCACCCTTCGCGGCGCCGCCGAGGTCTCCGGCGAGTGCGAAAACGCCAGTGTGGAGTCACAGGGCTCGGGCGCCTTGGTCCGCGTCTGCGTGCCCCTCCGCAATAACACCGGGTCGCCTGTCGAAGTGGAGTTCCCCCCGGGGCTCGTCGTCGTGTCCACCTCCGAGGGACGCGGCCAGAACGGGCTGCTCATCGAGCGCACCATCCTCGTCGTTCCGCCCACCCCCCCGGGGCCCGGCGGGCGGGACGATGCTGGTACCCCGGACGGCGGGGTGGAGGAGAACGCCTATATCGTCCCCCTCTACATGTACTGCCTGAACAAGGAGCGGGACCCCTCCAACGAATTCATGACCTACGCGGTCGGCCCCATCACGTCGGATGACGCGCTGCAGGAACTGCTGCGGCTCCTCGAGGGGAAGGTCATCGACAGCGCCGAGGACGTGGGCGTGGTGCAGAACGCCCTCTATAGCATCACCGAGGGCCGCGGCCTGACGACGCCGGACCGCGACGCCATCAACGACCTCTGACGCGGTACGATGTCAGGTCCCGGATTGCGCGCGATACAGAGCTGTCGCGAGAGGTGGTTTTGACACCCGGTGTATCGCACGGCTAACATCGCGCGCCATCCGCTGATTGCACTGCACTGTATTCCAACACCTGCTCTGGACTCCACTTCGGACTCCATCATCGCCGCCGAACGGCTCCCCCCCGTTCTGGAGGTTTCTGAACCATGCTGAAGGGCAAGACTCCGCTCGTCGTCGCGCTTGTGCTGGGCCTGTTGGCCGGCGTCATCGCGTATTCCGCCATCAAGAAGAAGGAGGCGGATGTCCGCCGCGGATGGAACCTGGTGCCCGTCGTCGTGGCGGCGCAGGACGTCCCTGAAGGCACGGTCATCACCTTCGAGATGATCTCCCAGCGCTCCGTGCCGGAGCAGTTCGTGACGTCCTCCGTGGTGCGTCCGGACTCCGCGTCCTACATCGTGAACCAGAAGGTGCTGGTCGCGCTGCAGGCGGGTGATCCGCTGCTGTGGAGCCAGTTCGAGACGACCAAGGCCGCCGAGCGGCTGTCGTCGAAGGTGCAGAAGAAGGCGCGCGCCCTCACCATCGAGGCGAAGCACACCACGTCGGTGGGCGGTTGGATTCGCCCCAATGACCACGTGGACGTGATTGGCACCTTCCGCGACCCGCAGACGGACGAGAACGTCGCCGTGACGCTGCTCCAGAACGTCATCGTGGTGGCCACGGGCAAGATCACCGGTACCACCAACGTGAACCTCATCCCGGAGAACCAGCGCGAGTACAACAACATCTCGCTGATGGTGCTGCCGGAAGAGGCCGAAATCCTGGTGCTCGCGGTGGAGCTCGGCCAGCTGACGCTCAGCCTCCGCAACGAGGACGACGTGGACCTCATCGAGGAGCGTGGCCGCGCGACCATCAGCACGCTGCTGTCGGGTGAGCGCACCCGCGTGCTGGAGCAGAAGCGCCGCGAAATCATCCAGATCATCAAGGGCGGTGCCGAGCGGGCCGCGGGCGCTGGCGCGCCGTGATGGCGTGCGTCGTCCACCCTCGCTCTTAGGGAAGCGCGCACATGCTTGCTGGAATCGTCCTCCTCCTCGTCACCGGCTCGGTCTTCTTCTTCAGCCTGGTGATCTTCAGCGTCCTGTCGAAGGCGTATGAGCAGTACCAGGAGCGCTACGTCGCCAAGTCGATGAACGACTTGAGCGACATGTTCCTCTTCATCGATCCACGCCAGATGTTGATCCTCAACATCGCGTGCATGTGCTTGTTGGGGATCCTGTCGTACATCATCTTCAACCCCATCATGGCGGTGGTGGCCACGGTGTTCGGCTTCTTCCTGCCGATGCTGATGGTCAAGCACTACCGGAAGCGGCGCATCAAGAAGTTCAACGTGCAGCTGGTGGACGCGCTGCAGGCCATGGCCAACGCCTTCAAGGCCGGTCTCACGTTCCCCCAGGCCATCGAGCACGTGGCGCGCGAGGCGATGCCGCCGCTGTCGCAGGAGTTCGGGCTCTTCGTGAAGGAAGTGAAGCTGGGTGTGCCGCTGGAGGAGGCGCTCATCAACATGGGCCGCCGCGTGGGCAGTGACGACCTGGAGCTGGTCGTCGTGTCCACGAACATCGCCCGTCAGCTCGGCGGCAACATGGCCGAGATGTTCGAGACGATCTCCACGGTGATCCGCGAGCGCTTCCGTCTGGAGGGCAAGATCGACGCGCTCACCTCGCAGGGCAAGCTGCAGGGGTGGATCGTCGCGGCGATGCCCGGTGTGCTCGGCATGGTGCTCAACTACATGCGGCCCGACCTGATGGAGCCGATGATGGACCACATCTTCGGTTGGATCCTCGTGATCATCATCGCCATCATGGAAGTGATGGGCATCCTCATCATCCGGCGCATCGTCAACATCGATATCTGAGAGGTGCACCGTGGACGATGTCCTGACGCCAATCTTGATCGGCAGCTCGGCGCTCCTCTTCGCGGGCGCCGTGGGCTTCCTGGGCCTGGGGCTGTACCAGACGATGCTGGAGCGCTTCCTGTCGGAGGTCCGTGACGAGTCCACGGGCGGCATGAAGGGCTTTGGCTCGGTGGCCATCCGCCGCCTGGGCGCGATGAACCGCCGCTTCATGTGGCCCGGCTACGAGGCCAAGGCGCGCCGCAACCTCATCAAGGCGGGCGAGCCTCAGGCGTACAAGCCCGAGGACATCATGGCGCTGCAGGAAGTCAGCGCGGTGGTGGGCCTCATCATGGGCCTCATCCTGCTCAACGGCTTCGGCGTGAGCCTGGTGTGGGCGCCGCTGTTCCTGCTCTTCGGCATGTACTACCCGCTGATGTGGCTGAACGACCAGGTGAAGAAGCGCCACCTGCTCATCAGCCGCGCGCTGCCCTACAGCCTGGACCTGCTGACGCTGTCAGTGGAAGCCGGCCTGGACTTCACCGCGGCGCTGGCCAAGGTGGTGGAGAAGGGCAAGCCGGGGCCGCTGCGCGAGGAGCTGCAGCTGGTGCTCAAGCAGCTGAAGATGGGCAAGACGCGTGAAGAAGGCCTCAAGAGCATGATTGTCCGCGTGGACCTGCCGCCGCTGACCACCTTCGTCACCGCGCTCATCCAGGCGGACAAGATGGGGACCAGCTTGGGCAAGGTGCTGCGCATCCAGTCCACGCAGATGCGCATCGACCGCACGCAGCGCGCGGAGAAGCTGGCCGGCGAGGCGCCGGTGAAGATGCTCTTTCCGCTCATCGCGTGCATCTTCCCCACGGTGTTCATGGTGCTGTTCGGGCCCATCGTGTTCCAGTTCATGTTCGGAAACGTCGCGGGGTAGCGCCCCGTGCCCATCCTCCTGACCATCACGCAGGGGCTCCAGCAGGGACGGGAGCTCACCTTCGAGGCGGCCGAGGTCAACATCGGCCGCACCTCGGAGAACGACCTGGTGCTGCACGACCACGGCGTGTCGCGCAGGCATGCGCGCATCGTGCTCCGCAGCGACAAGTACTTCGTCGCGGACATGGGCAGCTCGAATGGCACCGTGCTCAACGGTGGGCTGCTGTCGGGTGAGCAGCAGCTTCGGGATGGGGACAAGATTGGCGTGGGCCCCGTCGAGTTCACCTTCGTCTGGGTGCCGCCGGAGGGGGACGAGGAAGCCACGCGGCCCATCCGCCGGGGCGACCCGGTCCCAGCGCTGGACCCGGACGCCACCCGTCCCATCCGCCTCAACGACCCCATTCCCGCCGAGAGCGGCATCGTGCTGCCGGAGGGCCATCCCACCGCGCAGCGGCCCGCGGTGGTTCCGGTGCGTCCGGGCACCGCCGCCGTGGCGAAGGCCGAGCCCGGCGCGGGGCAGACGGCGGCGGAGCGCGCACGCCGTCGCCGGGAGCTCGCGGGCAGTCCGGCGGGCAGGTTGCTCCTGTGGTGGGGGCAGCTGTCGAAGCCGGCGCGTCTGGGCGTGGGCGCGGTCGGAGGTGGCCTGGTGCTGGCGCTGGTGGGCGTGCTGGCCGTCTTCTTCATGCCCAAGGGCGAAGGCCGGGCGTCTGGCGTGGAGCCGGAGGACCTGGGCTTCGAGGTGATTTCAGACTCGTTCGGGGTGGGCGAGGGCGTGACGTGGGAGAACCCGGAGCACAAGTCGTTCGCCTTCCAGTTCGTCACCCCGACGCGGGCGGTGGCCGTGGTCCACTACATGGCCAGTGGCATCTCCAAGGAGGAGGTGGCGCTGGTCGTCAACGGCGTGGACGTGGGCTGGGTGCCGCCGGACGTGAACGCGGTGGCGGAGCGCGGGCTGGAGCAGATTCTCCCGCCCTCCGCGCTGAAGCGGGGTGAGCTCAACTCCATCGTCTTCGACAACGTCCGCAACCCGCCGGGGCGGGACACCTGGCGTGTGTGGAACCTGCGCCTGGAAATCATCCCGGTGCCGGAGTTGCCGCAAGACGAGCTCCTGGCCAAGGCGCGTCAGTACGTTACCGCAGGCGCCCGGTTCTATGAGTCGCGCGACGTCGGCGCGGAGAACCTCTTCAAGGCGTGGCAGCAGTACCGCTTCGCCTGGGTGACGCTGGAGGCGCTGGACACCAAGCCTGACATCTATCAGGACGTGCGGTTCCAGCTTGGCGAGGTGGCAACCGAGCTGGACCACAAGTGCAGCCAGCTGCTGCTCGATTTCCAACGCAGCGTACAGTACCGGAATGCGCGGACGGCTCGGGCCGCGTTGCAGGAAATGGGTCGACGCTTCCCTACGGCCGAGCATCGCTGCCACAATCTAGGTTTGCAGTTGGCTTATGAGCACGAGCTGTAGGCGCGTGCTCACTTCGACAGGAAGTCGGTGATTCGCATGTCCAACGGTTCCCCTCCGGCACGCCGCCGGCCCCCTTCCGGGGCGCCCTCGGGTGGGACCGGGTCCCGTCCCGCCGTGCGCAGGACGTCCGCCCGGCCCGCGCCTGCCCCCGTCTCCGCCGCAGCCCGGCTCATTTGCATCGCGGGCCCCAAGGACGGTGAGGAGTTTGCCCTGTCCGAGGAGGAGTACGTCATCGGTCGAGCGACCGATAACGCCATCTGCATCCCGGACACCTCCGTGTCCCGCAAGCACGTCATGGTGCGGAAGTCGGGAGCGGGCTGGGCGGTGAGCGACCTGGGCTCCGGCAACGGAACGCTCATCAATGGCGACGCCATCAACGAAGAGACGCCGCTGGCCAACGGTGACGTCATCACGTTGGGCGACACGGAGCTGCGCTTCGAGGACGTGGCCAACTCCACGATGATGGTCGGCGCGCCGGCCCCTGGTCCGCGTCCTCGTCCGGCGGCCTCGGGCAGCCGCGGCGCGGTGCCGCCCCGTCCGGGGCCTCGCGTCGAAGGTGGTCGCGTGCGCAGCGCGCGCGCGACGGCGGCCACGGCGCCGACCCCCGAGGAGCTGAAGAAGAAGAAGCTCATCAAGCTGGGGGTGGCGGGCGCGGTGGTGGTGCTGTTCGCGGGCCTGGGCGTGGTGCGGATGAACGTCCAGAAGCAGCAGGCGGTCGCCGCGGAAGAAGCCCGTCAGGGCAAGAACCACCGGGAGCGGCTGGGCAGCCTGTTCCAGGACGCCAAGAACCTGGTGCGCGAGGGCAAGTGGGTCGAAGCGAAGGCAAAGCTGGAGGAGCTCCAGTCCGAGGCGCCGGAGTACCCGGGCGTGGCGGACTACCTCGGGCACGCCGCGCGCGAGATTCCCGTCCAGGAGAAGCTGACGGCGGCCAAGGAGGCCCTGGCGAAGAAGGAGCTGGGCAAGGCCGGTACGCTGCTGGCCAGCGCGGGTGAGAGCCAGTTCCTCTACGAGCAGGTGAACTCGACGAAGCGCGCGCTGTCGGAGGCTGCGGACACGCGCACGCGCGAGGCGCGCAAGCTGCTGGATGAGAACCAGCTCGACATGGCCAAGGCCATCACCGAAGACATCCTGGTGGCCTTCCCGGAGCACCGCGACGCCAAGCTCATCAACGAGCAGGCGGCGCAGGCCATCATCGTCCGTGACACGCCCAGGCCCGTGGTCCAGGGGCCGGCCCCCAAGCCGTGGGAGCCCGCCGTTGACCGCTTCCGCGACGGCGACATGTCCGGCGCGGTGGCCATCCTCAACGCGTGCATGGCGCGCACGCCGCAGTGCAAGAAGGTGCTCGGGCAGGTGACGGAGTTCGGCAACCTCTACAAGCGGCTGGAGGACCTGGACGCCCGGGGCCTGTCGAAGCTGATGTCGCTGGACAAGGACATCACCGGCGGCCGTCCCAGCAAGATGGCGCGCAACGCGGGGACGCGGGCGGCCACCATCTTCTACAAGGGCGCCACCGCGGCGAAGGCGGCGGGGCAGTGGAGCCGCGCGATGGACTACTCGCGCAAGGCGCTGCAGGCGGACCCCGGGCACGCGGGCGCCACCAACATCATCAGTGAGCTGAAGGCGAAGGCGAAGGACGTCTACCTCCAGGCCTACTCCCTGAAGGACGGGAGCCCCGAGGAGGCCCTGCCCAAGTTCAAGGACGTGGTGGCGATGACGCCGCCGGATGACGAGTACCACGAGAAGGCGAAGACCTGGGTCGAGAAGCTGTCCCGATGACCCGGCGCAAGGTGGGAGGCGGCACGCTGCCGCCAGTGGGCCAGCAGGGAGACCTGTTTGGCAGTGGCGCCTCCACGCCTCGTGCGGCTGGCGCGGCGCGGAAGGCCGCGGCGCCGCCGAAGCCTCCGCCGCCTCCGGTGGACGAGGACGGCACCTCGCTGCTGGGGCCGATGGAGGGCGCGCCGCCTCCGCCGCCCAAGCCCGAGCGCGTGGTGCTGTCGGTGGGCGAGCTGACCCGCCAGCTGAAGCAGACGCTGGAGTCGCGCTTCGCCCGCGTCATCGTGCGCGGCGAGGTGACGGGCTTTCGCGGGCCCAACGCGCGTGGCCACTGGTACTTCTCGCTGAAGGACGCGGGCGCGGCCATCGACGCGAAGGTGTGGGCCTCCATGGCGGCCCGCCTGCGCTTCGCGCTGCGCGACGGCATGGAGGTGATTGCCGAAGGCAGCGTGGACCTGTACGAGCCGCAGGGCCGCTACAGCCTCATCGTCCAGCGGTTGGAGCCGGTGGGCGAGGGCGCGCTGGCGCTGGCCTTCGAGCAGCTCAAGGAGCGGCTGGCCCAGGAGGGACTCATTGGTCCCGGGCGTGTGCGGCCCCCCAGGCCGTTGCCGTACCTGCCTCGGCGGATTGGCGTGGTGACGAGCCGGACGGGCGCGGCGCTCCAGGACTTCCTGCGCGTGCTGCATTCGCGCAACCCACGGCAGAGCGTCCTGGTGGCGGATGCGCGCGTGCAGGGCGAAGGCTCCGCCGTGGAGGTGGCTCGCGCCATCGAGCGACTGGCTCGCACGGACGTGGACGTCATCGTGGTGACGCGCGGCGGTGGCTCGGTGGAGGACCTCTGGACCTTCAACGAGGAGCGGGTGGCGCGCGCCATCTTCGCCTCGCCGGTGCCGGTGGTGTCCGCCATTGGCCACGAAATCGACTTCACCATCTCCGACTTCGTGGCGGACCTGCGCGCGCCCACGCCCAGCGCCGCGGCGGAGCGCCTGGCGCCGGTGCTGGCCGACCTGGAGCTGACGCTGGCCACGCAGGCGGGCCGTCTGCGGCGTGCCATGGAGCGCCGGGTGTTGGAGCTGCGCGAGGAGCAAGGACAGCTCGCGTCGCGGCTGGAGGACCCTCGGCGGGCCATCAACCACCAGCGGCTGCACCTGTCCGAGCAGGTGGAGTCGATGATGCGCGTGCTGCGGCCCGCCGTGCGGGGGCACCGCGAGGAGCTGCGGTCGTTGACCGAAAGGCTGCAGCGGGCGCGCCCCCAGGCACGGCTGGGTGAGCAGCGGGCGCACCTGCTGAAGCTGGCCATGCGGCTGTCGGAGGCGGTGCGCGCAGGTGTGGCGACGCGGCACGGGGCGCTGGCAACGGCACGGCTGGGGCTCGAGAGGGCGTCTCCGGCGGCCCAGGTGTCCCGCGAGCGCGCCCGGCTGGCCGCGCACCGGGCGCGGCTGCTGGCGCTCCAGCAGGGGGCCCTGGCGGATGCGCAGAAGCGTTTCCAGCGTCTGGAGGGACGTCTGGACGCGATGAGTCCGTTGAAGGTGATGTCCCGCGGTTATTCGGTGGTGTTCCGCCAGCGCGATGGCGCGGTGGTCCGCACGGGCGCGGATGTCCAGGTGGGAGAGCGCCTGGGGCTGAAGCTCGCGTCGAACGGGGCGAAGTCGCTCGGGGGATGTGAAGAAATCGAAGCCACCGTCACGGCGGTGAAAGGGCCGGTGGACTGCTGACGGGCCACCCTCTAGAGTCCCGCGCCCCATGCGGGGAGGTGGATGGAAGTGGCGAAGTCGGACAAGGCGCCCAAGGCGGACAAGGTAGCGGAGACCGAGGTCCCCGAGCAGTACGGGGACGTGGTCTCCCGGCTCGAGGAGACGGTGGGCCGGCTGGAGAGCGGCAATCTCTCCCTGGAGGACTCGCTCAAGGCCTTCGAGGAAGGCATCCGGCTGGTGCGCCGGGGTGAGAAGCTGCTCACCGAGGCGGAGCAGCGCATCGAACAGCTCCTGCTGGACGAGGACGGAAACGACGTGGTGGCGCCCCTGTCGGTCGCCGCGCGTCCGGCGGCACCCGCGCCCTCGGCCCCTCGGGCCCCCGCTCCCCGCCCGCCCCCGGAGGATGACGTCCCGTTCTAGGTGCTCGGGCGCGTCCATTCCGGCATGTCGAAGCTGAAAATCACCATTGTCGATGATGACCGCGACACGCGGGAGCTGCTGGCGGCGGCCCTGGAGTACGAGGGCTTCGCCGTCACCATGGCGGCCAACGGCCTGCGGCTCATCGCGTCGCTCCAGCTTCACCGGCCGCATGCCATCCTCCTGGACGTCAACATGTCCTGGATTGACGGCTTCGAGCTGTGCCGGGCGGTGAAGAAGAACGAGCAGTTCCGGGACATCCCCGTCATCTTCATCAGTGGCCGCGGGGAGCCCGAGGACAAGCGGCACGGCATGGCGGTGGGCGCCGCGGACTACTTCGTCAAGCCGCTGGACATGGACAAGCTCGTCAGCCGCATTCGCGAGCTCGTGCCCGCGCAGATTCCATAAGAGGAGCACGGACGCTCGTGGCAACGTTTCAACTGAATTCCTTCCTGGCCGCTCAGCAGGCGCGCGTCGAGGCCCTGCTGAACGAGCGCGTGGCGCGGCTCGGGCCTTCCGGGACGCCGCCGCAGCTCGCGGAGGCCATGCGCTACTCCCTGCTGGCCGGCGGCAAGCGCCTGCGCCCGGTGCTCTGCCTGGCCTTCGCGGACCTCGTGGCGCGCGGAAGCGCCGTGTCCGCGGTGGCGGGCGACGCGGCGTGCGCGCTGGAGTACGTGCACACGTACTCGCTGGTGCATGACGACCTGCCGGCGATGGACAACGACGACTACCGCCGGGGCCGGCTCACCAACCACAAGGTGTACGGTGAGTCCATGGCCATCCTCGCGGGGGACGCGCTGTTGACGGAGGCCTTCACGCTGGTGGCCAGTGGGCCCGAGAGCATGCGCGCCGCGCTGTGCCGGGAGCTGGCGGTGGCCTCGGGCGCGGCGGGCATGGTGGGCGGGCAGGTGCTGGACACCGCCGAGGACCGGCCGTCCGCGCTGGACTACCTCATCCGGATGCACCGCATGAAAACGGGCGCCCTCATCCGGGCCGCGTGCCGCATGGGCGTGCTGGCCAGCGGTGGAGACGCGGACGCATTGGCGCGCGCGGACACCTACGGTGACGCGGTGGGGCTGGCCTTCCAGATTGCCGATGACGTGCTGGACGTGACGGCCACGGCGGCGGAGCTGGGCAAGCCCGCGGGCGCGGACGCCGCGGCCGGGCGCTTCACCTTCCCGGCGGTGGTGGGCCTGGAGGCGTCGCGGAAGCTGGCGGACCAGAAGGTGGCCGAGGCCATCGCGGCCGTGCGCCCCCTGGAGGGCGAGGACGGGCCGCTGGCGGCGTTGGCGCGCTACACGGTGGAGCGGAAGTCCTAATGTCGGAGTTGCTGTCACGCATCGGCTCGCCTTCGGACGTCCGCGCACTTCCCGAGGAGGCACTGCCGCTCCTGTGTCAGGAACTGCGCGAGGACATCATCTCCATCTGCGGCCGCGTGGGGGGGCACCTGGGGGCCTCCCTGGGCGCGGTGGAGCTCATCGTCGCGCTGCACCGCGTGTTCCATTCGCCCCAAGACGCGCTGCTGTTCGACGTGGGGCACCAGACGTACGCGCACAAGCTCCTCACGGGGCGGCGTGACCGCATGCACACGCTGCGGCACGCGGGCGGCATCGCGCCGTTCCTGGACCCGCGGGAGAGTCCTCACGACGCGCTGCTCGCGGGGCATTCATGCACGGCGGTGTCCGCGGCGCTGGGCGTGCTGGAGGGCCGGCGGCAGCAGGGGCACCGGGGCCATGTGGTGGCGGTGTTGGGCGACGGCGGCCTCACGGGGGGCCTTACATTTGAAGGGCTCAACAACGCGGGGGGGAGCTCCCTGCCGTTGGTCGTCGTCCTCAACGACAACCAGATGTCCATCAGCGCCAACGTGGGGGCCATCCCCGCGCTGCTGCGCACCCGCGAGGCGCGCGACTTCTTCGAAGGCCTGGGCTTCACCTACCTGGGCCCGGTGGATGGGCACGACCTGCCTGCGCTGATGCGCGCGCTGCGCGAGGCCCGTGCCTCGTCGCGGCCGGTGGTGGTGCACGCGCTGACGCTGAAGGGGAAGGGCTTTCCGCCAGCGGAGGCCGACGCGCAGACGCGTGGACATGCCATGGGCCCGTATGAGTGGCGGGACGGCAAGCTGGTGCGCTCGCGCGGTGGCCAGCGGACCTTCAGCGAGGCCTTCGCGGCGGTGCTGGAAGACGCCATGGCCCGGGACCCACGGGTGGTTGCGGTGACTCCCGCGATGTTGGAGGGCTCGGCGCTCAACGCGCTCAAGGCGCGCTTCCCGGACCGGGTGCACGACGTGGGTATCGCGGAACAGCACGCCGTCACGTTCAGCGCGGGGCTGGCCATGGCCGGCGCGCGGCCGGTGTGCTGCATCTATTCGACCTTCCTCCAGCGCGCGTACGACCAGATCATCCACGACGTGTGCCTGCCGGGCCTGCCCGTCGTCTTCGCCGTGGACCGCGCGGGGCTGGTGGGCGCGGATGGGGCGACGCACCAGGGCACCTACGACGTGGCGTCCCTGCGCCCGCTGCCGGACCTGCACCTGTGGTCGCCCATGGTGGGGGAGGACCTGGCGCCCATGCTGGACACCGCCCTGGTGGCGCCGCACGCCTCCGTCATCCGCTTCCCACGCGGCACGCTGCCGCCCCTGCCCGAAGGACTGAGCGCGGGTGAGGTGCCGCTGCGGGGGGCTCGCTGGCTGCTTCGCGCGGAGCAGCCCCGGCTCACGTTGGTGACGTTGGGGCCTTTGGGCATCGCCGCGCTGGAGGCCGCGCGGGGCGAGCCCGGCTGGAGCGTGTTGGATGCGCGCTGCGCTTCGCCTCTGGATGAGGCCGCCTTGCTGGAGGCCGGCCGGTCCGGTCATGTCGTGGTGGCCGAGGAGGGCACCACGCGCGGCGGGCTGGGCAGCGCGGTGCTGGAGCTCTTCGCGGCGCACGGGCTGATGGCCCGCGTCCGGTTGATGGGCATGCCCGATGCGTTCGTTCCCCATGGGGACGCGCGGGTTCAGCGCGCGGAGCAGGGGCTGGACGCGGCGGGCCTGCGGCGCGCGGGCCTGGCGCTGCTGGCAGGGGGCGGACGGTGAAGCCTCGCAAGGAGCGGCTGGACGTGCTGGTGGTGGAGCGCGGACTGGCCGAGTCGCGCACCAAGGCCCAGGCGCTCATCCTGGCCGGCCAGGTGGTGGTGGGCGACCAGCGCGTGGACAAACCCGGCACGCTGATTCCGCAGGAGGCGGAGCTGCGCCTCAAGGGCGAGGTGCTTCCCTACGTGTCGCGCGGCGGCCTGAAGCTGAAGGGCGCCATCGACCGCTTCGGGCTCGACGTTCGAGGCAAGGTGGCCGCGGACATCGGCGCGAGCACCGGCGGCTTCACGGATTGCCTGCTCCAGCACGGCGCCACGCGCGTCCACGCGATTGACGTGGGCTACGGGCAGCTCCACGAGAAGCTGCGCACGGACCCGCGGGTGCGCTCGCGCGAGCGTGTCAACGCGCGCTACCTCACGGAAGAGGACCTGCCGGAGAAGGTCGGCGTGGTCGTCATCGACGTCAGCTTCATCTCCCTCACGCAGGTGCTGCCGTCGGTGCTGACGTACCTGGAGCCGGGCGGGCTGTTGGTCGCGCTGGTGAAGCCTCAGTTCGAGGTAGGGCCAGACCGCGTAGGGAAGGGCGGCGTGGTGCGGGATGTCGCTGCCAGGCAGGACGCCATCGACACGGTGACGGCGTTCGTCCGCGAGCAGGGCCTGGAGGTCCTCGGGTTGATGGACTCCACGGTGCCCGGGCCCGCTGGCAACGTGGAGGCACTCCTCGTCGCCAGCAGGCCCTGAGTCCGCGCGCTACGGCCGGTAGCGGCGGTAGTCGGACAGAGGCAGCGTCTGCACCACGTCGAAGCCCGTGCGGACCCACAGCCGGCCTTCAGGGTCGATTGCACCGCTCAGGCTGTCGACCACCTGGTGGCGGAACAGCTCGCGGGCCTCGCCGCTGGACGTCTGGTCCACGGCGACGATTTCGTTGGGCAGCGTCGGCGCGCCATCCAGTCCGCGGGCCGGCGCGTTGAGCAGGAAGAGCTCCGGCGACCCCGGCCGGCGGAGCACCTGGAGCACGTTCAGCGCGCCATTCGCGTCGATGGAGCGGTTGTCCCGGTTGCGAATCTGCCCCGACGCGTCCAGGAACCACACGCGCTGCTTGCCCACCGCGACGAGGCGCGAGGCACCCGGGTGATAGACGATGTGCGCCAGCGGCACCGGGAGTGCGGGGCTCGTCCACTGGAGCCGAGCGCCCTCGCACTCGTCCTGGTTCGCGGCGCAGGCGATGACCTGCGATTGCTCCGAGCCGAGCTGGAGGCCCAGGAAGAGCGTGTTGCCCGTGTCATTGAAGGCGCCCAGGGGGAGGCGCTCGTTGCGCGCGAAGGTCCGCAGCTTGTACGCGGCCCGGGCCGTTCCGCCCGCGCCCTGCTCACCCGTCTCGCCCGCGTACAGCTCGGTGACGGTGACGTCCGTGCGCGAAGCATCCGGGCCCGTTCCCAGTGAGGCGATGAGAATCATCCCGTCCGCGCGAACCAGGGGCGGAGCGATGACGCTCTCCAGCGTCGTGGGTGCGTAGAGCCACTTGACCTCGGCCACGCTCTCCGACGTGCCGTCGTGGTTGTGGGAGAGCCGGCGCACCTCGTCGATGCGGTTGACGATGATGGCGTCACCGCCCGGCAGCACGGTGAGCTGCGTGGGGCCGATGTCCGTCGTCGTGCGCGCGGTGATGCGCAGGTCGGCGTCCACGGCGAAGGCGCCCACGTTCGGGGTCCACACCCAGCGCTTGCCACTGATGGGGTTGCGCTCGGTGATGACCGTCTCGGGAGTGCAGGCGATGGGCATTCCGACAGTGCCCGTCACCTTGCCGCTGAGGTTCACGCGGTACAGCGTGGAAATCTCCGTCGGCGGGACGCCGCAGCCCAAGAAGGTGGGATTGGCGCTGGTGCCGTCGATGACGAAGTGGTCGGTGACGACCTGTCCGGCGTTCTGCGGCTCCACGATGCGGCGCTGCACCGGGAAGTAGGAGACAGGGGCGGGCTGCGAGCGATTCGTACGCCCGTCGGAGCACGTGGCCACCGCGTTCAACGACAGGTTCGCGGCCAGGCCCGCCGTGGCGTAGGGAATGTCGTTGCGCTCCAGCGTCAGCGTCATGGTGCCGCCGCTGTGCGGGAAGGTCCGGAGCAGGGTCTCCCGGTCATTGACGTTGAGCGTCGAGCCGCCCTCGCA
The DNA here is from genome assembly GCF_900101905.1 of Myxococcus virescens. Classification (NCBI taxonomy): domain Bacteria; kingdom Pseudomonadati; phylum Myxococcota; class Myxococcia; order Myxococcales; family Myxococcaceae; genus Myxococcus; species Myxococcus virescens. The sequence continues at coordinate 97,084 of NZ_FNAJ01000017.1, read as the reverse complement.
GCCAGACACCGTGACGATGACCTGGAGCTTGTCGTCGGAGATGATGCTCGCGGGCACCGTCAGGGCGACCTGGGGAGGATCCGGCGTGGGAGGGGGCGGTTCACTGCCGCCACAGGCGGCGGCTAGGCTGCCGGCGACGATGAGTGCGGAGCGCCGCGCGCGCCGCGTCAGGGAGGGGTGGGCCATGGCGGCGACTCTAGCCGGTACGCGGCGTCCCAGGCATCCAGGCCCGTTTGTCGGGGAGGCCCGAACCGATTCTCTCTCCCACCTGGGTACGGAACGTCCCCCAACGTCCGCGGGCTGTGGTAGTTCCGCCAGCGCCGTTGGGACCCTGTGCGGTGGGCGGCATCACAGCGCCAGGGATGCGCCAGGAAGTTGCATGTGCAGCCCCACTGGCGCCTGATGGGCGGTAGGCAGGGCGGGCGGCCGTGCGCGGTCCGCGGGTGATTGGGAAGTGACGTCCATCGTGTACGCTCGACTCCCGGAGGGCTTGGGGGCGGCGGGGACCGACGTGGCCACATCCTCCCACCCATGCCCGCCGTTCTGGCTCCAGGGCGTGTTCAGCGGCATGATCGGGATCCGAACCATGAACTCTTTCGCACGCAGCGGGTTTTTGCAGCCTCTCTACCCGGCGCAATGTCGCCGGGGCTGGGGTTCACCGTGAGAGTCGAGATGCAGGCTGATCAGCGGGGACGCGTGCTGGTGGTGGCCGCCAAGGAGGCGGGCGATGCGCTCATGGAGCGGCTCACGTCGAGCGGCTACCAGTGTGCGTCGGCGGAGAAGGAGAGCGGCCTGGCCCAGGTCGCGGACACATTGCAGCCAGAGGTCGTCCTGCTGGCGGTGACGGCGAAGCGGGCCGCGGAGATGCTGGAGTCGCTGCGCAAGGTGGACCGGCTCCAGCGCCTGCCGGTGCTGGTGGACCTGGGCCGCGCGCGCTCGGCGGAAGCTTTCAAGCGGCTGGCCGTGGACGATTGGATCCGCAGCGCCGACGAGGTGGTGCCCCGTCTGGAGGCCGCCCTGCGCGCAGGCCGGCTGCGTGACCGGGAAGAGCGGATCCGCCTGCGCATGGGGATGCTGCTGGAAATCACCCAGGCGGCCACCAGTTCGCTCGAGTTGGAGGAGATACTCCGCATCGCCGTGGACAAGGTGGGCCGTGTCACCGGGACGGACCGTTGCTCCGTGGTGCTGGTGGAGGGCAGCCATGCCCGCACCGCGAAGGTGGTGGCCACGCAGGAAGACCCGAGCCTCGTCCAATTGGACATCGAGGTGATGCGCTACCCGGAGCTGCGCCGCGCGCTGGAGACGCGGGAATCGGTGGTCATCGAGGAGGCACAGCGCGACCCGCTGATGGCGGAGGTCCGCACCAACATCCTGCCGCTGGGCGTGAAGTCCATCCTGGTGCAGCCCCTCATCTGTCAGGGCGACCTGCTGGGAGCGCTGTTCCTACGGGTATCGCGCGCTGACGCGTCGTTCGGCCGGGACGAGCAGGAGTTCGCCCAGGCAGTGGCCGGCGTGCTGGCCAACTCCATCCGCAACGCGCGCCTGCACACGGCGGTGAAGAAGAAGCGCGAGGACCTGGAGGAAGCCTACGTCCAGCGCTACCAGGAGCTGAACGAGGCCAACCGCCGGCTGAAGGAGCTCAACCGGCTCAAGGACGAAATCATCGCGGTGTGCAGCCACGACCTGCGCGCGCCGCTCCAGGTGCTCCTGGGGCACGGCCGGCTGTTGCAGGAAGGGCCGCTGGAGCCGCAGCAGCGCCAGTCCTCCGAGGCGATGATTCGCCAGGGCAAGAAGATCCTCGGCCTGGTGGAGTCGCTGCTGGAGAAGGGCAAGGGCGAGGCGGCGCGGCTGTCCATCGAGCCCCGGGTCCTGGACGTGGCACAGCTCTGCCGCGACGCCGTCAACGAGCTGGAGATTCTCGCCGCGGACCGGGGCGTGTCGCTGCGCGCCGACTGTCCCGACAGCCTGATGCTCATCGGTGACGAGGTGAAGCTGCACGAGGTGCTGCAGAACCTCATCACCAACGCCATCCACCACGCGCGCCAGGACGGCGAGGTGGTGGTGAGCACCCAGCGGCTGGGGCGTCCCGATGGAGACGCCGCCAAGGTGTGCGTGCAGGACGACGGTGTGGGCATTCCGCCGGACGAGCTGCACCTCGTCTTCGACCGCTACCGCCACGGCGGCAAAGGCGGGACCGGCCTGGGGCTGGCCATCTGCAAGGAGTTCGTGGAGCTGCACGGCGGTGAAATCTGGGCGGAGAGCCCGCCGGACACCGGCTGCATCTTCGTCTTCACGCTGCCGCTGGCGCAGGAAGCGCCGCGCAACCCGCGCCCGCCGCCCGCCGCCGCGTCCACGCCGCAGGAGCAGCCGCGCGTGCTGGTGGTGGAGGACGAGCCGGAGATCGCCGCGGTGCTGTCGGAGGTGCTGCGCTCCAAGTACCGCGTGGAGGTGGCGCGCGACGGCGCGGAGGGCTTGGCCCGGGCGAAGGCCCAGCGGCCGGACCTGGTGGTCATGGACGTGTTCCTGCCCAAGCTGGACGGCCTGGACGCGGCCATGGCGCTCAAGTCCTCGACGGACACCGCGCGCATCCCCGTCATCCTGCTGTCCGCCCACCAGGGCGTGGCGGAGAAGGTCCGCTCGCTGAACCTGGGCGCGGTGGACTACATGAGCAAGCCGTTCAACGCGGTGGAACTCCTCAACCGCACCGAGCGCGCCCTCAAGCTGCGCCAGGGTGAGCGCGAGCAGCAGGAGAAGGAGAAGTCCAGCGCCTTGCAGCGGCGCACCGGCAGCGACCCCGCCACGGGCCTGCACGACCGGCGCGGGCTGCTGCTGCGGCTGGAGCAGGAGGTGGCGCGCAGCCGGCGTTACCACCGCGCGCTCAGCCTCGCCGTGCTCCGGCCCGACCGGCCGGTGGATCCGGTGCCGTCCAGCATCGCCGATGTCATGCGCAAGCGGGTGCGCCACCCGGATGCCATCTCCCACCTGGGCGGAGGTGTGTTCGCCGTCGTCCTGCCGGAGTGCCAGGCGGAGGCGGCGCGCGCCGTCATCAGCCGCATGTTGCCGGATGTGGAGAAGGCGACGGACACGGAGTACCGGTCGGCGGTGGCGGATGTGAGCCAGGACAGCGACTCGGTCGAGAAGCTGCTGGAGAAGCTGGGCGCGCCGGCCCCCGAAGAGAGCTGAGGCGACTGCGCGCGGGACGGGCTCACGCTAGACTCATGCTCGCGTGCGCCCCTCTCGCCTCCTCGTGTCCGCCCTGCTGGCCGTCCTCGTGGCGCCGGGTGTGTCCGCGGCCGCCCCGTCACGGCGGCCGCGCGTGGACCCGGAGGCCATGCGGGAGGCCATCGACGCGGGCTCCACGGACGAAGGCCGCTATGCCTCCTCCGCCAGCTACACGAACTACCTCCAGTCCCGGCTGAAGCACCATGCCGGGGACCACCGGGGCGCGGTGGACGCGCTGCGGCTGGCCCTGGCCACGGATGATGGAAACCCGCTGCTGCTCACCCGGCTGGGGGAGGAGTACGCCCGTCTGGGCGACTTGACGCGCGCGGAGCGCGAGCTGCGCCGGGCCGTGCTGCGCGCCCCCGCCTACTACCCCGCGCACGTGCTCCTGGGCCGCGTTCTCACGGAGTCGAAGCGGTTCGCCCGGGCCCGCCTGCACCTGCGGCGCGCGGTGACCCTCAAGCCTCGCGAGCCGGAGGCGTATCTCGTCCTGACCCAGCTCCACCTGGAGATGGGGGCCCCGGACGAAGCGGTGAAGGTGGTGGACGCGCTGGCGCTGGCGCTGCCGGGGGAGGCCTCGGGGTACCAGCGCCTGGGGTTGGCGCTGGCGGAGCGGGGCGACACGGCGCGCGCCGAGCGCCTGCTGGTCGAGGCCGCCGCCCGAGCCCCGGGTGACGTGGAGGTGCTGACGGCGCTGGCGCAGCTGTACGAAGACACCGGCCGGCCCGTGCAGGCGGAGGAGTCCCTGGCTCGGGCGCTGGAGCGGGACCCGGACAGCCGCGAGGTGCTGCTGGGCGCCGGCCGCGCGGCGCTGAAGGCGGGCTCCGCCGTCCGGGCGCGAGCGTACTTCGACCGGCTGTTGTCCCTCTCCTCCGAGCCGGAGATGCCGGTACGGGTGGCCTTCAGCTACCTCGCCGCGCGCGAGCCCAGGGCGGCCGCGGAGGTGCTGGAGGCGGCGCGCCGGGGGGACCATGCGGACCCTCGGCTGGCCTACTACGCGGGGCTCGTCCATGAGCGGATGCGCCGCTTCGCCGACGCGGCGGAGGCCTTCGCGGGTGTGCCCGCTGAGGCGGATGTCTACGCCGACGCGCGCCTGCGCCGAGCCCGCTGCCTGTCGCTCCTGGGCGAGCACTCCCGGGCCCTCACGCTCTTCCGGGCCGCGATGCAGGAGTCGCCAGCGGACGTGGAAGTCCGGATGCAGTTCGCCCGAGCCCTGGAGCGCGGCGGCACGCCGAACCGCGCGGAGCTGCTCCTCCGCGAGGGCCTGTCCGTCGGTCCCTCCGCGGCGCTGTATGACGCCCTGGCCGCCACACTCCACCGGCAGGGCCGGGGGCGCGAAGCCCTGACACTGCTTCGCGAGGCGGTGGCCCGCTTCCCCCGGGACGAAGACCTGCTGTACGTGCTGGGCGCGGCGCATGAGCGGCAGGGCGACATGACGGGCGCGCTGGCCCGCATGCGGGCGGTGCTGGCTGTGTCACCGGACCACGCCGCCGCGTTGAACTTCCTGGGATACCTGCTGGCGCAGGCGGGGCAGAACCTGGACGAGGCCGAGCGGCGCGTGCGGCGGGCCCTGGAGCTGCGGCCGGACACCGGGGCCTACCTGGACTCACTGGGCTGGGTGTACTTCCGCAGAGGGGACTACGCCCGGGCCGTGGACGCGCTGGAGCGGGCCTCCACGCTGGCTCCAGACGAGCCCGTCATCCTCGAACACCTGGGAGACGCCTATCAGCGGGTGGCGAGGACGGACGACGCCGCGGCCGTTTGGCGGCGCGCCCTGGAAGTGCTGACGCTGGACCCCGAGTCCGCCGAGCCTCCCGGCCAGCGCGCCGCGTTGGAGCGCAAGCTCAATGCGCTACCCACGCGTGCGCCAGACCGCTAAGTTGGTGGGCCTATGGCGCGTAGCGACGAGGGCTTCTTTCCCGGCAGGGACGGGACACGACTGTACTGGAAGTCCATCCTTCCAGACGCCGAGCCCCGCGCGCATGTCGCGGTGGTGCATGGGTACGGTGACCACTTCGGGCGCTATGGCTTCGTGACGGACGCGCTGCTGGCGGACGGCTTCGCGGTCCACGGCTTCGACTACCGGGGCCATGGCAAGGCCGACGGGCGCCGGGCCTACTGCGAGAAGTGGCCGGACTACCTGGAGGACCTGGAGGTCTTCTGGGCGCGGGTGCGCGCGGTGTCGGAGGGCAAGAAGGCCTTCGTGTTGGCGCACAGCCACGGTGGCCTGATGTCGGCGACGTGGGCTTCCAGCCGGCAGGTGGAGGGGTTGACGGGGCTGGTGCTGTCGGCGCCGTACCTCAAGCTGGCCATCACTCCGCCGGCCTCGAAGCTGATGGCCGCGCGCGCGGTGGGCAAGCTGGTGCCATGGCTGAGCATCTCCTCCGGGCTGAAGGTGGAGGACCTCACCCATGACACCGACGTGCAGCGGGCCACCCGGGAGGACCCGCTCCACCAGGCCATCGCCACGCCCCGGTGGTTCGTCGAATCCACCCGGGCGCAGGGCGAGGCCGTGCTGCTGGCGCCGAAGATTCAAGTGCCGCTGTTCGTCCTGTGTGGCGCGGAGGATGGGGTGGCCGCTCCGGCGGCGGCGCGGGAGTACTTCGAGCGGGCGGGGTCGCCGGACAAGAAGTTCAAGGAGTACCCCGGAATGCGGCATGAGCCGCTCAACGAGGTGGGCCGTGCGGAGGTATTCCGGGATATCTCCGGCTGGATCTCCGCGCATCTCTGACATAATCAGGTCGCCCGGCTCCTAGGGAGGAGCTGGCGCTGGGTGAGGTCACCGCATGGCAACGGGTGAAACGGGCATCATCGGCAAGGGCATCGTCATCAAGGGCAACCTCACGGGAGGTGGGGACCTGGTGATCGAGGGACGTGTGGAGGGGCAGATTGCCCTGAAGAACCACCTCACCATCGAGAGCACCGGCAAGGTGCAGGCGGACATCCGCGCCGAGGAGTTGACCATCAACGGCGAGGCCAGCGGCAACATCGACGCCTCGTCGCGCGTGGCCATCAACGCCTCGGCCAAGGTGGCCGGCGACATCAAGGCACCTCGCGTCGTCATCGAGGACGGGGCTGTGTTCAACGGCTCCATCGAGATGGACGTACGGCTTCCTGACGACATTTGAGCTTCACGCCGCGCACGGCACGGCACACACCTTTCGAGAGGCGGACAACACTCATGGCGAATACGGTCATTGGCTCGAGCATCGTCATCGACGGGGAGATCTCCGGCGACGAGGACCTGGTCATCCAGGGCACCGTGAAGGGGAAGATTTCCCTCAAGGAAAGCCTCTACGTGGAGGGCAGCGGCGTCGTCGAGGCCGACATCGAGACGCAGAACGTGGAGATCGCCGGCCGCGTCACGGGCAACATCGTCGCCAGCGACAAGGTGGAGCTGAAGACGGACTGCCGCGTGGTGGGAGACATCAAGGCGCCTCGAATCCTCATCGCCGACGGTGCCTCCTTCAAGGGCAACGTCGACATGGACATGAAGGAGCGCTGATTCGTGGCCACCGCGAAGGAGCTCTCAGCGAGCAGCAACGTCGACAACACCGTGGTGGGGCCTTCCATCCTCATCAGCGGCCGGTTGACGGGCGACGAGGACCTCACGGTCCGAGGGCGCGTCGAGGGTGAGCTGACGCTCAGCCGCACCCTCATCGTGGAGCCCTCGGGCGTGGTGAAGGCCAACGTGGCGGTGAAGAACGCCATCGTCAGCGGCGTGGTGGTGGGCAACATCAACGCCACCGAGAGCGTGGAGCTCACCCGCGAAGGCCGCATGGTGGGCGACATCCGCGCCCCGCGCGTCATCATCGTCGACGGGGCCAGCTTCCGTGGCCGCGTGGACATGGGTGACGTGGAGCCGGGACGTCTGCCGGCCGAGCGCCCCGCGGTGGTCCGCCCCACGGCGGTGACCCGTCCCACGGCGACGCCCGCGCGTCCGACGATTCCGGCCGCACGGCCCATGCCTCCGCCGCCGCCGTCGCGGCCCACGCCTCCTCCACCGCCCGCGCGCCCCTCGGCGCCTCCCGCGGTGACGCGCCCCTCGGCGCCCATCACCCGTCCGGGGTTGGGTGGCCTGGGAAGCAAGCCGCTGCCGCCGCCTCCGCCGACCCGCGTGGAGCGGGCGGAGCCGCAGGCTGAGCAGGCGGGCTCTGCCGAGCCGCCAACGCCAGTCCTGGTGGGTGCTGGCGCGAAGAAGAAGGTCGTGGTGAAGAAGAAGACCCGCTAGCGCGCACGGCCCGCGCCGCCAGTCGTTGGCGGTGCGGGCGCGTGGGCTTATCAGGGGTGCCACCATGGACGCCGAGCACAGGGTTGATGGACAGGATGGGACGGCGGGTGCTGGGCCCGAAGGTGGCTCGCAGGCGCCGTCCGGGCAGGACGGCAGCCAGGGCGGTGCCGTGAGCGCCGAGCCGCCCGCTTCGGGGGGCTCCTCGGAGCCGCAGGGCGAGCACAAGCGCGAGGACGCGTCACCGGAGTCCGGTGGTGAGCACCGCGCAGAGGGCACGCCCCCCGCCGAAGGTTCGGAGCAGCGAGCCGAGGCCACGCCTTCCGAGCAGCAGGGCGTTGCGCATCGCGCAGAGGGCACGTCTTCCGAGCAGGGCGTTGCGCAGCGCGCAGAGGGCACGCCTTCGGAACAGGGCGAGCCCCAGAACGCCAGCTCCGCGCAGGGGCAGGGCGGTGAGCCTCCCGTCGCCAGTGGCGACACCCAGGGCGAGGGCGCACGACCGCACAACGTGGGCGGGGAAGCGCCGGGCTCCGCGGATTCCTCCGCGAGCGAAGGTTCGAAGGACCAGGCAGGTTCGCAGGAAGGTGGACTGCAGGCCGAGGGCACCTCGTCCCACGGTCAGGCGGAGCCACCTGCCAAGGATGCGTCTCATGCGCAGGGCGAGCACCAGGCCGTGAGTGAGTCCCACGGGCAGGACGGAAGCGAATCAGGAGGCGGGTCCGTCGCCAACGCGGAGACACGCGCCGAGCAGTCCCCCTCCGACGGCGAGGCCCATGTCACGCCCGGGCTGGACGAGCGCCCCCAAGGCGCGTTCTGGACGGGGGAGGCCGACGGGGACAAAGCCAGCGACTCTGACGAGGAGTCGCGGGAGGACGTCCTCCCCGAACCCGAGCAGCGGCTTTCGGGCCGGGTGACGACGGTGCTCCTGCCGCTGGAGAAGTTGCAGGACGAAAGCGCGTTCAAGCTGCGCCCGGAAGGCGACGTGTCGGGGCTGGCCACGGACATCGCGCGGCTGGGGCAGTTGTTCCCGGTGGACGTTCGCCCGGCGGGGGAAGACCGCTATCAACTCGTCTGTGGTTTCCGGCGGGTCGCGGCGCTGCGCTTCCTCAAGCGAGACGCCGTGCAGGCGCGGATCCACCTGCGGCTCTCGGACGAGGACGCGCTGGTGATGTCGCTGGCGGAGGCGATTCACGCCACGCCGGTGGGCCCGGAAGTCCTGGAGGCGAAGCGCGACGAGCTCGAGGCGCAGGGGCGCTTGAGCGCGGCCGTTCGCGACATGCTGGAGAAGGCGCTCGCCACCGAGGACACGCTGGCGCCGGAGGGCGTCGAAGAGGAGATTGACGCCGACGAGCTGGCGCAGGAAGTGGCGCAGCGGCTCGGGGCCATCAATCAGGACCTCTCACTGCTGGCGGACGTGTTCGCCGCGCTGGATGAGTCGCGCAAGGCAGAGCTCCTGATGCAGCTCCGCTACTCGTCCGAGCTGGTCACCTATCTGGAGGGGTTGTAAGCCATGGCGGAACCGCTCGTGCGTGACCGTGCCCGGCTGTTGGAGCTGCTCACCGAGCGCTCCTTCGAGCAGCGCCGCGTGGTGCTCTCGTCCGGCAAGGAGTCGGACTTCTACATCGACTGCAAGCGCACGGCGCTGCTGGCCGAGGGCCACTTTCTCATTGGCCGGCTGTTCCTGGAGGCCATCCGGCGCGAGGCCCCGGAGGCCGTGGGCGTGGGCGGGCTGACGTTGGGGGCCGACCCGCTGGCGTCCGCGGTGAGCCTCACCGGCTACCTGTCCGGCACGCCGCTGGCGGCCTTCATCGTGCGCAAGGAGCCCAAGGGGCACGGCACGGGTCAGTGGATTGAAGGCCTGAGCGGGCTGGGGCAGGGCGCGGCGGTGGCCATCGTGGAGGACGTCGTCACGACGGGAGCCTCCACGCTGAAGGCCATCGAGCGGGCCCAGCTGGAGGGCCTGAAGGTGCTGGGTGCCTTCGCGCTGGTGGACCGGTTGGAGGGTGGGCGTGAAGCCGTGGAGGCCTCTGGGCACCGGCTCCACACGCTCTTCACCCGCAAGGACTTCATTCCGTGAGTCGTCCGTTCATCACCGCGGCGCTGCTGGGGCTGCTCGCGGGCTGTGTCACCACGCCGCCCACCGCCATCAGTGATCCGCCGCCGTCGCTGCCGGATGAACACGCGGAGCATTCCTACCGGAAGATTCTCGCGCGCTACACGGGACAGAAGGAAATCTACGACGGCTTCGACACGCGCGTGTTCGCGGGCGTGACGCTGCAGACGCTGTCCTTTCGCGAGGCGCGCGTGCATCGCCAGGCCGCCTTCCAGCAACTGCCCACGGTGAAGGTGGAGCAGATGCTCGCCGAGGAGCAGGCGAAGGCCGCGCAGGCCCACGAGTTCTTCCTGGGCGTGCACTTCAACGACTTCGTCTACGCCGACTTCGACTCCAAGCACTCCATCTGGCGCCTGGCGCTGGTGACGCCCGCTGGCGAGGTGACGCCCTCGCGCATCCGCCGGCTGGGCCGGGTGAACATGCAGACGCGGGCGTACTACCCGTACACGTCGATTTTCTGGGTGGGGTGGGAGATTCAGTTCCCCACGCAGATGTCCGACGGGAGCCCCGTCATTCCGCCCGGCACGGAGACGGTGACGTTCCGCATGGCCTCGTCGTTGGGCAAGGCGGACATGCAGGTGCGCGCGCAGTAGCGCGGCTCACGTCTGGCTGGTGCGCTTCAGCCACTTCTCGGCGGGCGGCATCGTCGGGCCCGCCAGCAGCCGGTCCACCAGGGCCGTGGGAGACGCGCTCACGGCGAAGGGCACGGCCTGCTCCATGGGGACGAAGCCTTCCTCCGCGTGGTGCCGCGCCATGGCCAGCAATGGCTGGAAGAAGCCGCGCGTGTCCAGCAGGCCCATGGGCTTGCGGTGCAGGCCGAGCTGGGCCCAGGTCACGATTTCGAAGAGCTCATCGAGCGTTCCAAAGCCTCCGGGCAGGGCGATGAAGGCATCCGCGCGCTCCGCCATCAGCGCCTTGCGCTCGTGCATGGAGCCGACGGAGTGCAGCTCCGTGAGGCCTCGGTGGGCCAGTTCCTTGGCGCCAAGGAAGCCAGGCAGCACGCCGACGACGTTGCCACCCGCGGCCAGCGCGGCGTCCGCCACCGCGCCCATGAGCCCCACGCTGGCGCCGCCGTAGACGAGCGTCAGTCCTCGCCGCGCCAACTCGGCGCCCATGCGTGTGGCGGCGTCCATGTACTCCGGACGCGCGCCGGGCCGGGAGCCGCAGAACACACAGACACTTCGCACTTCCATGTCAAAAGCCTCCACGCCGCTCGGGGTGGGCTGCGTAGAGCGCCACCACCACGGAGAGAAAAAGAAGGATGGGCAGGGCGCGCGCGTAGACCTGCCGCCCCATGCGCAGGGCCAAGCCACAAGGCAGGCCGAAGAGGAAGCCGCCCAGATGCCCCGCCCAGCTCACGAAGGGGAGCAGGCTGAGGACAGCCACCTGCGCCAGCCAGATGAACAAGTCCCGGCGGCCCTCGCGTGTGGCGACGGGCAGCATGGCCCCCGCCCAGCCGAGAATCATTCCGGACGCGCCCACCGTGGGCACGTCGAAGTCGAAGATGAGTGAGAAGGTGGACGCCCCCAGCGCCGTCACCAGCGACAGGCCGAAGAAGCGCAGGCTGCCGATGCCTCGCTCCAGCGTGAAGCCGAGCGTCACCACCACCGACATGTTGAAGAGGAGGTGGAGGGGGCTGCCGTGCTCCAGCACCGCGCCCAGCAGCCGCCAGTACTGGCCCGCCTGCACGAAGGGGCCGTACAGGCCCAGGGGCGGAATCTGCATCCGCCCGTGCTCGCTCCGGACCACCTGGGAGATGGGCAGGACCTGCTCGGCCAAGAAGAGCGACACCGCACAGGCGATGAGCGCGTAGCACACCCAGGGGCGCGGCTGCGGTGGGCCTGGCACCGGTGGGCCAGGGGGCTGCGCGCCGGTGGCTTCACCGCCCGAGGCGGAGGAAGGGGCATCGAGAATGCGTCGTGGACGGGAGGACATTCGGGCTCACGGCTCCCTGGACACGACGGTGTCTCGCAGCCAGCGGTGGTCGTCCGGGTGCGGGTAGTCCAGCGTGTAGTGGAGGCCGCGGCTCTCCTTGCGGCGGCTGGCGCAGTCGACGATGAGGTAGGCGACATCGGCGATGTTCCGCAGCTCGATGACGTCGCGAGTCACCTTGAAGCGCCAATAGTAGTCGCGAATCTCCTCGCGCAGCAGCTCCAGCCGGCGCCGCGCGCGCATCAGCCGCTTGTCCGTGCGGACAATGCCGACGTAGTTCCACATGAGCCTGCGAATCTCGTCCCAGTTGTGGGTGACGACGACGCTCTCGTCCGACTCCACCGCGCTGCCCGAATCCCAGGGCGGCGGGTCCTCGGAGGGCGTGGGCTGGGAGCGCACTTCTTCGGCGGCCACCTGCACGGCGCGGTGGCCGAAGACGAGCCCTTCCAACAGCGAGTTGGACGCGAGCCGGTTGGCGCCGTGCAGGCCCGTGCAGGTGACTTCACCGATGGCGTACAGGCTGGGCACGTTGGTGCGTCCCTCCAGGTCCGTCACCACGCCGCCGCACATGTAGTGGGCCGCCGGGACGACGGGGATGGGCTGCACCGCCATGTCGATGTTGAACGCCTTGCAGGTGGCGTAGATGTTGGGGAAGCGCTCAGCGAGGAAGGCGCGTCCCAGGTGCGTCATGTCCAGGTAGACGCAGTCGTCGCCCGTGCGCTTCATCTCCGCGTCGATGGCACGCGCCACCACGTCACGCGGCGCGAGCGCGCCCATGGGGTGGTAGCGCTCCATGAAGGACGCGCCGCTCTTGAGCTTCAGCTTGCCGCCCTCGCCGCGCAGCGCCTCGCTGATGAGGAAGCTCTTGGCCTCGGGGTGATAGAGGCACGTGGGGTGGAACTGGTAGAACTCCATGTTCGCCACCTTCGCGCCCGCCCGGTACGCCATGGCCACGCCGTCACCGGTCGCCACGTCCGGGTTGGACGTGTACAGGTACACCTTGCCAGCGCCGCCGGTGGCCAGCACCGTCACCTTGGCCAGGAAGCGCTCGATGACGCCGTCCTCCAGCAGGGCGTAGACCCCCAGACACCGGCTGACCCCAGGGGAGGGGACGCGCCGGTCCTGGATGAGGTCGATGGCGGCCGTCTGCGGGAAGAAGGTGATGTTGGGGACTTCGTCACACGCGGCGAGCAGCGCGCGCTGCACCTCGCGGCCGGTGATGTCGCCCGAATGGATGATGCGGCGCGCGGAGTGGCCCCCCTCACGGGTGAGGTCGAATTCGCCGGTGATGCGGCGGTTGAACTCCGCGCCCAGGTCCGCCAGCTCCTGCACGCGGCTGGGGCCTTCCTTCACCGTGACTTCCACCGCGTCGCGGTGGCACAGCCCCGCACCCGCCACCAGCGTGTCCTCGATGTGGGCCTCAAAGGTGTCAGGGGGCGCGAGCACACTGGCGATGCCGCCCTGGGCATAGGCCGTGTTGCTTTCGAACCGGTCACGCTTGGTGAGGATGGCCACCGTGCCATGGCGGGCCGCCTGGAGGGCGAACGAAAGACCCGCCACGCCGCCTCCCAGGACGAGGAAATCGAACCGATGGGGCATGGTGAGCAGCCTTAACGACTGTAAGTGCTGGAAACAAGGCGTTTTCTTGAGGACTTTCCCGCGGATGTCTAAGGTTCGTGGGCCGATATGCGTGCCTATTCCGCGTTCCTCTCCGTCGCCGTGCTGGCCCTGCCCTTGTCGGCGGGGGCGGATGCCATCTACCGGTACGTCGAGAAGGACGGCACCATCATCTATACGAACGTGCAGCCCACGGGCAGCAAGCGGGCCAAGGTGCTGAAGGGCACGTTCACCAAGGCCCCCGCGAAGAACACGCCGGTGGTGGGCCGCAAGCGGACCCCGCCGGAGTTGGATCCGCACATCACCGCCGCGGCGCTGCGCTACCGCATCCCGCCGGCGCTCGTGCGCGCCATCATGCACACCGAGAGCAACTTCAACCCCAACGCGCTCAGCCACAAGGGCGCCAGCGGGCTGATGCAGCTCATGCCGGCCACGGCGACGGACATGTACGTGAAGGACATCTTCAACGAGCGCGACAACATCGAGGGCGGCGTGCGCTACCTGCGCGTGCTCGCCAACATGTTCGACGGCGACATGGTGAAGATGGTTGCCGCGTACAACGCCGGCCCCGAAGCGGTGAAGCGCTACGGTGGCAAGGTGCCCCCCTACGAAGAGACGCAGGGGTACGTGCGCAAGGTGCTCAAGCTCTACTACCACTACAAGGAGCGCGAGGCGGCCGTCTCGAGCGGCCCCAGCGAGCCCACATCCCAGAATGACGACGCGCGCGAAGGGGCGGGGGGAGACGAGCCCCGCTGATGATGAGTTCCTCCAGCAGCTCTCCCGCGGTGGCGAGCTGTTGGCCGCAGGCAGGGTCCACGAGGCTCAGCCGTTCCTGGAGCGTGCCCACCAGCTCCAGCCCCGCATGGAGAAGGCGCAGAACCTGCTGGGCCTCTGCTACTTCAAGCTCGGCCTGTACGACAGGGCAGCCGAGCTGTACGAGATGCTGGTGCGCGACAACCCGGTGGACCCGACACTGCGGGTCAACCTGGGCCTGGTGTACCTGAAGACGTCCGCGCTTCAGCGCGCGGCGCGCGAGTTCGAGACGGCCACCGACCTGGCCCCCGAGCACCAGAAGGCCCAGAACTACCTGGGCCTCACCCTGGCGCAGATGGGCGAGTACGGCCGCGCCCGCGAGCACTTCCTGCTCGCCGGCAGTGACGTCATGGCGGAGAAGATGTCTCGCGCCATCGCGGGGGAGAGCTACGCGAAGCCGGCCGCCGCCGCCACGCCGCCGCCCCGCAGCGCGCCGGTGGAGCCCCGTGTCGCCGAGCCGCCGCCGCCCGCCGCCGAACCGGAAGAAGAAGAGGAGATTCGCTTCGCCGAAGACGAGGGCCCCAGTGCCCTGTCCGACGCCTCGGCGTCCGAGGCGTCGGAAGCAGCGGCGGACAGTGGCGTGGCGCGGGAGGCGTCTCCCGAGTCGACCTTCGATGAGACCTCCGAGACGGTGGCCGCGAGCGTGCCGCCGGCGCCCGTGCCCCTGACGCGGTTGCATCTGCGCAAGATGCCCGCGACGTCGCCGGCGCCCACGTCTCCGGCGCCGGAGTCCTCACCCGTTCAGGACGGCGGGCGGTCGTCGCTGGCCGAGCTCGCCGGCTCGGTCGTCCTTCCCGGCGCGGAGGCGTCGCGGCCCTTCGGCGCGGGGCCGGGCTGCTACACCGTGGCGGTGGAGGGGGAGCTCCTGACGCGCCTGGAGGGCCTGGTGGCGCTGGCGGGGCAGCTCTCCTTCCAGCCGGAGATGAAGCGGTTCCGGGGCCGGGCCACGGACAAGTCGTTCGGGGAAGGGGCGGCGCGGATGGTGCGTGCCCGGGGGCAGGGCGTGCTCTACCTGGAGCCGGCGGCGACCCGTACTTTCCTGGCGGTGGACCTGGGCGAGGACTCCGCGTACTTCCGCGACGAGTGCGTGTTCGCCTTCGAGGAGCCGGTCATGTTCGAGAACGGACGGGTGCCGTCGGATATCGCGCCGGACCTGGACCTGGTGCACCTGCGAGGGCAGGGCCAGGTGCTCTTGAGTCTCCCGGGGCCGCTGCGTGCGGTGGCGGTGCGCCAGGAGCAGCCGGTGACGGTGCCGCTGACGCACCTGGTGGGCTGGCAGGGGAACCTCACGCCGCGCATGGTGCCCGTGCTCAAGTCCCCTTCTGGGGAGCCGCTGCGGGCGGCGGTGGAGCTGGGCGGTGAAGGTTTTGCCCTCATCGCCCTCGGTGTCCGCTAGAAGGGCCCCTGCCATGGCCACGGACCGAGCGGCGCGGAAACAGCGGAAGCGAGAGGAGCGCGCCCGAAAGCGCGCGGCGCGCAAGCCCAGCGTGTTGGTGCAGGAGTTCTGGAACCTGCCCAACATGCTCACGTTGGGGCGCATCCTCATCATTCCGCTCTTCGTGTGGCTGACCTACGACGCGGACCCTCTCAACTCGCTGCTGGCGGGGCTCGTCTTCGCGGTGGCCGCCATCACCGACGTGGTGGACGGCTACCTCGCGCGGAAGTGGAACCTCATCACCGTGGTCGGCAAGTTCATGGACCCGCTGGCCGACAAGCTCATCGCCATGGCGGCCCTGGTGATGATGGTGCGGCTGGGGCGCATCGCCGCGTGGGTCGTCATCGTCCTGCTGGCGCGGGAGCTCATCGTCAGCGGACTGCGCACCATCGCCGCCAGCGAGGGCATGGTCATCGCCGCGGGCCAGGAGGGGAAGTGGAAGACGTCCCTCCAGCTGGTGGGCATCATCTCGCTCTGCGTCCACTACGTGCATCCACTGGAGTTCGGCACCTTCTCCGTGCCGGTGGACTACAACCTGGTGGGCCAGGTGCTCGTCTACCTGTCCGGTGCCTTCTCGGTGTGGAGCGCGGTGGTCTACTTCCGGGCGTTCCTGGCCATGTTGGCGAAGCGTGGGGGGGAGCCTGACCCCGCGAAAAGTGTTTGACGGGTCCGGAAGGGCTCTGTATACCCCACCTCACTTCCGGCCCGGCGGTCACACGACGGTGACGGAAGCGCGGCACCTGATGCGGGAATAGCTCAGCGGTAGAGCATCGCCTTGCCAAGGCGAGGGTCGAGGGTTCAAATCCCTTTTCCCGCTCCAAAATCGGGCCCTCTGGAAACCCAGAGGGCCTTTTAGTTTGCAGGGTCTGACGCGGGAATAGCTCAGCGGTAGAGCATCGCCTTGCCAAGGCGAGGGTCGAGGGTTCAAATCCCTTTTCCCGCTCCAAATTGAGGCCCTCTGGGAAGCCAGGGGGCCTTTTGTTTTTCCGGTATCCTGGTGGCTCAGGTGCTGGAGCCAGGGCCGGACATTCGCTCGGTTGATGGCTTGCTCTTCAAATGAGCAGCCGTCCGAGGGCGTCAGCAGAGTGGGGCCGGGGCGCCGGGCGTCCTCGCAACAGCAAGCGGCCCTGCTATAGAAGGCCCCCTCATGATTCGGCTCGTCCGTGAACTGTATCAGTACCGGGGCTTGCTCATCAGCCTCGTCCAGCGGGAACTGAAGGCGCGTTATCGCGGCTCGTTCCTGGGCTTCCTGTGGACGTTCCTGAATCCGACGCTCCACATGCTGGTGTACGTGCTGCTGTTCACCGTGGTGATGCGGCAGAACATCCCCAACTTCCCGTTCTTCATGTTCACGGGGCTGTTGCCGTGGATCTGGTTCTCCACCTCGCTGGCCAGCGGCGCGAGCGCCATCAGCGACCGGCGAGATCTGCTGACGAAGGTCCGCTTCCCCGCTCAGGTGCTGCCCACCACGGTGGTGGTGACCAACCTCTGCAACTTCGTCCTCTCGCTGCCGCTGATGCTGGGGCTGGGCATGGCTTACGGGCAGTGGCCGACCTGGCATGTCGTCATGTTCCCGGTGGTGGTGCTCATCCAGCTCATCTTCACGCTAGCGCTGGCGTACATCCTGGCCGCCATCAACGTGACGTTTCGGGACCTGCAGCACATTGTCAGCAACCTGCTGACGCTTTGGTTCTTCGCCACGCCCGTGTTGTATCCGTTCTCCACGATTCAAGATGAGAACGTCCGCACGCTGATGATGGCACTCAATCCCATGGTCAGCTTCATGGCGTCGTACCAGGCCATCTTCTATGAACACCGGCTTCCGGATTCCGGACCGCTGCTGGCCCTGGGGGCGGTCTCCGTGGTGCTGCTGTGGGGCGCCTCGTCCATCTTCGAATCCCGCCGCGAAGAGTTCGCGGAGTCCATCTGAGCGTCGGCATGCCTGAATCCATGGACGCCATCATCCTGAAGGATGTCGTGAAGAGCTTCCGGAAGCGGACCATCCGGGGCGAGTACACGACCTTCAAATCCGAGCTGCTTCGCTGGTTGCGCGGCAAGCGCCAGGCGCGTGATGCGAGCCTCATCACCGCGCTGCGCGGCATCAACCTCGCCATTCCCAAGGGCAAGACGGTGGGCATCATCGGGCGGAACGGCTCGGGGAAGAGCACGCTGCTCAAGCTCATCACCGGCATCTACACGCCCACCTCCGGCGACCTGCAGATCAACGGTCGCATCTCCGCCTTGCTGGACCTGGGCGCTGGTTTCCATCCGGACTTCTCCGGACGGGAGAACATCCTCATCAACGGCATCATCCTGGGCATGACGCGCGCCGAGGTCCGGGCCCGGATGGATGAAATCATCGCCTTCAGTGAGCTGGGCGAGTTCATCGACGAGCCGGTGCGCACCTACTCCAGTGGCATGTACATGCGCCTGGCGTTCGCGGTGGCCACGCACGTGGACCCGGACATCCTCATCATCGACGAAATCCTCGCCGTCGGAGACGAGCACTTCAGCAAGAAGAGCCTCGCCAAGATGATGGACTTCAAGCGTCAGGGGAAGACCATCGTCCTGGTGACGCACGAACTGGGCACCGTGGAGCGTTGGTGCGACCTGGCTGCGTGGATTGATGGCGGCTACGTCCGCCGCGTAGGCAAGCCCTCGGAGGTCACTGCCGAGTACCGCGAGGCCATCTCCCTGGCCGAGGCCCAGTCCGCTGCCTTCACGCCCCCGGCGCTCACGGAGGGCGGCGGGGCGCTGCCACAGGTACCGGCCGCGACGCTTCCCTCGGAAGGCCCCGTTCGCATCCGCAGCGTTCAGTTGACGGACGCGCAAGGCGCACCCCTGGAGGTCCTGTCGCCTGAGCAGGGCGTGGAAGTACGCGCGGCGTTCGCGGTGGATGAGGCCTGCGAGGACGTGGACTTCGAGGTCCGGCTCCAAGCCGCGGACGGGCGAACCCTCTACGAGACGAGCACTCGCCGCGAGTCAGTGGTGCTTACGCGGATGCCGTCTCAAGGCGTGCTGCGCTTCCTGATTGAGCGACTGGGCGTCCTGGGCGGAGAGTATTCGCTGGTGGTGTCGGCCCGGTCCTCGAAAGGGGATTCGTCCGCGCGTTGTGTGTTCAAGGTGGTCTCCGAGGACGAGGACGAGGGCGTGTTCCGGCCTCCGCACCGATGGTTGGTGGAGGCGGGGTCGGAGGCTCAGCCGGGTGTCCCTTGCGCTTCGGGCACGCCCCAGCGCGTGGTGGTGGGATGAAGCGCTGGGAGCGCGCCAGAACCCACGGGGAAAGGTGATCCATGTGGCAGAAGTGGGCTGAAGTGACACAGGGGCCCGCGGAGGCGCCTGGTCCGGGGGAGTTCGCGCAGATGGTGGCTGCCCTCCGGAAGGTCTTGGAGGAGCGCCAGCCGTGCCTCCCCGAGCAGTGTGATGAGCGCAGCGCGCTGGAAGGCGCCTTGCGGCTGGCAACGGAACATCTCCACCGCGCGCTCCCCGAAGGGGGGCAGGGCTTGTCCTCGCTCCAGGAGGCCGCGCGGCTGGCGGACCCGGGTGCGTTCTCCGTTCCCGCCTCGCACCGGGCGCGTGGCGGCAAGTTGGTGACGACCGCCAAACGTGCCTTCGTCAACGGGCTCGCGCCCTTCCACATTGAAATGCTGCGCCCGCAGGGGCGCTTCAACCGCGCGCTGGTGCGGGTGCTGGAGTACCTGACGGTGCACCGGGCCCTGGGCCTACGTGATGACGTGACGTCCTGGGCCGTGGCGCAATTGGAGCCGCTGGCGGTGCCCACCCGGTGGGGAGTTGGCTCGCACCGCGGGCGCGTGGCGGGCGCGCTGGTGGGCTTCGCCAAGCGGGGCTATCTCCTCACGCTGGGCCCGGTGTTGGAAGCCGTACTGGAAGGGCAGGCCCGGTGGAACCTGGCCATGGTGGACGCCATCCGTGTGGCGGCGGGGCCGAACGCGCCGGCGGAGGCCGAAGCGCGGCGCGTGGTGGCAGAGGTCGAGGCGCTGCGGGAGCCGCAGGCCGGCCGCGCACTGCCCGGGGCACTGAAGGCGACTCACGTGCTGTGGGGCGAGGTGCTGCGGCGCCAGGCCCGTTTCAACTCCGAGTCCGTACTCGCGCTCGCCAACCTGTTGGGCACGCGGACGGCGCCTCCGCAGCCTCCGGCGCTGACGGACTATCCCGCCTGGTGTGAGTCGCGCGAACCGGCGCGCATCGCTGCGGCGCGTGAGGCTGTGGCGCGGCTGGTGGAGCGGCCCCGGCTGTCGCTCGTTACCCGTGTCCAGGACACACCTGAGTCCTTCCTGCGCGAGTGCCTGGGCTCAGTGGAGTCCCAGGTGTATGCCGACTGGGAGTGGGTGCTGGTGGATGACGCCAGCACGGCGCCTCATGTCGCGCCCCTCCTTCGGGAGGCAGCGGCGCGGGAGCCGCGCATTCGCGTTGTCGCCTCGGCCTCTGGTGGAATCGCCCGGGCCACCAATGCAGGGCTCGCGGTGGTGCGTGGCGACCTGGTGGGCTTCCTGGAGCCGGATGCAACGCTGGCGCCGCACGCGCTGGCCGAGGTCGCGCTGGCATTCGCGGCGCAGCCCGAACTGGACGTCCTCTACACGGACGAGGACCAACGGGATGCGGACGGCCGCCGGGCGGCGCCCTTCTTCAAGCCGGACTGGTCTCCCGACCTGCTGCGCTCCGTGAACTATGTGGGCCACTTCCTCGTGGTCCGTCGCGGAACGCTCGAGCGGGTGGGGGGCCTGCGCGAGGGATTCGACGGCGCCCAGGGCCATGACCTGGTGCTGCGGCTGAGTGATGCCTCCGCGCGCATCGGCCATCTCCCGGAGCCGCTGTACCACGGGCGTGCGGCGTTGACGCCGTCCCCAGGGAACGCCGAGGCCACGAAGGCGGGTGTGCGGGCGTTGATGGCGCACCTGGAGCGCAAGGGCGAGGTCGCCGAGGTGACGAGCCCGGCGCCCATGCAGTACCGGGTCCGCTATCCGGTGCGGGGCACGCCGAAGGTCTCCATCATCGTTCCCTTCAAGGACCGTCCGGACCTGCTGCGAACCCTGGTGGACAGCCTGCTGGCTCACACCCGGTATCCTCACTTCGAGGTGCTGCTCGTCTCCAACAACAGCACGCGTCCGGAGACGTTCGCGCTGCTGGAGCAGTGGGTGGACTCGCGGCTGGTGAAGCTGACGTGGGACCACCCCTTCAACTATCCCGCCATCAACAACTGGGCCGCGAAGCAGGCCACCGGGGAGCTGCTGCTCTTCCTCAACAACGACATGGAGGTGGTGGACCCTGCCTGGTTGGACGAGCTCGTGTCGCAAGCTCAGCGGCCCGAGGTGGGCGCGGTGGGGTGCAAGCTGCTCTTCCCCGAAGGCACCGTGCAGCACGCGGGCGTCGTGGTGGGGATGACGGGCTTCGCGGGGCACCCCTTCTGGCGGCTGCCAGATGGCCCCATCTCCACACCCTTTGGACATACGGAGTGGACCCGGAACTGGCTGTCCGTCACCAGTGCGTGCGTCATCCTCCGCCGCGAGGTCTTCGAGTCGCTGGGGGGCTTCGATGAGCGCTTCCAGGTGTGTGGCAGTGACGTGGAGTTGGGCCTGCGGCTGAACGCGAAGGGGCTGCGCGTCGTTTGCACGGCGCAGACCCGGCTCATCCATCACGAGTCCGCCAGCCGGCGCGCGGACGCCATTCCGGAGGCGGACTATTGGTTGTCGTATGCGGCCTACCGGCCCTGGCTGGGACCCAAAGGCGACCCCTTCTACAATCCGCACCTCACGCTGACCGCCACGGACTGCGGCCTTCGCCGCCACCTGGAGGACGGGGACTCGCTCGCGGTGCGCACCCTGGGGCGGGATGTGCCCAGTGCGAAGGACGTGAGAGGTGAGCAGCGCGCCCGGGCTCAGCGTCATCTGGTGGAGCACCTGGACGCCTGGGACTTCACGCCGGAGCAGGCACGGTCCGCGCGCGAGTCGGCGCCGGGGGCCCTGGTGGCGCTCCGCGCGAAGGGCAGGGTGGAGACCGCCACGTGGTTCGTGCCCGCGTTCGGCCACGTCTATGCGGGCATCCACACCATCTTTCGCTTCGCGGACCTGATGCAACGCCGCCATGGTGTGCGCAGCGACTTCGTCATCTACGACCAGCCGAATGTCCGGCCCGGGGACATCGAAGCGCGCGTGGCGAGCATCTGCCCAGGCGCGGTGGGCGCGGTGCGGGTGCTGCGCCGTCCGGAGGACGTGGCGGAGTTGCCCGCTTGTGACCTGGCACTGGCCACGGCGTGGACCTCCGCATACCGCGTGCTGCATCACCCTCGTGCCGGTGTCCGCGGGTACTTCGTTCAGGATTACGAGCCGCTGTTCCACGCGGCGGGAACACCTTCCGCGCTGGCCGAGCAGACGTATGGCCTGGGCTTCTACGGCATCTTCAACACGCCGGGCCTCTACCAGCACGTCGTGGACCTGCATGGAATGGACGGTGTCTGGTTCGAGCCGGCGGTGGATGGAACGCTGTTTCACGCCCGCCGTCCACCACGCCAGGGGCCTGTACGTGTGTTCTTCTATGGACGGCCTGGCAACGAGCGCAACGGCTTCGAACTGGGGCTTGCGGCCCTGGCCCGCCTCAAGCGGGAGCTGGGGCCGGCGGTCGAGGTGCTCGCCGCGGGAGCGGAGTGGGACCCGGAGGCCTATGGGGTCCGGGGGCTTGTCACCAATCTGGGGATGTTGCCCGCGGAACGGACGGCCGCGCTGTACCGCGAGTGTGATGTCGGGTTGTGTTTCATGTTCACCCGACACCCGTCCTATTTGCCGCTGGAGATGATGGGTTGCGGTGTCACTGTCGTGACGAACGATAATCCCACCAATCGATGGCTGCTGACGCATGGCGACAACTGCCTGCTTGCCGAGCCGACCCCGAGTGGCGTACTGGCCCGGCTTCGAGAAGCCGTTTCGGATGGCGCCCTCCGGCAGCGGCTCGGCGCGAATGCCGCGGAGCGGGTCCGTCGAACGACATGGGAGGCCGAGGTTGACCGAGTCATGACAGGCCTGCTGACGGGGGAGAGCGAGCTGCGCCCTGCCAGGCAGGTGGGGTGAAGCCAGTCGCTTCGGCGGAATCGCGCGGACCCTGGGGGGCCGCGCCAGAAGGGATATTTCATGCGGGACAGCACCCAGCACCGAATCGCTCCGGAGCTTGAGCCGGACCCTTCCCACGGGCCGCGTTCGGACGAGCCGGAAAGCAGCCAGTATTGGAAGTCCACCAGCGGCTACACGTACCGGGAGATGATCCGCAACCGGCAGGAGCACGGCAGCCGCGGCTATGCGCAACAGGAGCAACTGCTCACCACGCTCATGTTGACCGAACAGCGCGCGCTGTCACGGCCACTGGACGTGCTCGAGTTTGGCTGCGGCTTCGGCCGGCACGCGGCTTATCTGTCGTCGCTGGAGGGCGTTCGCTACCACGGCTACGACTTCTCCGAGGCCATGATGGAGCCGCTGCGCAGCGCGCCGCCCGTGGGGCTCCAGCCCGTCGAGGAGCGGCTCTGGAGCGGCCCGGACGCGCTCACGGCGGTGGGGAGCCGCCAGTTCGACATCGTGTTCACCGTCTCCGTGCTCATCCACAACCCTCCGGAGCTGCTTCCGGGGTTGCTGGACACGCTGGGGAAGCTCGTGCGGCCCGGAGGGCTGCTGTGTCTGGTGGAGAACAAGCTCGTCCCGGTGGGCGTCTGGGACAACGGCTGGCATGACGGCTGCTGGCTGCATCCCTATGCGGAGCTGGTACCCACGGGGTGGGACCTGCACTACGGCTCCGGGTTGATGGAGACGCACGACCTCTACGTCTTCAAGCGCCATGAGGGCCAGCGGCGTCGCTACTTCCTCCTCTCGGCGGCGGAGCGCGCCCGCGAGGAGACGCGTGAAGTGACGCTGGAGTCGCTCCAGGTCCAGTCGCTGCCCCGGTTGCGCGAGTGGACGCTCCAGGCGGGCGAGGCGCTGCGGGGCGCGGGGCGCACGGGAGACATGCGCGTCTCGGAGCTGAAGGAGCGGTTGGACGTCGAACTCCAGCGGTCGGCCCGGAGGCAGCGCCTGCTGGCACTTTCCGACGAACTGGCGCAGCTGCGAAGCGAGTCGCTGGAGGCGCCTCGGCCCGCGGCTTCGTCCGCGCCGACGTCGCCTGGGCACGTCGTCGTCACCGAGGGCGTGGTGGTCGACGCGCCCCTGGACACGCGCTGGGCACACCCGGAGCCCCGGCTGGCCCGGCTGGTCCACATCTTCCACCAGGAGTGGTACGGCATCCGCGCCGCCTCGGGCTACGCGCCTGGACACAAGATTGGTATCACCGCCAGCCGCCCGCTGACCGCGGCGGACCACCGGCGCATCGTGGAGACGTGCGAGGCGCTGGGGGCACGCGCTGTCGTCTTCCAGGGCTTCTCCCCGAATGCGCTTGAAGTTGTGCACATGCTGCGCCGCGTGTTTGGCGGTGCGTTGAAGCTGAGCTGTGTGTGGCATGGCTCCACGTCCCAGTTCCACTTCGACATCGAGCTGAACAGCTTCAGCCGGCTGCTGGCGCTGAAGGCGGAGGGGGTGCTGGACGGGGTGGCCTGCGTCAAACCGCAGATGCACCAGCTGTCGCCGCACATCTACCCGGACGTGCTGCTGAACTTCCCGCCGCGCGTCGCTCCCGAGGACTGCCGCCACCGGGCCCCCGCGACACGCGCGGCCCTGGTGCCCACGCCGAACAACTGGTGGAAGAACTTCTACTCCAATGTCTCCGTGGCCGCCTCGCTGCCTCGGATCGACCGCGTCTTCGTCACCAGCGCCTTCGCGTCCTCACCTGAGATTCCGCTGCGCGCGTCCATCGTCAACGTGGGCCCCTTGGGACGCGCCGAACTCTTCCACCTCATCCGCGAGTCGGACGTGCTGCTCAACGTCTCGCTCTCTGAATGCCAGCCGATGACGGCGCTGGAAGGCATGGCGCACGGCGTGGCGTGTCTCACCGGGCCAATCTCGCTTGGCAGGCTGGATGAACACCCGTTCCAGAAGATGGTCCAGATCGCGGGGACCGGGGCGCTCGGTGACATCCGCTCGGCGGTGTCCCGCGTCCTCGAACTTCGCGACCGCGCTCCCGACGAGTACGCGCAGATGCTGGAGGACTACACCCGCATCCTCTGCGCCGACGCCGTCAACCGTTACCTCGAGTTCGCCCAGCCATGAGTCCTACCCGCGTCTGTCTCGTCACTGACGAGCTCTACCCCTTCACGGCAGGGGGCATTGGCCGCCTCACGCACAATCTCATCGTGGATTCGCTGCGACGGACCGAGGACGTGGAGTTCCACGTGCTGGTCCCCGCGACGGTGCCGCTCCAGCCGGCGCAGGTCGAGGTGTACTTCGGCAACCGGGTGAAGCTGCACGTCTGTCGCTACCGAGAGCCCCAGCAGGGCGCCGCGGACGCGCATGGCATCTACCCGCCGCTGTCGGCCTTCCGCGACACGCGCTGGCATGGGGAGTCGCTGGAGTTCATGCGCTACCTCAAGGCGCGTGAGCAGGAAGGGCTGCGCTTCGACGTCGTCGAGTTCATCGACTTCCACGGTTGGGCCTTCTGCAGCCTCCAGGAGAAACGCCTGGGGCTCGCCTTTGCCCAGACGACCCTTTCGGTGCGGCTGCACTCCACCAGCGGCATCCTCATGCCGCTGGAGCCCAACACCCTCGAGGTGGAGAACCTCGGCCGGTATGAGATCGAGCGGAAGGCGCTGTTCGATGCGGATGTGGTGGTGGCGCACCTGCCCTGCATCGCCAGCATCAACCAGCGGTTCTACGGGTTCGACGAACAGTGGCTGCGCAAGGTCCGGGTGGAGTTTCCGCCCGTGGTCGTGGATGCGGCACCCGTGCCCGCGCCGCCGATACCCGCGACTCAGCGCAACCTCGTGTTCATCACGAAGATTCAGCCGCTCAAGCATCCCGATGTCTTTGTTCGCGCCGCCGTCCTCCTGATGCGCGGGTGGCCGGAGTACGCGGGTAAGGCCGTGTTGGCGTGCCATTCCTTTGATTCGAGCTACTTGGCGGAAATCAAGGGGCTGGTCCCCACGGACCTGATGGACCGCTTCGTGTTCATGAAGCCGGGGCCGGACCGGGACGTGCTGATGCGTTCGGGGGTGGTGGCCATCACCTCCCGCTTCGAGTCGCTCAACCTCACGGCTTACGAGAGCTCGGTCGCGGGCGGGCGGCTGGTCCTCAACGCGGAGTGCGCGGCCTTTGGCGACGACAGCCCCTTCGTGGATGGCGTCAACTGCCACAAATACGACGGCACGGTGGATGGCCTGGCGGCCACCCTGCGCAAGGCCTTGGAGGCGCCCGGGCTCGAGCCGGTGAAGTGGACCGTGAGCACGCCCTACTGGGAGACACAGGCCCCCGTCGCGGCGCACGCTGCGTCCACCAGGACGCCGCTGGTCAGCGTCATCATCCTCAACCAAGACCGTGGGCGCTCCCTGCCGGAGGCGCTGCGCAGCGTCGCTGCCAGCACGTACCTGGAGGTGGAGGTCATCGTCGTGGATGATGCGTCGACCGGGGGCTTCGACCTTCAGGTGCTGACGCGACTGGAGCAGTCCGCGGCGACCACCCAGGACCTCCGGGTCATTCGCTCTCCGGTGCGCCGCGGCCTGTCGGGGGCTCGCAACCTGGGCCTCCGTGCCGCGCGTGGCGAGTACGTCCTGTCGCTGGATTCGGATGGCTGCCTTGCTCCGGGGTTCATCCAGTACGCGGTGGCGGCGCTGGAGGCGCAGCCCGCGTTTTCGGGGGTGGCGCCAACCTCCGGACGTTTCCATGGGGCCGAGGACCTGGCGGAGCGCAGGTTCGCGGATTTCGACGTGTACCTGGGCGACTGTCCGTCCCTGTCATTGGTGGCGGACCGCGTGTCCTCGCACGCCGCGCTGCTTCGCAAGTCTCTCTTCGAGAAGCACGGCTACGACGAGGCCTTGTTGAGCCATGAGGACTGGGGGCTCTTCGTCCGGTGGGTCCAAGGGGGGCACCGTTTCCTGGTGACGAACCAGGCCCAGGTCTTCACCCGGCGGAGCGAGCGCCCGCCCCTGACGGACGCGGAGCGGCGTCGCTTCTTCCAGCGGCTCGTGGGCATCTTCGATGGGATGCAGGGGCCACTGCATCCCTCGGTGCGCGTGTTCAGCCTGCTGGCGCACTCGCGCGATGCGATGGTGGACCTGTTCAGCACCCTCCACGCACCCGCGCCCGCCTTGAATGCAGTCGCACCTGTTGAGGTGGCCCAGGCGATGTCGGCCGCGATGCGTCCGCTGCGCTATGACGTGGTGGACTGGATGAACGCCGCAGTGAAGCGTTTGCCTGGCGTGCATCCGCTCCTCAAGCAGGTGGCGGGGGCTACTGCCGTCGGGAGCGGCCCGGGTGACAGCGCGGAAGGTGGGGGGGGCTCGCCGCTGCGCTATGCACTGGTGGACCGCGTCAACGGCTTGTTCAAGCGAGCGCCCTTGGTTCACAGTGCGTTGCGCTGGACAATTTCCAAGGTCTCCTGATGCGCACGGGGCGCTACCCAGGCCGAGGCTGCGCTTCGGTTCCTGGGGGCGCCTCTTCGGTTGTGAGTAGCGCCAGCGTGGCGAAGGTGGCGATGACCGACCAGTAGATGAAGCGAAAGTCGTTGCCGATGCCGATGACGAGATAACTGAGCGCATAGCCCAGCCCGGACAGGGCTGTGCAGCAGGCTATCGGCGTCCTCCGGACGCGCCTCAGCGCCACGACCGTCAACGCGCCCAACACGAGGAGCCACGCCCAACCGCGGAAGAAGATCGACTTGCCAGCCCAGTTTTCAATGGCGCGCGCCCACTGGTTCACCAGTCCTTCTCTGGGTGTTCGAAGGTGGAATGGATTCGCATCGATGTCCTGGAGGATGGGAAATGGCATGGGACCCGCGAATGCACCCGTGAGGTGCCGGAACGAGGCAATCCGATGCTTCATCCAGGTTGCAGGGTGGGTGCGGAGGACCCGAAACCATTCGTCCACGAACTCCTGGCGCCGGAAGGCCAGTGCGTCGAACGGAATGGGGCGTGCCCCTTCACTTCCTCCGAAAAGCGGCCACACATGGGTCGGCGTGTAGCTGATTGCCAGTTCTTTCGCGGAGGTCTTCTCTGCCAGCAATGAGCTCGGTAACAGCTCCGGGTGGACAGTATAGATGCCTGCGAGATCGAACAGGAATAGCTGTCCCGCCGCCCATCCCCGGTTGGCATTGAGCACATGTTTGGGCAGGGCAGGCACAAGGGCGAGGCCCCCAATCATCACGACCAGAGCCGGTATTTTCAGGGGCCAGCGCCAACCATGTGGCGCGAGTTGGGCCATGGTGGGGATTGCCAATGGAATGGCTGCGACGATTGCGTTGTGACGAAATGCCACGCTCGCAAGAAGGAGTAGCAGTGCAAGAACGGGACGGTGAACCTTGAGCGCGGCGACTGCTCCGAGCAGCGCTGCGGCCATCATCACGTCCTTCCACAAGACGACAGCGAGTGCCCATACCGTCGGAGTGAGCAGGAATGCTCCCATGATGAGAAGCCCCCAACGCCCCTTTGTGGCATCCGACGACTTGACGAGTGCCGCCATGCACGCCCCCATCGCGAGGAGCTGCATGGCGAGCACGAGCCAGGGGGAGCCGACCAGCTTTCCGCTGATGCCTAGAATCCATGAGCCCAGAGGTGGATGGACATCGTTGTAGTGTCCATTGAGGCCCTGCGTGTACTGGTCGATGGAGTCGGAAGACATCAGCCCTGGCTGGAACGCGGCAAAGAGCGCCGCGGCCCAGAGCAGGACGCCCATCCGAAGGGCTCGATTCCGTGAGGGCTCATCCACGAGGAGCGTGGCGGACCACTTCCTGTAGATGGACTTGAGGGTGGCTTGAGTGTGCATTGCTTTGAGTGGATGCCTCATGAGGCCCTGGGAGGGCGCCGGACTCGAAGTCTGGAGAGGAGTTGGTGACGGAGCGGCCGGGAATCATCCGGGTCGTTGAGTAGTCGTTGGGCGGTGCGACGAACCAAGGTATGAACAGATTCGAATCGCTTGAGTGTGCTGTTGACCCTGTCGGCGACCTGCGTCAGGAGTGGAGCGGGGGCGGCGTTGGCCATGCGGATGCTGGCTTCTTGTCGGTGGGCGCGTCCTAGATGCATGCGGAGTGCGCGCTCCGGGTGGATCGGCAGCGTGGGGTGCTTCTGGCACAGGTAGGCCATCAGCGCATAACGGTCGTTGACGCGCATGCTGCGAGTCATCGAGTCCGGACGCAGCCGGTAGTGGAAGAGCGGCTCCGGGATGATGGAGCCCGTGAGGCCTCGCTCCGCCAGGGAACAGAAGACGTCCCAGTCCTCGTAGGCCGTGAGCCATTCGTCGTAGCCACCAACCTCTTCCACGCGCCGCCGTTCCATCAGCGCGGTGCAGGTGGAGGCTACGTTCTCCGCAAGCAGGGCGTCGCGCTCGGTGCCCCAGGGAATCCAGCCACCCACCGGCGCGTCCGGGCTGTCGACGAAGTAGGAGACGAGGGAGGAGACGTATGCCAACCCTGGCGTGCTCTCCATCACCGCAACGGCCTTCTCCAGGAATGTGGGATGGATGAGATCATCTGGATCCAGCGGAAGGATGTACCGGCCTCGTGCGGCGCGCAGCCCGACATTCCTCGCCGAGCTGAGCCCTCCGTTCGGCTTACGAAGGATGCGGACGTCCGCTGCATCGAGCGCGTCCAGTACGGCAATGCTATCCGGATCGGTGGAGCCATCATCCACGATGATGATTTCGTAGTCGGTGAATGTCTGTGCACGGATGGAGCGCAGCGTCTCCGGCAGGTAGCTCCCCATGTTGTAGTAGGGCACCAGAATGGACACATGGCGCGAGGTGCCGGGTGTAGCGCGGGGCGCGGCGCCAATGGGGCCAGGGTGGCGACTCGGCATGGCATCCGCCACTGTGGCCTCGAACCGGCGGACGAAGCTCGACGGCGCGCAATGCGAAGCGATGCGAGAAGGAGCTGCCTGACGAGCAGTTGCGCGGAGCGTGGACGAGGAAAGGGCCTGGCCGAGCATGGCTGCCAGATGCGCGGAGTCATCAGCCCGGAAGAGCAGACCGCTGTGGCCGTGCTCGATGAGTTCAGCAATGCCTCCGGCATCGCTGCCAACCACGAGTGCTCCGGCCGCCATGGCCTCCAGGCACACGTTGGAAAAGCCCTCCCACCGGGAAGGGATACAGCACACCGTCGCGCCAGTGAGGGTCGGGCCCAGTTCGGAGTCAGCACGCCCGGGGCCAAAATGGAATCTGCTCCTCCAAGCGGGCGCGATGCGCTGTTCCAGCCAGTCCCGCATGGATCGTCCGCAAGGGCCGGTGCGGGTGTCTTCGCCCACGAGGTGGACCTCCGCGGAGAGACCTCGGTCGAAGAGGGACTGCATGGCCTCGACGAGCAGGTGGACGCCCTTCCGGTACTCCAGGCTTCCGAAGTACAGCACTCGAGGTGGGCTGTCTCCTGCAGTCGGCGCGGTGGCGGAGCGCGGGGGGGGCTGGAAGGGAGGCGGAAGCACGAGACCGGTGTCCTTCATGCCCAGCCGAATCCGTGCACGTTCCAGGGCGGCCGCGGAGGGAGCGAGCACGAGGTCTGCTTCACGGATGGCGCTGTCCTCCATGTGCTCCCGCTGTGCGGCGTCCATGTCCAGCGCGGCAATTCGGTTGAGCCACAGCCGGTCGTGGCTGGAGTCGTGCAAACGCACCGCGAGGACCGCGGTGCGGAAGTGTCCCAGCGTCCGCCGGGCGCGCATCGCGAAGTAGCCCTCACCTTCGGTGTCAGGAAATTCGATGACGTCGAAGGGATGGCGCGTGTGGAGCTCCAGGACGCTCCGGTACGCCGACCACGCGTGGCGAAGGGCTTCGTGTGGGAACGCGCCTCGGAGGTCCGTCTCGCGCTCATCGACGGCGTGGACGCGGACATTGGAGAGGAGTGCCTTGGCCTGCTGCTCGGCCGCGTGGGCCTTCGTGAGGACGTGCACCTCGTGGCCCTCGGAGACGAGGGCCCGGCTCATCTGGGTGACGTAGGTCCCGAATCCATTTCCAGCGAAGGGGGTGAGTTCTTTGTAGACGAGACAGATTCGCAAGGACCTGACCTTGGGCAGGGACAGCGCCGAATGGACAGGGCATACACCCGAACGGCGGCCCGCCTCAACGGTGCCTCGGCCTCAACGGTGCAACGCTCGCCCTTCGTTGTCAGCGCTTTCGTTTCGGAGGCCGCCTCGGTGTCCCCGCTGGAGCGGGTTCGTGGCGCTCGGCAGTGACATGGCCCGTGGCTTCGAGCTTCGCCAGCCTGCGCTCCAACTCCTTGCGCCATGCGGCCTGGGCACGCGCCTGTTCGCGCTGCACGTCGTGCAGGGTGGCCAGCGCGTCGAGGATGGACTCGTTGAACTCCACCTGCTTGCGCAGCACTTCGTTGATGAAGGGCTGGAAGGTGAGCCGGAAGGCGCGCTTGGCCAGGACGAGCGCCGTGCCTGTGAAGCCTCCCCGGTGGGAGGTCGCCGGTTCCGCGTAGCGGCTGTCCATCTTCCCACGCGCCTCCTGGAGCAGCGCGGGCCAGGGCGCGGGCGTGGGTGGGCGGGCCGCCGCATCCAGCGTCTGGCGAAGCGCCTCCTGGGCTTCATCGGAGGGCGTGGGCAGTTGCTGTGTTTCGCGTGCCACGGCTTCGGCCGTGGGGCTGCGTGTGATGAGGTCTTCATGTCGCACGTGGGAGGACTCCCGTTGAAGCCAGCGTCGTGAGCAGTGCCTGCAATGCCGTCTCGACGTGAGCCGGCTCCTCCACCACCAACCTGCCACCCAGGTGCTCCCGAACGGATGCGAGCAGGGCCGGCTGGCTGGCAGGTGCACAGACGCCCCAGGCTCGCGCGGAGACATGGGGCAGCAGTGTCTGCGCAGACACCGTGTCCGCGCTCAGCAGCACCACGGGCGCGCTCGAAGCCCGCACCGCCGTCTCCAGCGCGGAGGACCCTGGTAGGGCCGTCCCAGGATTTGAGTCCACCGGTTGGTCGGGCGTGAAGTGCGTCACCGCGACACCGTCGTCGCTGAGGGGCTCCGGCGTCAGGGACGCGTCCTCTCCCCACGGGCGCAGGGCAAGCACCCGGGCACCCGGCAGGCGCTCCGCCAACCGGCGGGCCAGACGCGAAGCTGGCTCCTCGGACCGCACGGTGAAGCCCGGGCAGACGAGTTCCACGGTGGCCGCCGTCGTGGCCACCGGGCGCCGCGGCGCCGTGCCGGAGCAGATGCCTTCAAAGGCCACGCGGACCTGTTCGGCTACTGCCTCCTGCGACAGCTCGGCGATGCGTTCACGTTGCGCGTTGATGACCTGCGCGCGCAGCCCGGCGTTGCGGTCCAGCACGGCGAGCAGCTTCGCGACCTCGCGAGGCTCGTCCGAACGCGTGGCGAGCCCCGCGCCGCCCATCGTCTCCGGCACGGCGGCGGCACCGTAGGCCACCACGGGAACGCCCCGGTACATGGCTTCCAGCAGCGGCACGCCGAAGCCCTCGTGGCGGCTCATGGAGAGGTATGCGGACGCCGTGGCGAAGCAGGCGGAGAGCTGCGCGGCGCTGACGCGTCCCAGGAAGCGGACCTGCTCGGCGCCCAGCACGTCCTTCAACCCATGCAGATAGGCGCCGTAGGCCCCATCCCGGTGCAGGTAGCCCGCGACGACGAGCCGGCTGCGGGGCTGGTAGAGTCGCTGGTACGCGGTGAAGACGCGCAGCACGTCATCCACCTTCTTGCTGGGCACCGCGCGGCCCACGAAGAGGATGTTGGACATGCCGTCGTCCAGCTCGGCCTGGAGCGCCGGGTCCGGCGCCGTGTCGAACGTCACCCAGTCGATGGCGAAGGGCAGCACCGCGACGTTCGGGTAGCCCGCGGCCACCAGCTCCTCGGCGCTGAAGCGCGAGTAGGCGAAGGCCGCTTCGACGTGGGGACGCAGCGCCAGCAGTTCATCCCGGGCGGCGTCACACGCGGCGGCCACTTTTCGCTCGAAGCCCTCGAACAGCCTCGCGGGCGTCACGTTGTGGTAGACGAGCACCTTGCGGCCTGGGCTCTTCGCGATGCGTGGCACCAGCCGCGACTCGAAGCTGTGATGCACCAGCAGGACGGCGTCGCGGTCCGCTTCCCGCGCGTAGTCGCGCATCGGGCGGACCTGGTCCTTGCAGGCGTCGTCCCAGGCGTCGGCGTAGATTTCGGAGGCGTGGCCCCAGCGTCGCAGCAGGCCCTGGAGATAGCGCACCTGATTGCCCACGGCGTCGCCCCAGGCGAGCCGAGGGAGCACCTGATGGATGGCGGGAAGCCCGGTCCGGCGGGGAGGGGGGCGCGGTATGCTCACGACCGGCTCCCTTACCCCCGTGAAGGGCCGCCCACAAGCGTGGCTTCCCTCGCGCCTTGACGGTCGTGGACCCCTTCGATACGCAGGCGCTCGCTCCGAGCGCACGAGGTCCACGGGACAATGAACGTACTGGTGACAGGTGGCTGTGGCTTCATCGGGTCCAACCTCGTGAAGTATTTGCGCCGTGAGCGGCCTGCCTGGACGGTGGTCAACCTCGACAAGCTCACGTACGCCGGCAACCTGGAGAGCCTGTCCGAGCTGGAGGGCGACCCCCAGCACGTCTTCATCCGGGGCGACATCGGCAATCGCGAGCTGGTGGAGCACCTGATGTCCGTGCACGCCATCGACGCGGTGATGCACCTGGCGGCGGAGAGCCACGTCGACCGCTCCATCCTCGGGCCGGAGGTGTTCGTCACCACCAACGTGCTGGGCACCCAGCAGCTCCTGGAGGCCAGCCGCGCCCGCGGCGTGAAGCGCTTCCTCATGGTGTCCACCGACGAGGTCTACGGCTCGCTGGGGCCCACGGGCGCCTTCACCGAGTCCTCGCCGTTGCAGCCCTCCAGCCCGTACTCGGCCAGCAAGACGAGCTCCGACCTGGTGGCGCTCGCGTATCACCACACGTTCAACCTGGATGTCGTCGTCACGCGCTGCTCGAACAACTACGGCCGCTACCAGTTCCCGGAGAAGTTGATTCCGTTGATGGTGGTGAACGCGCTGCACGACAAGCCGCTGCCGGTGTACGGCGACGGCGGCAACGTGCGCGACTGGCTCCACGTGGAGGACCACTGCCATGCGCTGCTGTTGGCGCTGGAGAAGGGTCGGGCCGGCGAGGTCTACAACATCGGCGGCGGGGCGGAGCGGCGGAACATCGACATCGTGAAGGCGATTCTGGGCCTCGTGGGCAAGCCGGAGTCGCTCATCCAGTATGTGAAGGACCGGCCGGGACATGACCGGCGCTACGCCATCGACCCGTCGAAGATTCGTGCGGAGCTGGGCTGGACGCCCGCGCACACCTTCGAGCAGGGCCTGGCGGAGACGGTGCGCTGGTTCGTGGACCACCCCGCGTGGTGGGAGCGCGTCACGAGTGGCGCCTATCGCCAGTACTTCGAAACGCAGTACCGCACGCGCCTGCAGGGGAGGGCCTGAGCCATGCGCTTGCTCGTCACGGGGTCCAACGGGCTGGTGGGCAGCCGCGTGTGTTCCTTGCTCCACCAGGGCGGGCACCAGGTGGTGGGCCTGGGCCGAGGTGCCCGGCGCACGGGCGGAGCGTATGGCTACGCGAGCGTGGACCTCACGCGCGAGGCGGACGTCGCCGCCGCCGTGGAGACCGCCGCGCCCGAGGTGGTCATCCACTGCGCCTCCATGACGGAGGTGGATGCCTGCGAGAAGGACCCGGAGGCCGCGTACGCGGGGAATGTCACCGCGGCCGCCGCCGTGGCGCGGAGTGCTCGCAAGGCCGGGGCGCACCTGGTGCACGTGTCCACGGACTACGTCTTCGACGGCGAGGCCGGGCCCTATTCCGAGGACGCGATTCCGAATCCTCGCGGCGTGTACTCCGTGACGAAGCACATGGGGGAGCAGGCCGCGCGCGTGCTCGCGCCCGGCTGCACCATTGCTCGCACCGCCGTGGTGTATGGCTGGCCTCCGGTGGAGGGCCGGCTCAACTTCGGTGCCTGGCTGGTGACGGCGCTGGAGAAGGGGCAGCAGGTGCGCCTCTTCGAGGACCAGATCGTGTCGCCCAGCTTCGCGGACAACGTGGCCGCCATGCTGGTGGAGTTGGGGACGCGGCGGCTGGGTGGAGTGTGGAACACTTGCGGCGGAACGGTCATCGACAGGGTGGGCTTTGGCCGCGCACTGTGCGAGGTGTTCGGATTCGATGCGAGGCTCATCGTTCCTACCCGGATGGCGGAGCTGAAGCTCGCCAGCCCCCGCCCGCTCAAGAGTGGCCTGCGCACCGACAAGGCTCGTGCCGAACTTTCCGTTCCTCCCTTGTCGCTCGCGGAGTCCTTGTCGCGCTTCCATGCGACCTGGCTCGCGGCTCGGGGACACTGAAGTGCCGAGGTGGACATGAAAGGCATCATCCTCGCCGGTGGCTCGGGGACGCGGCTGTACCCACTGACGCGCGTGGTCAGCAAGCAGCTGCTGCCCGTGCATGACAAGCCGATGATCTACTACCCCCTGAGCACGCTGATGCTCGCGGGGATGCGGGACGTGCTGGTCATCTCCACGCCGCAGGACCTGCCGCGCTTCCAAGAGCTGCTGGGCAGCGGCGACCAGTGGGGCATGCGCTTCAGCTATGCGGAGCAGCCCAGGCCGGAGGGACTGGCCCAGGCCTTCGTCATCGGCCGGGACTTCGTGGGCGCTGACAGCGTGTCGCTGGTGCTGGGCGACAACATCTTCTACGGCCACGGCCTGAGCGAGCTGGTGAAGCGCGCGGCGTCGCGTATCTCGGGCGCGACGGTGTTCGGGTACTACGTGAAGGACCCGGAGCGTTACGGCGTGGTGGAGCTGGACGCGAAGAACCGCGCGGTGAGCCTGGAGGAGAAGCCGCTGAAGCCGAAGTCCAACTACGCCGTCACCGGGCTGTACTTCTACGACAACCAGGTGCTGGACATCGCCGCGGGCCTCAAGCCGAGCAAGCGGGGCGAGCTGGAGATTACCGACGTCAACGCGGAGTACCTGCGACGCGGCCAGCTCGACGTGGAGCTGATGGGGCGCGGCTACGCGTGGCTGGACACCGGCACGCACGAGTCGCTGATGCAGGCGTCGAACTTCATCGAAATCATCGAGCGCCGCCAGGGCCTCAAGGTGGCGTGCCCGGAGGAGATTGCGTTCCGCATGGGGTACATCGGCGCGCAGCAACTGCTGACGCTGGCAGAGCCGATGCTCAAGAACGACTACGGCCAGTACCTGCGAGCGCTCGCGGAGAACCGAGGGGCTGTTTCGTGAAGGTGACGCCGCTGGAGATTCCGGACGTGCTGCTGCTGGAGCCCAAGGTCTTCGGTGATGACCGCGGCTTCTTCATGGAGATGTTCCATGCGGCGCGGTACGCGGCCGTGGGCATCCCCGGGCCCTTCGTGCAGGACAACTACTCGCGCTCGGCGAAGGGGACGCTGCGGGGCCTGCACTTCCAGGAGCCGCAGGCTCAGGGGAAGCTGGTGCAGGTGTTGGCGGGCGCCGTGTACGACGTCGCGGTGGACGTGCGGCGCGGCTCGCCCACCTTCGGCCAGTGGGTGGCGGCGGAGCTGTCCTCGGACAACCGCCGTCAGCTCTGGATTCCGCCGGGTTTCGCCCACGGCTTCTGCGTGGTGAGTGACTCCGCGGACTTCCACTACAAGTGCACCGCGCTCTACGCGCCGGAGACGGAGCGGAGCGTCGTGTGGAATGACCCGGACCTCGCGATTCCCTGGCCGGTGCGCGAGCCGCGGTTGTCGCCCAAGGATGCCCAGGCCCCGAGACTCCGCGACGCGCCCTTGCTTCCGGAGTACGTGGGCTGAACCGTGCCTGGGCATCCGGCTTCCAGCAACGCTGAGGCAGGTGGAGATGCTCCAAGGGGCTCGCGGCTGGCCTCGATTGCGGTGGCCAGCGCGCTGTTCATGGAGTTCGTGGACTCCACCGCGCTGTCGACCGCGCTGCCCCGGTTGTCGCTGGCGTTCGGCACCGACCCCATCCACCTGAAGCTGGCGCTGACGTCGTACATCCTGGCGTTGGCGGTGCTCACGCCCGCGAGCGGCTGGGTGGCGGACCGGTTCGGACCCCGTCGCGTCTTCATGTTCGCGATGAGCGTGTTCCTGCTGGGCTCGGTGCTCTGCGGCTTCTCTCAGTCGCTGACCCAGTTGGTCATCTTCCGCACCCTCCAGGGGCTGGGCGGTGCGTTGATGACGCCCGTGGGGCGCATCATCGTGGTGAGCTCGGCGCCGCGAGAGCGCCTGGTGGCCGCCTTGAGCTGGTTCACCATGCCGGCGCTCGTGGGCCCGCTGGTGGGGCCTCCGCTGGCGGGCCTCATCTTAGGCGTCGCGGACTGGCCGTGGATTTTCTTCATCAACGTGCCCGTGGGCATCCTGGGCATGCTCGCGGTGGCGCGCTTCGTTCCGCCGCTGCACCAGCCGGACCCGGGACCCTTCGACACGCGGGGCTTCGTGCTCGTGGCCGTCGCCATCACCACGCTGATTGGCGCGGCGGAGACGGTGGGCATCGGGCTGATGCCGCTGCCGTTGCAACTGGGGCTCGCGGCCGTCGCGTTCTCGTCGCTGGGGGCCTACGTGTGGCACGCGCTGCGCGTGGAGCGGCCCGTGTTGAATCTCCGGCTGCTGCGCATCGACACCTTCCGGGCCAGCCTGATTGGCGGAACCCTGACGCGCATGGGCCTGGGGGCGTCGCCCTTCCTCCTGCCGCTGCTGTTTCAGGTCGGCCTGGGCTGGACGCCCGTCGAGGCAGGGCTGGTGACCATCGGCGGCGGCGTGGGCGCGCTCGCCTGCAAGTCGGTGGCGCCCTACATCATCCGGCGATTCGGCTTCCGGCAAACGCTCATCTTCGCCAACCTGGCGTCCGCCGTCCTGACCGCGCTGCCGGCCATCTTCCGGAACAGCACGCCGATTCCGCTCATCGTTGGCGTGCTCATGGTCAGCGGATTCATGCGCTCGATGCAGTTCACCGCGATCAACACCGTGGCGTATGCGGACATCCCTCCGGACACGGTGAGCGGCGCGTCCACGCTGTCCGTGGTGACGATGCAGATGGCGCTGGGGTTGGGCATCAGCTTCGGCGGGTTGATGCTGCACCTGGCGCGCGGCGCTGGCGAGGCGCCGTTGACGCCGGACCGCTTCGTGCTGCCGTTCATCGCGGTGGGCATCATGTCGTCGCTGGCCGGACCGCTCTATCGCCGGTTGTCGCCCAATGCCGGGGCGCACATCGGGGGCCGCAGGGTGGGGTGAGCCGAGCGGCTCATGTGCCCGAGCGAAGCCACTCCGCGAGTCTTGCGCGTTTCTTCCCGCGAAGGTTCGTCATCAACGCGCTGTCGTTGAAGTTCCACGCTGCGCCGAGGCGCTTGCCTGTGCGCGCAACCCAATCAGGAAGTTGCATCAACTCGCATGCGCCAAGTCCCAGGATGTCCTTGTGCAGCTTTTCGTTGTCGAAGTGGGTGTCGCTCCAGGCGTTTCTATCGAGGCCATCCTTTCGGGATGTCTGCCAGACACTGAACCAGCGAGGGGAGCGGCTATCCACGTTGATGTTGCAATGATGGACGAGGGCGTTCGTCGCCTGGGTGTCCCCAGCCAGAAGGTAGGTCCTGAACCAGATGGCATCCAGCTCACCGAAGCCCAGGCGCCGCGCCAGGTCGAGCGCGGGCGAGCGCGCGCGACGTCCCTGGAGCAGGGCCTCCATTCGCGCGAACAGGTCGTCCATCACGGGGGTGGAGCGCGCGTGCTTGCGCAAGTCCTCCAGACGGTCCAACTCCCAGCCCTGGCTCTGCACGGCCCGCTCCACATGGGGAATGAGCGCATCGACCGAGGCGTCCGATGCATCCACCGTCAGCACGGCCAGCATGTCCAGCGACACCTGCTCACAGGCCACGACAGCGGTCTGGATGGCCTGGAGCAAGGACGGGGTGTTCGCCAGCGCCTGGAACTTTGCTTTGCGCTGCTTCGAGCCCCACGCATACGTCGTCTCCAGGTCGAGCAGGCCCTGGAGTGCCTCCTTCCAGGTCGCTCGGAGCTCGTCGTCTGAGGCTTCTTGGGGGACCGCTTCGCGTAGGAAATAGGCGTGGGGCCGGGAGTCGGCTTCGAGGCGACCCAGGAGCGCGCGGATGACAGGGGCAGGAAGCTGCTGGCAGTTACGCCCGAATGACCAGAGGGACGCGGGCTGCCCGTGAATGAGACTCAACGCGGCGTGTGACGCAAGGTCGGGGTCCACATCCGCAGGCAGCGTCTTGAGCGTCTTGGTGAACTGCTCCCAGTTCTCGCGGACTGGCGCGCGGAGAATGGATTCCACTTCCGCCACGGTGGGGCGCTGAGGCATGCCCCAGGCTCTACCAGAAACGCCCCGGGCTCACCCGTGACGAAGGTCAACCGAGTGGTTGTTCATCGCCAAGGCCGGGAGTATGTTGAACCATGTGGTTTATCAAAGGCGCCAACCCTCGGATGGAAAGGAAGAGCCATGTCCTCAGCACAGAGCGTCCAGGTTCGCGTCACACGGCGTTTCAATGCGTCGCCTGAGCGGATGTTCGATTCCTGGCTCGAGCCGGAGATGGTCGGCCAGTGGATGACCGGGCCGACGGTCCGGGACGAGGAGGTGCTGCGGCTCGCCATCGACCCGCGCGTGGGCGGCAAGTTCTCCTTCCTCGTGCGGCGGGCCGGAGAAGAAATCGACCACGTGGGCACGTACCTGGAGCTCGACCGGCCGCGCCGGCTCGTCTTCACCTGGCACATCGACAAGGAGGGGGACGAGCTCAGCCGGGTGACGGTGGAGATCTCCCCTCGCGACACCGGCTGTGAGCTGACTCTCACCCACGAGATGGACGCGAAGTGGGCCGACTACGCGAGCCGCACGGAGCAGGGCTGGGCCACCATGATTGACGTGCTCATTCGCGTGCTGGCGCAGGGCTGACACTCCAGTTGCCGGTCGTGCCTTGATTTAAAGGTTAATCTCGTTATGCGACTAGAGTCACCTCTCCCGTCCGGGTTGCACCGTGACAACCAGAGAGGTGGCCATGAAGCGCATGACGACATGGAAGCGGACGTTCCTGCTGCACGCCACGTGGGCGCTCCTGTGGGGCACCCCGGCGGCGGCCGTGACGCCGTCGAACGTGACGAAGGTCTCCCGGGTGACGGGCGCGACACCCGCCGGTGAGCTGCTGCCGAACCCGAACCAGACGCACACGAACCACGACGTCCATGGGACGGACCTGGGCATCGTCTGGGACAAGGGCGGTGGCGAGGTGTTCGTCCTGTTCGGGGACACCTTCGGCGCGGGCTGGTGTGGCAATGGCGGCTGTGGGGGCGGCTGGCGCAGCAACGTCCTGGCGCGTTCGTCCGATACGAACCTGGCCGACGGCTTGTCCTTCTCCTCCATGATTCAGGACGGGCCTCGGCATGCGAAGGAGATCCTCGCGTCCCGGAAGGTCAACTTCGACGAAATCACCGTCATCCCCACCGCGGGCGTCACCATCGGCTCGCGGCACTACATCCACTACATGTCCATCCACCACTGGGGGGAGGCGGGCATGTGGTTCACGAACCATGCGGGCATCGCGTACTCGGATGACCAGGGGCAGAACTGGGTGAAGCACCCGACGGCGCGTTGGCAGAACACGCCGGCCTGGACGAACAACTTCCAGATGGCGGCCTTCGTCAGGAACGGTGGGTTCGTCTACATGTACGCGACGCCGAACGGCCGCTTCGGCAACGTCCACCTGGCCCGCGTGCCGGAGACGGCGCTCCTGGACATCAACGCCTACCGCTACTGGGATGGAAACGGATGGAGCGTGTCGCAGGCGGCGGCGCGGCCCGTCGCCATTGGCATCGCGGGTGAGTTGTCCGTCTCGTACCACGCGCCGCTCGGGCGCTTCCTGATGACGTACCTGAACGAACACCGGCAGGCGGTGGTGATGCGTGACGCCGCCACGCCCACGGGGCCCTGGAGCGGAGAGAAGGTGCTCGCCAGTGGAGCCGTGTACCCGGGCCTCTACAACGCGTTCATCCACCCCTGGGGCAACACCGGAAACTCGCTGTACTTCGTCATGTCCCAGTGGACGCCGTACAACACCTTCCTCATGCGGGCCACGCTGGCCCACGACGCGCACAGCGACAACCTGCTCTCCGAGCCTGGCTTCGAGACACAGGCGGCCACGCGGGTGATGGCGCCCTGGTATCTGCAAGGCTCGGGCGGCGTGGACCGGGCGCTCGGCAACGCGCGCAGTGGGCAGGACAACGGCTTCGTGTACGCGAGCAGCGGTTGGAATGCGCTCAAGCAGAGCGTCGTCGTCCAGCCTTACACGGACTACACGCTGCGCGGCTGGGTCCGCAGCTCCACCAACAACACCGCGGGCTACTTCGGGGCTCGCGGGCCGGGCAATGGCCCCATCCTGGGCGAGGTGCCCTTCGGCGCGCTGGGGGCGTACACGGAGCAGGTGGTCCACTTCAACTCCGGGCCGAACGCGCTCATCGAGGTGTATGGCGGCCTGTGGGCGGACAACGGCGTTACCTGGATGCAGCTCGATGACGTCAGCCTGACGCGCGGGAGCAATCTCATCCACCAGGCGGGCTTCGAGCAGCAGTCCACGAACAACGCCACGTCGCCCTGGTACACCGAAGGGAAGGCGGGCATTGACCGGGGACTCGGCCATGCGCGCACGGGCACCAACAACGCCTGGGCGCGGAACGACACGGGGTGGAATGCCGTGAAGCAGGAGGTCGCGGTGACGCCGAACACCCAGTACACGCTGACGGGCTGGGTGAAGACGTCCACGAACCACGCGGATGGCTACTTCGGCGCGCGGCTGCTCCGGGGCGGGCCCATCCTCAACGAGGTGCGCTTCGCTCAGCCGCTGGGCAACTACACGCAGTTGTCGGTGTCGTTCAACTCCGGCGCCCAGCACAGCGTGGAGGTGTTCGCGGGGATGTGGGCGAACAACGGCGACACCTGGATTCAGGTGGATGACCTGACGCTGACGCGGAACTGAGGCCCCCTACCGCGAAGGCGGGGACACGGCCCCGGTGAAGGGGGTGCCGGGTGGCGTCTCCTCGACTTCGCGGACGTGGCGGGCGGCATAGCCCCGCACCGCCGCGATGAGCGTCAAGAGGCCGGCGGCGATGAAGCACAGCGCGATGCCCCGGCTGCGCGCGTCGAGTTGTTCCAGCGGCCCGAAGAGCGCGGGGATGGAGAAGGAGACGCCGTCCAGGTGGTCCGCCATGACGCCCGCCGCGAGGTACGCCAGCGGCTGGACGGACCAGGCAATCATCCCGCGCATGGCGAAGACGCGCCCCCGGAGTGCGGCGGGGACCTGTCCCTGCCAGATGGCCTGGCTGCTTGCATCCATGATGGGGATGCAGAAGCCGGCCATGAAGGTGCAGTACCCGAGCATCCTCAGGGTGGGGAACAGCCCTGCGAGCACCACGACCGTCCCCAGGCCCAGCCCGACGCCGAGCACCCCATGGATGCGGTTCTTCGGCCCTCCCCACGCGGTCATCACGACGCTCCCCAACAGGAGCCCCAGGCCCCCCGTGGACAGCAGTCCCCCGAGAACGGCCGGGTTGGCGATGTCCAGCACCAGCGGAGGGAGCAGCACCTGCATGGCGGAGAGCGAGCAGTTGGTGATGACGGAGAACGTGAGCAGACCGAGCAGTCCCCGGCGTTCCTTGAGGTAGTTCCACCCTTCGAGGGCCTGTTGCAGCGCGGACGTGCCCGCATCCGAGGAGGCCCCGCTCCCAGCGGGCAGGCTCCGAATGAGCGACAACGTGGTGATGGCGGCCAGGCAGCTGATGAAGTCGATCAAGACCACCGTGCCCAGACTGGTGGCGCTCAGCAGGAACCCCGCCAGGGGAGGGGCGATCAGGGGCACGGCGGCATCGCTCGCCTGGACGAGGCCGTTGGCTCGGCCCAGGTGCTTCGCGGGGATGAGGGCTGGGGTCAGGGCGGTGTACGACGTCCGCTGGAACGCACCGCTCACCGACGCGATGGCGGTGCCCACGTAGACGTGCCAGGGCTCGAGCTGATCCAACGAGATCAGAATGGCATAGACGAGGGTGACCAACCCCGCGCCGCAATCTCCCAGACGCATCGCGTTCCGGAGATCCCAGCGATCCACCAGCACCCCCACGATGGGTGCCACGAGCACCCCGGGTAGGATGGTCAGCACGGAGATCAGCGCGAAATCCGTGACCGAGCTGGTGAGGCCATACACCCAGAGCCCCAGGGCGAAGCTGGTCAGGGCGCTGCCGAGCTTCGACACCGTCTGGCCGCCCCAGATGATGGCGAAGCGCAGCA
Organism: Myxococcus virescens; assembly: GCF_900101905.1. Taxonomy (NCBI): domain Bacteria; kingdom Pseudomonadati; phylum Myxococcota; class Myxococcia; order Myxococcales; family Myxococcaceae; genus Myxococcus; species Myxococcus virescens. The sequence continues at coordinate 54,385 of NZ_FNAJ01000017.1, read as the reverse complement.
CGCCGTTCCCTGATTCGCTCATCGCTGCTCAGACGCGGGGGACCTGCGGTGCAGGGAGGAATAGGCCTCTTGCAGCTTCATCCCCAGGGCAATGCGTGCCGCCACGGGACCGACGCGAACCGCTGACGGGATGTCCCACCACCAGAGGTTGTACGCGATGGAGGGGGAAACAGTGTGGACGCGATGCCACCAGTTCACCGGCAGGAAGAGCAGGTCGCCCGGTTCGAGGATGAAGTCGTAATCCGGCCGGAGCCCGCTCGCGGTCATCCGCTTCGCCGCTCCCACCTCGAGGTCCACTCCGCTCAGGTCCGCGGCCCAGTCGAGCGGTGCCGGTCGGAGTCGCTGGGCCTGCTGGGGCGCATAGAGTTGCCAGCGCTTCTGGCCGGAGAGCTGGGCGTAGAGGTTGTGGGCGCGATCCCTGTGAAGCTGGGCGAAGGTGCCGCGCGGGGCAATCCAGACAGAGGACTCGGTGAGGCGGTTCAACCACCGGGGGGCATAGTCCGGGAAGCGGGCGTCCTCTCGCAGGGAGGGGACAGCCCGAAGCAGCGATGGACCCACCAGGTGGTTGATCTCCTCCGGCCGCTTCCCCAGCATCGTGTCCGCGACTTCGTCCAGGTCGCTTTCGAGCGGAAGCGACGAGGAGGCCCCCACCTCGTCCAGATAGGTGGACAGCTTCATCCGCCGTGCGCCGCCCAGGGGCTCCGAAGTGCCTGACAGGGCGCCCCACTTGTAGAGCGCCGACCTGACGGTGATCTCGACGCCACCGTGCATGGCGCGGAACCACTCGAACGTCCACTTCGAGAAGGCGGGCCATGCCTGGACGGCGCCGGTGAAGATGACCGGTTGTCCCGCCTTCTCCCACGACGCGATGAAGTGCTCGCGGGAGACGAGCGGAACCCGGGGGATGGCCTGCGGCATCATGGCGTGCTCCTCCAGCCTCCGCGCTACTGCACGGTCACCGCCGTCTCGAGGCCGCGCCGTTTCAGGTCCAGGATCAGCAAGTCGAGCGACATGTTCTCGTCGTTCGTCGAGAAGATCTTGTTCTCGTTGAGGTACTGCGACATCTCGTTGATGAAGCTCTCGATGTACTCGACCTTCCGCGGGTAGTCGTCCTCGTCCGCGTAGCCCAGCAACGAGTCGAACGAGCTGGACCGCTCGTAGCGCTTGCGGAAGGGGGACTTGGAGTAGTCGCGCGAGGTGATTTCGAGCGGGGTGAAGAGGCGCAGCTCGAGCCGTCCTCGGACCGTGAAGAAGGGGCGGACCTTCTTCTCCAGCACGTTCTTCCGCAGGAAGTCCACGGTCATCTTGAGCTGATCCACGGTCTCGCCGGGATAGTTGTGGAACAGCATCAGCTTGTTCACGATCCCCTTCTGGCTGCTGATGTCGAGGATGTTCTGCACCTGCCGGATGGAGACCCCCTTGATCATCTTCTTGAGGACTTCCTGCGAGGCGGACTCCAAACCCCATTCGATGACGCGGATGCCGGCCTTGTGCCAGAGCTCCAGGATCTTCTCGTCGGTGAACTGGGGCTCGAAGCGGGCGTAGGTGAGGATGTTCACGTCGAGGCCGCGCCGGATCAGCTCCTCGGCGATGGCCGTACCCTCCTTCACCTCCAGCATGTCATCCACGAAGTGGAAGAAGCGCGTGTTGTAGCGCTTCGCCAGCAGCTCGATGATGTCCACCGTCTTCACGGCGTCGTTGCTGTAGTAGCCGGAGTACGTCTTGTAGTGGTTGCAGAACGTGCACTTGGCGAAAGCGCAGCCGCGCGAGGTGGACAAGGGCAACGTCGGCAGCAAGAACTTGTCGAGGTCGTAGCCATCGAAGTCCGGCCGGAAGATCGAAAGCTGGATGTCGTGGCGCGGCTCGTTGACCTTGATGTTCCCTTCCGCATCCCGGAAGACGACGCCGTCGAGCTGCTCCACGGGCTTGCCGCGCAGGAACTCCAGGAAGGTGGTCTCCGCTTCCTTGAGGAAGGCGTAGTCGATGCAGTCGTTGTTCTTGAGGTACTCCTCCTTGAAGGTGGAGGCGTCCGGTCCCCCGACGGCGATCTTTCCCTCGATGAGCGGCTTGAGGCGCCTGGCGAACCAGAGGGTGGCCTTGCGCTGAATCTGGATGACGGAGAAGCCCACCACGCGCGGGTTGAGGGCCGCCACCTCCCGCACCTTCTGGTGCAGGAAGTTCGTCACCGGGTTGTCGATCTCTCCGCCGGCCTCGTCATAGGTCAGCGCCAGATCGATGACGATGTGAAGCATCCCGGTCAGCACGAAGATGAGCGAGGCGAGGCTGCTCTCCTGCTCGTCACAGAAGACCTCTTCGTACTTGCGGGCCTGGAGCTTCTGCTTCACCTGTTCGACCCTGGCGAAGCCAATCTGGTTGTCGATGTAGTGCAGGTAGACGAGCGCGTTGCGAATGCGATCGAAGTCCGCCGGGATGTCGATGTGCGCCTTGGCGAGCTCAGGGAGGAACCGGTAGGCCAGATCCTTCAGCATCTCCTCCGTGAGGAGGAAATCCCGGAGCAGCACGTTGACGTCCTGCTGCTTCACCTTGAAGAAGTTCTTCCTCAGGGCCGCCGTCAACGTGGGCACCGCCAGATGCGGATAGTCCATGTTGTGGTTTGGCATCTTGAGGAGGACCGCGTCGGTGCGGCGCTCGCGGGCGGCCGGCGTGTCGGCGTTGTCCTTCCCAGGCTGGGCGGCGTTGTCGTCGGCCATGGACGGATTGCTTGCCATCGGTGTACCCCCGTGTAGTTGGTTCAGCTCTTGCGTCCCTTGTCGGTCGCGAGCTCCAACGAGGTGCGCTCCAGGATCCACCTGTTGTCCACGAAGACGGGGGACTGGCACTCGTAGGTGTCGGCGATCGAATCCAGATCAAACTCCAGCACCACGCTGTTGCTGCTGTGCCGCCACTCATTGTACTGGCCCAGCGAGGCATACCGCTCGAGGAAGGCCTGATCGAACGCGGCGATCCGGGCCTCCACCGCGGCCTCCACCCCGTAGCTCGCGCGCAGCTTCGCGATATCGGCTTCGACGGACAGCTCCTGGTTCATGATGCGCGCGAGGTGCCACAGCTCCTTCAGCGCGTAGAAGTGCTTCACGAAGCCGCCCCGGCTCAGGTTCACCGAGTCGTTCAGCTGCGGCCAGCGGGACCAGAGTTCGGCGAGGGCGCTCGCCAGTTGCGCCGAGTCGTCGCCACCGGCCGTGAAGGGGACCTCGATCACCGGGAAGCGAGTCAGGAGGGCTCGATCCTCCGGGCTCTCGGAGAGCTTCCGCAGCTCGGAGAGCAGCGCCGGGAGCGTCTGGGGCAGCCGCTCGGCGGTGATGCAGAACCGGAAGTCGATGATGTAGCGCCGCAGGAGGGCGGCCGTGGACCGGAGGCTGTCCGCCAGGCCGGAGAAGTGGTCATGGTCCGTCAGGTGCGGCAGCAGCATGAGCTTCGGCAGCCGGCAGTCCAGGCGGGTGAGGAGATCGACGAACGACGCATCCGGTTGCGCCGGGCTCAAGATCTTGAAGTTCGGGTCCGGCTTCTGCGAGTCCTTGCGGTCCCGGAACACGCCAATGATCTGCTCGAGCTGTGCGCGTACCTGCGCGTTGTCGTGGGGCACCACGAGGAATGCCGTCAGGTGCGCATAGTGTGTGTTGTGGTACCAGCGCAGCTCCTGCTCTATCCGCGCGAGGAGGCTCTGCTCATCCTGGACAGGGAGGACATACTCGACGATTCGCTTACGCAATCTTCCTCCACCTTACAGATGGCGGGCTGTTCACGATTCACAGGAATTATAACGGTCGGCGGGCGTCAACGCTACCGGGGCCATTCGCGCTGCGCTGCGTCGGCGCTGGGGCTATCCCTCTTCTCCGGGGCGCCGTGGGGTGACGGGTTTGGGTTTGATGCGGCGCAGCCGATCGAAGTCCGAGGCGCGGCGTGTGTCTTTGAGGACGTCTTCTTGCTTGCGCTCGGTCTCCGTCTGGAGGTCCAAGCGGGCCAGGCTCCTGTCCGCCCCGCCGGCGAGCTGCCGCAGGAGCAGCTCGTATTGCCGGTGCATCCGCGCAATGGTCGCCTCGTCGAAGATGTCGGCGTCGTAGCTCCACGAGGCCTCGAGCCCGCCGTCGTGCTCCGTGAGGATGACGACGAGGTCGAACTTCACCGCGTCGAAGTTGGGCGTCACCTGGCTCAAGCTCAGGTTCCCGAGCCGGAGCGGTGGCAGCGGCGTGTTCTGCAACACGAAGAGAATCTGGAAGATCGGGTTGTAGCTCAGTGAACGCTCAATCCCGAGCTCGTCCACGACGCGCTCGAAGGGCACGTCCTGGTGCTCGTAGGCCTCGAGCGTCAGCGCCCTGACGCGCTGAAGGAGCTCCTGGAAGGAGAGGGAGCCTTGAACTTGGCACCGGAGCGCGAGGGTGTTGACGAAGAACCCGATCAAATCCTCAGTGAGCGGGTGGGCCCGGTTCGCCAGGGGAACCCCCACCACGACGTCCTCGCTGCCCGTCAGCCGGTGAAGCAGCGTGTAGAAGGCCGCCAGCGCGGTCATGAAGAGCGTCGTCCCCTCCTGTCTTCCGAGCTTCTGGAGCGCTTCGGTGTCCTGGGGGCTGAGCCGTCCAACGACGAGCTTGCCGCGGTGGCTCGGAACCTCGGGTCGTGGGAGCGCGGAGGGTAACGCGAGCCGCGCGGGGGCTCCTGCCAGCCGCTGGCGCCAGTACTGGAGCTGGCGCTCGAGGAGCTCGCCCTGGAGCCAGTGCCGCTGCCAGTACGCGAAGTCGGCATATTGGATGGGCAGGGGCGGCAGCGGGTTCTGCTGGCCTGCGCTGAACGCCTCGTAGAGCGCTGTCATCTCGCGGAAGAGCACTCCCAGTGACCAGCCGTCCGAGACGATGTGGTGGAGCGTCACCAGCAAGGCGTGCTCCTGTTCGTCCAACCGCAGCAGGCGAACGCGCAGCAACGGGGGCTTGGCGAGGTCGAACGGCCGCTCCGCCTCCGCTTTCTCGATCTCCCGGGCACGCGCCTCGCGCTCGCCCGCGGGCAACGCGCGGAGATCCTCGACCGGCATCTTCAGCGTCAGCGCCGGCACGATGCGCTGGACCGGGCGTCCCTCCTGGGACTCGAACGCGGTGCGGAGCACCTCGTGGCGCTCCAGCAGCGTCTCCACGCATCGCTCGAGCACCGCCACGTCGAGCGCGCCGGTGAGCCGCAGCGCTCCCGGGATGTTGTACGTCGAGGCGTGCGGCTCGAGCTGGGCGAGGAACCAGAGCCGTTGCTGCGAGTAGGACAGGGGCAGGGGGGCGCCCCTGTCCACTGGGGAGAGCGGCCGTGAGGCGGCCTGCCGGGAGCGGCTTGCCGCCTCGATTCGCTCCGCCAGCGTGGCCACGGTGCCGCCTTCGAACAACGACTTCAGCGGCAGTTCGATGCCGGTGGTTTCACGCACCCTCGACAGGAGCCGTGTCGCCAGCAGCGAGTGTCCACCCAGCTCGAAGAAGTTCTCGTGAATTCCGACGTGGGTCCTTCCGAGCAACTCGCGCCAGAGCGACACGAGGGTCAGCTCGGCCGCGGTGCGAGGTGCGCTCAGGGCGCCTCCAGCCTCTGGGCTGTCCAGAGGCGCTTGGGCAAGCACCCGCCGATCGACCTTGCCGTTCGGGGACAGGGGCAGTGCGTGGTGGAACACGACGGCGGATGGAATCATGTGCTCGGGGAGCTGGGGCTCCAGGTAGCCCCGCAGGTCGCCGGAGGTGAGGGCGGAGGCGTCCCGGAGGACGACATGCGCCACCAACCGCTTGGTGTCCGCGCGCTCCCCGGCCGCCACCACGGCGGCGTCGCGCACTGCAGGGTGCCTGAGTAAGGTGGCCTCCACCTCACCGGGCTCAATCCGGAAGCCGCGGACCTTCACCTGACTGTCCACCCGGCCGAGGAACTCGATGCGCCCATCGGCCCTCCAGCAGGCGAGGTCTCCCGTCCGGTACATGCGGCTGCCCGGCTCGCGGCTGAACGGGTCCGGCAGGAATCTCTCCGCGGTCAGGTCGGCATGCCCCATGTACCCACGCGCGAGCCCGTCGCCCGCGCAGTACAGCTCGCCGGGAACTCCGATCGGCACGGGTTCGAGCTCGGCGTCGAGGACATGGACCCGCGTGCCCGTGACAGGCGCGCCGATGGGGACCGGTGCCGTGGCCTCCTCCAGCGTCTCCATGGGGTGGCAGCAGGTGAACGTGGTGTTCTCCGTGGGGCCATAGCCGTTGATGAGCCGGAGCCCGGGGTGACGCTCGAGCACGCGGCGCACGTGGGCGGGGGAGAGCACGTCTCCGCCCGCGAGGAGCTGCCGCACGCCCGAGAGCGCCTCCAGGTGGTGCTCCACCACGTTGTGAAAGAGCCCCGCGGTCAGCCACAGCGTGGTGACCCGGTGCCTTGCCAGCGTGTCCTCGAGGCGCTCGAGTGGTGTCCCGTCGCCGGGGAACAGGACCAGGCGGCCACCGTTCAGCAGCGGCCCCCAGAGCTCCAGCGTCGCGGCATCGAACGAGAATGGCGCGAGGTGGAGGAAGGCATCCTCCGAAGACAGCGTCACGTAGTTGGGAGAGGTGACGAGGCGGACCACGGCCCGGTGGGGGATGCAGACGCCCTTCGGCTGGCCGGTGGAGCCGGACGTGTACATGACGTAAGCGAGGTTCTCGGCTCCCACCGCATCCGGCACGCCTCCCGCGGGCTCACCGGCGATGGACGGCCATCCGGCGTCGAGGCAGAGCCGGTCCGCGAGGGTGCCCTCGAGCATTGGCTCCAAGGCCTCCTCGGTGAGGACCAGCCTCGCGTCCGCGTCCGTCAGCATCCGCGTGAGGCGCTCCCGTGGGTGGCCCGGCTCGAGAGGCAGGTATGCCCCCCCTGCCTTCAGGATGCCCAGCATGCCGATCACCCTCTCGAACGAGCGGCGCACATACAGCCCCACCCGGGTATCGGGTCCAACGCCGCGGCGCCGGAGGTGATGCGCGAGCTGATTGCTGCGTCGATCCAGCTCCCCGTACGTCAATCGCTGGTCGTCCAACTCGACGGCGACGGCGTCTGGAGTCCGGGTGGCCTGCTCCGCGAAGCACTGGTGGATGGTCACTTCACGCGGGTACCCACGCCCGGTGTCGTTGGCCCGGGTGAGCACCGCCACCTCCGGCTCGGTCAGCAGCGGGAGCCGCGCAATCGGCGCGCCAGGGTTCTCCAGCGCCCTCCGGAGCAGCCGCTCGAAGTGCTCGGCCATGCGGGACACCGCTTCGGTGGGGAGCCAGGTGGTGTCGAACTGCCAGCTCGCCACCCAGCCATCGCCCCTTTGTTCGACTTCGAGCAGGAGGTCGAACTTCGCCTGCTCGGGCAGCACCTCCTCGAAGGAGGTCTTCAGGCCCGGCAACGTGGGGCCCCCGCCGGGCGTGTCCCGCAGGAGGAACATGCGCTGCAGGAAGGGCGGCCGGCTGGACGCGCGGACTGGCCGGACCGCCTCCACCAGCTTTTCGAAGGGAAGGTCCTGGTGCGCGAGGGCGGTGAGGGCCACCTCGCGTACCCGTGCCACGAGCTGCTGGAAGGTGACGTGCTCGGGAACGTGGTTTCTGAGGACCAGGGTGTTCACGAAGAACCCGGCCACCCCTTCAAGCGCTTGATGGGGCCGCTGCGCCACCGGCGTGCCGACCACGAGATCTCGTTGCCCGGTGTGTCGGTACAGCAGCGCCTCGAATGCGGCGAGCATCGCCATGAAGGGCGTCGCGCCCTCTGCGTGGCAGAGCGCGTGCAACGAGGCCATCAGCGGCGCGGGCAGGGGGCGCCGGACGACGCCGGCGGGACCTGGGACGCTGGAACGGGGCTGGCGGGAAAGGGGGAGCTCGAGCTCCGCCGGTGCGCCCTCCAGTGTCGTCCGCCAATGCGCGAGCTGCCGCTCTCGCACTTCGTCATCGAGCCACCCGCGCTGCCACACCGCGAAGTCGGCGTACTGCACCTCCAGCGCTGGCAGCGCCGCCTCGCGTCCGGCGCTCCGGGCGCCATAGAACTCCGCGAGGTCCCGGAAGAGGATGTCGAGCGACCACGCGTCGCACACGATGTGGTGGAGTACCACCACCAGGCGGTGCTCCTCTTCGCCCAACCGAAGCAGCCGCGCGCGCATCAACGGCGCTCGTGAGAGCTCGAAGGGGCGAGCAGCCTCTGCGCGGACCAGCTCCTCCGCGCGAGCCTCCCGTTGCCCGGGAGGCAGCGCGCGCAGGTCATCCACCTCGAAAGGCAGTTTCACCGCGGGTTCGATGAGCTGGACCGGTTCTCCATCCCGCTCGAGCAAGCGGGTTCGCAGGATTTCGTGCCGCCGGGTCAGCTCGCTCAGGGCGAACTCGAGCGCGGCGGCGTCGAGCCTTCCAAGGAGGTGGAGCGTCCCGGGCATGTTGTAGGCGGCGCTGCCGGGCTCCATCTGGGCCAGCAGCCACAGCCGTTGCTGCGCGAAGGACAGTGGCGGTGGTGTGCTGCGGCTGGCGCGGACGAGTGGCGGAGTGGCGCGGGGGGCAGGGGTGTTTCCGGCCTGATCGATTCGCGCCGCCAGCGCGGCGATGGTGCCCTCCTCGAACAAGGCCCTGAGCGGCAGTTCCACCCCGAACGTGCTCCGGAGCCGGGCGAGGACCTGCATGGCCAGCAAGGAGTGGCCTCCCAACTCGAAGAAGCCCTGGTCGATGCCCACGCGGTCGAGCTGCAAGACGTCCGCCCAGAGCGCGGCGAGCACCGCCTCGGTCTTCGTTCGCGGCGCCTCGCCCTCGGTCGAGGAGGGCGGAGGGGGCAGGGCGCGCCGGTCCACCTTTCCGGAGGAGCCATAGGGGAAGGCGTCGAGCCGGACGATCGCGGCCGGCACCATGTAGGGGGGCAGCCGCGCGGCCAGCTGAGCGCGCAGGGCCGACGGCGCCACTCCCGGTGCGGCAACCGCGTACGCGATGAGCCGCGCCTCCTTTCCGGCGTTCTCCGCCTGGAGCAGGACGATGGCGTCGCGGACGCCTTCACAGGCACGGAGCGCGGTTTCAATTTCACCCAGCTCCACGCGGAAGCCCCGGACCTTCACCTGCTCGTCGGCGCGGCCTAGGTACTCCAGCACGCCGTCCGCACGCATGCGGGCCAGATCGCCGGTGCGGTACATGCGGCTGCCCGGCGTGGTGGCGTGCGGGTCCGCCATGAAGCGCTCGGCGGTCAGCGCGGGATCGCGGAAGTAGCCTCGGGCCAGTCCCTCACCCGTCAACCACAGCTCCCCCACGCCGCCAGCCGGTACGGGCTCGAGCCGCCCATCGAGGACGTAGGCGCCCATCGTCCGCAGCGGTTGTCCGATGGGGACGTCGTCGAGCCCCGTCGTCGTCGCGGCCGACAGGTCGTGGCAGGTGGCGGACACCGTTGCTTCGGTCGGCCCGTAGACGTTGATCAGGTGAATGGACGGTGGCGCGTGGCGGTGCCACTGCGTCACCCGGTCGGCGCGCACACGCTCTCCTGCGACGATCACGAAACGCAGCGACGCGGGGAGCGTGAGTTCCCTCTCGGCCATCGCGGCGACCACCGTGTGGAAGAAGGCGGTCGGCAGATCCAGCAGCGTCACGGCCCACCGTTCACACCCGGCGAGGAAGCCCTCCACGGTGTCGAGCATCGCCGCGTCACGGAGGACGAGCGTGGCGCCAGTGCAGAGCGCGAGGAAGATCTCCTCCACGCTGGAGTCGAAACTGAGGGAGTTGAACTGGAGGACGCGATCCTCGGGGACGACGCCAAAGCGCACCCGCTCCGCTTGGACGAGGCTCGCGAGGGCGCGATGGGACACCATGACGCCCTTGGGGCGCCCGGTGGAGCCGGACGTATAGATGACGTAGGCGAGGTTCTCCGGCGTCACGGCGGAGGGCGGCGGCTCATCGCGTGTTTCCCCGGCCTCCACCGTCACCACGGTGACGCCCCGGCTGGCGAAGAAGTCCGCGTGGGATGCACGGGTGACGGCGATCCGCGCCTCCGAGTCCGCGACGACGTCCGCGCGCCGCGCGTTGCTGAACTCGGGGTCCAGCGGTACGTAGGCCCCGCCCGCCTTGAGAATCCCGAGCACCGCGACGAGCTGCTCGATCGAGCGTTCGAGGTAGAGCACCACCCGTGTGTCGGGACCTACGCCCAGCTCGCGCAACCGCCAGGCCAGCGCGTTGGCCTGGGCGTCCAGTTGCCCATACGTCAGCGAGTCCTCTCCGGACAGGATGGCGGCCGTCTCCGGAGCGTGCCGCGCGCGCGCCTCGAACCAGGTGTGAATGCAGGCGGGCGGTGGCGTCTCCTGCGCCCGCCCCCATGCGAGCAACCGTGCCCGGTCTTCCGCGGGGTCGAGTTGCAGCGCGGCCAGCGGCGCATCGGGCTGATTCACGGCGCTGCGCAGCAGCGACTCGTATCTCCGCAACAGCCGCTCGGCCGTCCCGGGCTCGAAGAGGTCCACGTTGTATTCGAGCGCCACATGGAAGCGCCCGTCGAGTTCAGCGATGGAGAGGGCGAGGTCGAGCTGGGCCGTTCCGAGCTCCAGCTCCAGGGACTCCATGGCCACGCCCGCGAGCGAGAGCCGCGCGCCACCCGTGCCCTGGGCCAGGGCCGCCAGTCCTTTCTCGCTCCGCGGCGGAGATTGCTGGAAGGAGAAAATCGTCTGGAACAACGGGGAGCGGCTTGCCTGACGCAAGGGGGCCAGACGCTCGACGAGGAGGCTGAACGGCATGGCCGCGTGCTCGAGCGCTTCATGGACGGTCCGGCTCGCTTGCGCCATCAACGCGCGGAACGAGAGCCCACCATCCAGTTCCAGCCGCAGCACCAACGGGTTGACGAAGTATCCGATCGTCTCCGCCAGCTCGGCGCCCTCGCGGCCCACGGTAGGCGCTCCTACCCAGAGCTCCCGCTGGCCATTGTGCCGGTACAACAGCGCGGCATACGCCGCGAGCAAGGGCGCAAAGGGAGTTGCCATCTCGCGGCGAAAGAGCTCCTTCAGCCGCGCCGTGAGCGCCGCGTCCAGCACGCGCTCCCGTCTGCCACCACGGTACGTCTGCACCGGTGGGCGGGGGTGATCCGCCAGGTGTTCGAGGACCGGCGGGGAGCCCGACAGCCGGCGCCGCCAGTACTCCCAGAGGCGCTGTCCGTGCGCTCCATCGAGCCGCTCCTGCTCCCAGCGCACGCCGTCCGCGTAGGAGGCCGCGGGGGCGGGGAGCACCGCCGCGACCCCGTCCCGCTCCGCGGGGTAGAGCGCGGAGAGCTCCCGGGCAAGCTGTCCGAGCGACCAGAAGTCCGCGATCAGATGATGCGCCACCACTAGCAGCACCTGCTCGGTCTCGCTCCGCTGGTACAGCCGGAGCCGAAGCAGGGGGCCCCGCTGGAGCTCGAACGGGCGCGAGGCCTCTTCGCGGAGCCGGGCGCGCAGCGTGTCGTCACTCCAGGTGGAGGCGTCCTCGTAACGGAAGCCGGCTTCTCCGTCCGGGTGGACCCGCTGGAAGGGCGTCCCTTCCTGCGCGTGGAACGTGGTGCGCAGGCTGGGGTGGCGCTCGACGAGCCGGTGCACCGCGCGCCGGAGCAGTCCCTCGTCGAGTGGCTCCAAGACGCGGAGCGACGCTGCGATGTTGTAGGCGGCGCTGTCGGGCGCGAGCTGGTGCATGAACCACAGCGCGCGTTGGCCGTGGGACAGCGGGAAGTCACCCACCTCCGCGCTGGCCGTGCGTTCGGGTTGCCACCGCTCTCCGGCTGCGCGCGCCGCTTCGACTCCAGCGGCGAGCTCCGCCAGGTTGCGGCTGCCCAACAGGCGCGGCAACGGCACGATGACGCCCCATCGCAGCTGGATCCGGTGCTGGAGCTCCACGCTCGACAGCGAGTCCAGGACCAGCTCCTTCAGGTCCGCCGTGGCGGCAACTGGCAGCGACAGAACCTGGGAGACCTCTTCCACGACTTCGCGCCACAGCGGCGAGTCTCCGAAGCCGGGCGGCGCGTTCTCTGCCTCGGTGAGGGACCCTGTCGTTGCCGTATCCCGTGTGGCGTGTGCCAGGACCTGCAGCTCGTCCGCGAGGAACGCCGCGCGGCAAGCATGCCGTTGAATCTTCCCGCTCGAGGTCTTGGGCACTGAGCCGGGTTCGATCAGCACCACCGACGAGGCCATCAACTCGTGGTGCTCGGCCACCGCTCTGCGAATCGCGCCGAGGACCTCGTCGAGGCTGCCTTCCACGCGCTGCGCGTTGACCTCGTAGACGATCACGAGCTGCTCGGTGCCATCCGCTTCCACGGAGAAGGCCGCGCCAGAGCCGGGGCGCACCGCCGGGTGGCATTTCTCGACCGTGAACTCGATGTCTTGGGGGAAGTGATTGAGCCCGCGGATGATGATGAGGTCCTTTGCGCGCCCGGTGACGAAGAGTTCACCGTCGCGGAGGAACCCAAGGTCACCCGTGCGGAGAAACGGGCCATCCCCCGTGCCGCTCAGCCGGGCTTGGAAGGTCCGCCGGGTGGCCTCGGGTTGACCCCAATAACCACCGGCCACGCTCGAACCCGAGACCCAGATTTCGCCAATCTCCCCATCGCGCCGGAGCTCGAAGGTCTCCGGATCCACGACCGCCAACCTGCCGTCGATCACATTCCGCCCGGAGCCCACCAACGGGTGTGCCGCGGCGTGGCCGGCCTCCACCGGGATGGCCTGGCCGCGCTGGAGCGCCTGTCCGTCGAAGGACGCCACCTGGGGGGCTTGCCCCACCTCGGAGCCCGAGACGATCAGCGTCGCCTCGGCGAGCCCGTAGCAGGGATAGAACATTTCGCGGCGGAACCCGACCGGGCCGAACGCCTGCGTGAAGCGATCGAGGGTCTCGGGACGGATGGGCTCGGCGCCGTTGAAGGCCACGCGCCAACTGCTCAAATCCAGACCCTCGCGCTGCTCCGGACGGATTTTTCGCGCGCACAGCGCATACGCGAAGTCGGGTCCTCCGCTGGTGGTGCCGCGGTACCGGGAGATGGCTTGCAGCCAGCGCAGGGGCTGCTGGAGGAAGTCCATCGGTGACATGAGCACGGCCGGGTAGCCCGTGTAGAGCGGCTGGAGGATGCCGCCGATGAGCCCCATGTCGTGGTAGGGCGGCAGCCAGATGATGGCCCGGCTTGTCGGGTCCTGCCGGAAGCACCGCCGGATTGCCTCCAGGTTGTGTAAGAGATTGCGGTGGGTGAGCGTTACTCCCTTGGGCAGGCTGGTCGAGCCGGAGGTGTACTGGAGGAATGCGAGTGAGTCGCCGGAGAGCGGCGGCGGAGTCCACGCATCCGAGGCGCGATCGTCGACTTCATCCGTGACGATCCAGCGCAGTTGAGCCAGCTCGGGGGCGATTGGATAGAACTGCCGGAGCAGCTCCAGGTGCTCGCTCCGGATGAGGCCGGCGGCGGCCTGGGCGTCGGTGGCGATCGCCTGGAGCCGCAGGAGCGAGCGATCGTGCCGTGGCGGGTACACGGGGACCGCCACCATCCCGGCGTAGAGACAGCCGAAGAACGCGGCGATGTACTCCACCCCTGGCACATAGAGGAGCAGGATGCGGGTGCCCGGCGGCAGCTCCGCCAATCGGGCCGCGATGGCCCGGGCGCGGCGATCCAGCGCGGCGTATGTCAGCCGGTCCTCCTGCGTCTCGCCATCAACCAGGAAGGTGTAGAGGCCGAAGTCCGGCGCTCGTTGAGCTCGCTCGCGCAGAAGCTCCACCAGCGTGAGCGCGTGGGCAGGATTATCGCTGTGATGGCTCATTGGGCGTGCGGATTCTATGCCCAGTCTGGAGCCCGCCGCATCCCGGAGCGGAGCGGGCGGTGCGTTTGCCACAGGGCGTCTGGAGAGGAGTTTCGCGCTGCGGTAAAGTCTTTCCTCTCCCGTCTCCGCGTGGGTGCCTTTTGAGGATCTGTCTCATCGCGCTTCCCTGGTCTCTGTACCGCCATCCATCGGCCGCCCTGGGCGCGCTGTGCGCCTACCTGAAGCAGCAGGAGCCCACTCTCGAGGTGGTGTGCCGTTCTGACTTTCTCGACGCGGCGGCTGCGCTCGGTTTCGGCTGCTACGACCGGATCTCGCAGTCCTCTTACGATGTCGGCGAAATGTTGTACGCAGCGCTGTGTTTCCCGGAGAGGAAGGAGCAGGTGCGCGCCTTCTTCATCTCGCGGATGGAGGAGTCAGGTGCGCCGCTCACGGGATCGGGCAGCTTCCTCGACCCGGAGATTCACGGCGAGCGTCCTACCTGGTCGAGCGCGTTCGACGTCATCCAGGCCCGCCTGGAGGCGCACCTGGACCGCGTGGCGGAAGAGGTGGCCGGACGCTACGAGCTCGTCGGTTTGACGACTTGCTTCGGACAGCTCTTCGCGAACCTGGCGCTCAGCATGCGAATCAAGCGGCGCTCCACCGGGACGCGGATTGTGCTCGGGGGCTCGACGGTCTCCGAGCGCGTCGGCCCCTCTCTCTTGAGGGAGCTCGACTGCTTCGACTACGTCATCCAGGGCGAGGGCGAGCAGCCGCTGCTGGCATTGGCGCGCGGACTGGCCGCGGCAGAGGACGTCAGCGGCCTGAAGGGGCTCATCACGCGGGAGACCGCCAGCGTCCTGCCGCGCGGCGCGCCCTTCTGGGAGGTGTCCGACGTCAACAACCTGCCCATCCCTGATTACAGCGAGTACGCGTCCCGGGCGGAGGCGCTCAACTTCCTCTGGTTGATGACGGTGGAGGGCTCCCGGGGTTGTTGGTGGGATCGGGCGAAGCGGACCGGCAACCCCAAGGCGACGTGTCACTTCTGCAACCTGAACGTGCAATGGAGTGGCTACCGCGAGAAGGGGGCCGAGCGGCTCGTCTCGGAGGTGGTGGCCCTCAACGAGCGCTACCACAACAACGTTCTTTTCTTCCTAGACAACATCATCCGGCTCAAGGGGGTGGATGAGTTCGCGCAACGGCTCATCGATACCGGCAAGGACTGGGTCATCTTCTATGAGATGCGTGCCAACATCCGTCCCCACGAGCTGTTGATGTTGTGGCAGGCCGGTGTCCGGTTCGTCCAGTTCGGCATCGAGAGTCTCTCCGAGTCGTACTTGAAGCGGATCGGCAAGGGGACGTCGGTCATCACCAACCTTCAGGTGATGAAGATCTGCCATGAGCTGGGGATCTCGAACGGCGCGAATCTCCTCACGGACTTCCCTGGCGGGCGGCCAGAGGAAGTGGCGGAGACCTGCGAGACCATCCAGCGGTACGCGCTCGGCTACGAGCCGCTTTCGGCCAACCGTTTCTGGCTCGGACGCGGGGCCACCGTCCAGGTGCTGAGTCAGGAGTACGGGGTCCGCAACCTGCGCAACGCCGACTTCTACCGGGCCGGGTTGCCCGAGGCGCTCTACGAGCGGCTGGACCTGCTCGATCTGTCGTATGACCAGGACGGACCCGTGGCTGACTGGAACCACGTCCGCGCGCTCTGCAAGCAGTGGGGGGCCGCTTACTCCGCCGCCCGCGCCAGCGAGTACCGGCACCTGCTGACGTACCTCGACAGCGGGCAGTCCATGCGCATCTTCGATGCGCGGACCGGCGTGCTCCGGACGAGCGTGTTCAAGGGCCTCGCGCGCGATGTCTACATGTACTGCGCGGAGATACGCCGCTGGGACGATCTCAACCAGGAGTTCATCGAGTCGGGCAGGGCCACCGCGCGGCAGCTCGCGGAGCTCATCGAGGGGTGGAACCAGCAGGGCTTGCTCTACCGGGAAGGGCAGCGCTTGGAGGGGGGCCGGTTCCTCTCGCTGGCCCCCGCCTTCACGCCCGAGCTGGCGTCGCGGCGCATCCGTGCGGCCCACGCGGCGGAGTTGCAGCGGCGCGGCGCCAGGGCTGATGTGCCGAAGCCCCATTCCATGCTTCCTCGGGCGGGTGACCAGGCCCCGCCCGTCCAGGTGAAGGCGTAGGCTGGGCGGGTCAGAGCCGGAGGGTGGCGTACGTGGAGACGCGCAGGTTCGCTGTCGTCCACGCGGGGAGCCGCGAACGCGCCTCTTCGAGCGGCGGCGTCCATTCCGCGAAGTAGGCTTGTACGTCCACCGGTACCTCCTCCTGGCCCCTCAGACGCAGCGAGACCTCGTAGTGCCCTCCTGGCGGTGCGAGCACGTCGAGGACATAGACCGAGTCCTCCGGCGCTAGCGGCGGGAGGGGGGCCGGGAGCGACCATCCCGCGAGGGCGGCCCTCGGAATCCGCACCCGGCCGAGGTATGCCGCGCCCAGGTGGAGGCGCAGCCGCACGGTCCGGAGCGCGGTGGTTTCGTCGGCCTGTGATTCGAGCACCTCGACCTGGGGGGCGGGCAGGTCCGCGGGCGGCACTGGCGCGGTGTAACCACCGCGAAAGCCCGGCATCCGCGCGGCCGTTTGGAGAGGCCCGGGCTGCCCGGAGAGCGCGGCGCGCGGGTCGGGAAAGTCCCAGCTAGAGTACTGCAGCTCACTGCGGCCCTCCTGAAGGCGGTGCTCCAGCCAGAGCCGCTTGGGCCGTTCGTCTGTGTACGGGAAGCGCAGGAGCAGCACGGACAGGAAGGCCATGCTCGCCGTGGCGAAGGCCGCGGCCGATGGGCCGAAGCGGGACTGCTCGTGGATGGGGGCAAGTCCGAGCACGGACGCCATGGCCACCGGCAGCGCCGCCAGCAGCGCCACGAGTGGATCGAGCGGTATCCCCAGCCGAAGGTGGCCCGCCACCGGGACGAAGAGCTCAAGCAGGGAGCGTCCCATCTGCACGGTCAGCAGCAAGCCCGGCACCCAGCTCGCATAGAGGGCCATCATCCGAGCGCGAGGCGAGGCGAGGACGGTGGCGGCGATGAGCCCGAGCGCGCCGCCCACGGTCCACCACAACGCCAGGTAGGCGGTGCCAAGCCCCAGGAGCTGCAACGCTCCGAGTGTCAGCACCCACAGCCAGAGCCCTCCGAGCCAGGCCGTGAACACGCGCTCCTGGCGCGCCACGCCCCGCGCAGCCAGCCTTCGCGCCCACAGCGCGCGGGGGAGCAGCGCCCCCGTCACCGCGAGCGTGCCGAAGGCCGCGACGGCCAGCCACGGCGAGGCGTACCAGCCATGTGGGCGTCCGAATGCGTAGTGGGGCAGGAGGCCGAAGGCAACCGGCAACACCAGCGCCACCGCGAGCGACAGTGTACAGAAGCCGAGCCCCTCGGCGGCCAGGGACAGGCGGACGCGTTTCCTCCGTGAGGCGACGACGGTGGCGCCGGCCACCAGCAGCGCGGCGGCCGTGGCCCAGGCCCACGCAGCGTGGGCGCCGTACTGGAGCATCCAGCGCCCCAGCACGTCGTAGTAGATGGACGGGCCCGAGCCCTTCCCGTCCGGGAATGGCCGTGTGGCGAGCTCGCGTGTCACTGCCAGCGCGCTCTCGCCCATGTGCTGAAGGCTTCCGGGTTCTACCCGCTCGGGCCGATCCAACGGGGAGTGCACCGCATAGCCGTCCCGGAAGAGGGCGAGATCCAATCCGGAGATGCCCGCGCTGCGGTACACGTGGCCGTCGGTGCCCGCCGGAACCAGTCGATGCTGGAAGAGGTCCTGGCCCAGCACGTCGCCGAACGGTTGGGGCACGGCCCGGGCATAGGCCTCCAGGAGCCAGGATGCGTCCGGCCCGGCCTGGAAGAGGATGGCCCGGCCGCCCAGCCCGGTGGCCTCGAGGTTCAGGAAGGTGCGGACCTGGCTCGCCCACCGGTGCTGCATGAAACCGGCCGCGCCGAGCAGGCCATACTCCTCGGCCCCATTGAGATTGAAGACGACCGTGTTCTCGAGCTCCGGTCCGTTCGCGAGTGCGCGCGCGACCTCAACCATCGCGGCGATGCCGAGCGCGTCGTCCGCTGCTCCGGTGCCTTCGGGGGAGGTGTCGTAATGGGCCGAGAGGAGCACCGCATCCGGCCTGCGTCCCGGCAAGCGGGCCACCACGTTCCGGACGGTGTAGGCAACGAGGGTGTCGTCATCGAGATAGACGCCCTCCGCCTCCTGAATCTCGACCTCGAGGCGCGGAAGCTCGCGCAGCACGCCGGCCAGGTAGGAGGCGGCCTCCTGGTGGGCAGGGGTGCCGGGGATGCGCCGGCCGATGCCATCTGCCAGGTGCCGCATGACGCGTTGGGCACGCGCTTCGGAGAACTCGGTGGACGGTGCGTCCGCGGTGAGGGGACGGGGTGTCCGGATCGCTTCGGCCTGGAGCGCGACGACCACCAGGGTGAGCCCCAATCCGAGCAGCCAGGGCCGAAGCGCGCCGTACCACGAGGAGGGGGAGGGAGGGGCCACGTCGTACCGTGCGAGAGGCGCCACCGGCGATGCGGCAGTGCCCACGCGAGATTAAGAGTTCACCGCGCCACCGGACAAGGACGCTTCCGGCAACGCGTTCCGGAGGGCGCGGCCTCCGGAAGAGGTACATCACCCGGCGCTACTTCTTGAGCTTGCCCAGCAGCTTGTCCAACTTCGACTGGTCCAACCCGGCCAGTGGGAAGTCTGACGGCGCGAGGACCTGTCGCTCGGGAACCCCGCGCTCCGCGAGCAACGTCCGGAGCGTGTCCAGGTACCGAGCGGAGAGCCGCTCCACGGTGGTGGTCTCATACATGTCGGTGCTGAAGTACCAGGTGACATGGAGCTGCCCGTCCGCCACGCGGGCAATCACCGCCAGCTTGTGCTGGCGCGTGGGGGCCCGTTGCTCCGGGTGGTCCAGCACGGTGAACCACGGGCCCGCGAGGTGGTACTGCCCCACGTACCGGAAGAGCACTTCGGCCTGGGGCGCACGCGCCAGCCGGGCGCGAAGCTCCGCGTCGGGTGAGAGGTAGCGCAGCACTCCGTAGCCCAGGCCCCGGTTCGGGACGGACCGGAGCTGCTCCTTCACCGTCCGCACGGTGGCGCTGGGCCCCACCCGTTCCGGCGTGAGCCGCACCGGGTACAGCGAGGTGAGCCAGCCCACCGTTCGGGAGAGATCGACGTCCTCGAAGACGTCCTCGCGCCCGTGGCCTTCGATGTCCAGCAGCACTTCCGGATGACCCGTCCACTCGTGCAGGGTCCAGGCGAGGGTGGCGATCAGCAGCTCGCCAATCTCACACCGGTAGGCCTCGGGCAGCTCGTTGAGCAGGAGCCGGCTCTCTTCAGACGACAGGGCGTGTGTGAGTTCCCGCTCCAGGCTCGTGGGAACCAGGGGCCCCGGGCGCTCCACTGGAAGCGGCCAGGGTTGCTCCTTCTCCTGCGCGGTCCAGTGCGCGAGTTCCTCCCGCAGCCGGGGCGAGTCCGCGTAGCCCTGGAGGCGCTCGAGCCATGCGCGGACCGAGGTGGTCCTGGGCGGCAGCTTGCATTCGCTGCCTCCTCCGAGCTGCTCATAGGCGAGCTGGAGCTGTTCGAAGAGGACGCGCCAGGAAACGCCGTCCACCACGAGCCGGTGCGCGGCGATCATCAGCCGGCTCGGGCGGTGGGGGCCCAGCTCGAGCAGGGCGGTCACCACCACGGGGCCCCCGTCCAACCGGAGCTTCGCCTGGAGTTCATGCCCGAGCGCTTGGAATCGCTCCTCGAGCAAGGCGTCAGGGACCGAAGCGAGGTCAATCCGAGTGAACGGCATCGGTGCGCCAGGCGGGGCCATGTGGGCTTCCCAGCCGGAGCCATTGCGTGTCACCCGGAGCCGGAGCACGTCGTGGTGGTTCAGCAGCGCGGTCAATGCTTGTTGGAGCCTGGACGGGTCCAGGGGTTGCCGCGCTTCGAGTGGTACGACAATGCCCCAGCCATCCAGGTCCGGTACTTCCTGCTCCAGGAACCAGCGCTGGATCTGGGTCAGCGGCAGGGGCCCGCTGACCGGCCCTTCGTCGTCGGGAGAGGCAGGTGCCTGGGCCGCGACGCTGGCCAGCTCGGCGATTGTCTGGTGCTTGAAGAGCTGCCGCGGGGTCAGCTTGAGTCCCGCCTGGTCGGCTTTCGAAACGACGAGGATCCCCAGAATCGAGTCCCCGCCGACGCTGAAGAAGTTGTCGGTGACGGACACCTCCTTCAGGTTCAGGACCTGGCACCAGATGTCCGCCAGGGTGGCTTCCACGGGCGTCCGGGGGGCGACGAGTTGGCTGCGCTGCCTCCGCCGCGCCTCCTCCAGGGAGGGGAGGGCCTCGTGGTTGACCTTCCCATTCAGGGTGAGCGGCAGCTTCTTCAGGTGGACGTAGACGTTCGGGAGCACCTCCTCGATGAGCCGCTCCGCGAGGAAGGCCCGGAGTTGAGCGTGCTCCTGCTCCTGGCGCGAGACGTAGTAGGCGACGAGCACCTCGTTACCGTTCGTGTCCCGTTTCAGCATCATCACGCTGTCGCGCACCTGAGGGTGCTGATTGAGCGCGTGGCGCAGCTCGTTCAGCTCGATGCGGTAGCCGTGGTACTTCACCTGGTTGTCCGCCCGCCCGAGGTGCTCCAGGGTGCCGTCGGGCAGGTGACGGGCGAGATCCCCTGTCCGGTACATCCGCGTACCGGGCGTGGCGCTGAAGGGATTGGGCACGAACGATTGCGCGGTCAGGTCTGGGCGGTTCAGGTACCCCCGGGCGAGCGCGGCACCACCGACGTAGAGTTCGCCCGACATTCCCACCGCGACGGGCCGCAGCCTCGCGTCGAGCACGTAGACCTGGGTGTTGTCGATGGGGCGCTCGAGCGGGAGGGTGCTGAGCTCGGCGAGTGGTCGCGACGGATCCAGATGGAACGTCATCACGCCCACCGTCGTCTCCGTGGGCCCGTAGTGGTTGTAGATACGGCACCCGGGCGCCTGGGCTTGCAGTTCTTCGGCCCACGCGCGGGGCGTCGCCTCGCCGCCCAGGATGAGCCGCTGACGCGGGAGGAGCGCCCCGGCGGTGCCTGCGCTCGCGAGCGCGCGCAGGTGGCTGGGGACAATCTTGAGCACGTCAATCGGGTTGCGCTGGAGGTACTCCACGAAGGCCGCTGGATCCGACACGCGCTCGGCGGAGATGACGTGAAGGGTTCCGCCGAGGCAGAGCGCGGGGAAGATGACGGTATTGCCGAGGTCCGCCGAGAAGGTGGAGACGGTGGCGTAGGCCGCGCCTTCGGGCAGGTCCAGCCGCTCCATCACGCTCGCAACATAGTTGTGGAGTTGCCGGTGCTCGACGACGACACCCTTGGGGCGGCCGGTAGAGCCGGAGGTGAAGAGGACGTACGCCGGGTGCTCCGGAAGGGCTCCGCAGGGCGGGGCACGGGTGGGTTCCCCGGCGAACGTGGCCTCTTCGTCGAGGCACAGCACCTCGCGGCCCTCGGCCTCGGGGACGGTTTCGCGCAACCGTCTCTGGGTGAGGAGGACCTTCGCCTGGATGTCGTCGAGCAACCCGGCAAGCCGTTGCCGGGGTTGGCCCGGATCGAGCGGGACGTAGGCCGCGCCAGACTTCAGGACGGCCAGGATTCCCACCATGATTTCGAGCGAGCGGTTGAGGTACAGCCCCACACGCATCTCCGGCCCCACGCCCCGGCGGCGGAGCGCGTGCGCCACCCGGTTGGCCCACGCGTCGAGCTGCGCGTAGGTGAGCGTGCGCTCCTCGTAGACGAGCGCCACCCGGTCCGGATGGCGTGCGGCCTGCTCTTCCATCCAGGTGTGGACGCAGCGCGCCGGGTACTCCCGGGCCGTGGCGTTGAAGTCCACCAGCAACCGTGCCCGCTCGCGTGGGCTCACCGCATCCAAGCCATCCAACCGCGCCCGCGGCGAGCCGGCGATCTGCTCCAGGAGCGCCTCGAGTTGCCCAATCACCTGTTCAGCGGCTGCGGGCGGGAAGCGGCTTCGATCGTACTGGAGTTCGAGCGTGAGCGTGGAGCGCGTCCGCACGCAGCAGAGGCACAGCTTGGATTGATCCACGTAGGCGCGCGCCGATTCGAGTCGGAGCACACCCGCGCCCGCGTGCGGCGTCTCCGGCAAGTCCTCCCAGCGGAAGCCGATGGCGGGGAAGTCCCGGCCGGGGACGCGCTCACCATCCGCGGCAGGCCAGACATAGTACCGTTGCCACTCCAGCGCCTCGCGCTGCGCCTGCTGGAGCTGGAGGGCCAGCTCGCCCAGCGGTTGGGCCGCGTCGAGGCGGACGCGGAGCGGCACCCAGCGGGAGAGGGGGCCGACCACTTCCGCCAGTTCCTCGTGCTCGCGTCCGTCGCTCTGAAGGCCCAGCACGAAGTCCGTCTGGCCGGTCAGCTTCCAGAGCTCCGCGCTCCAGGTGGCGAGCAGCAGGCCCTCAAGGGAGCACCCCAGCTCGCGCGCCGCCGCGTCGAGCCGCGACAGCCGCTCGCCGTTCAGCGCCAACTCGAGCGACGCCGGGTCGAACGCCTGCGCCGCGTTCGCGTGCCCCTCAAAGGGCAGTGTCACCGCCGCGCCTGCGGTGGTCCCGTGCTTCTCCCAGAAGGTGGCCGCGGGGTGGTCTCGCTCCGTCAGCTCCTCGCGCAGCTCGTTCTGCCATTCGGAGAAAGAGAGGTGAGAGGCCGGCTCTCCGTCCTGCTCCGATTCCTGGGCTTGCCCTGCGATGTCTCGCTGCAGCTCCGAGCAGACGCGCCGCAGGGTGGCGGCGTCGGCGCACAGCGCTGGCGCCACCAGCCCCAGCAGGTGCTGCCCGGTGTCCAACGTCATCAGGCTCACGCGGAGGACGGGGCCGGTGCCGAGCTCGAAAGGGCGCTGGCCCATCTGTTGGAAGTGCGCGAGGGCGCGTTCCTCGCGCGTGGCGGCGGGGAAGGTGCGGAAGTCCACCCGGTCCCACGTCACCTCGCCGCTCGTCATCACCTCCTGCACGGGGGCGTCCAGTCCCGGCAGGCTCGGGAAGCGGGTTCGGAGCGGCTCATGCCGCGCGACGAGCCGCGCCACCGCGTGCTCGAGGGCACCGGGTTGGGGGGCGCCCTCGAGCCGCATCAATGCCTGGACCCGGAGCGTCTGGTGCTGGCCGTGCAACCGCCACAGACGAAGCTGCTGAGGAGAGAGCCGATACGCTTCGATGCTCAATTGCGAACTCCCATCATCTTCCGGCCAGCACCGCTTGGGAGGATGCGCCGCTCCATTGGCGCACCAGCGCTTCCATCTGTCCCACGTAGTCACGCTGCTGGACGCGCTTCGCCTCTGAAGAGACGGAGGCGATCTCCAGCGCGAGGAGCTGGTGGGCAAGCCGCATCAGCGCCTTGAACTGCTCGGTCTGGAGCCCGCGCCCGAGCAGGTAGGGGATGATCCAGAAGTCGAACGACCACTGCGGCAACCAGACGGAGTCCTTCACCGTGAGGAACATCCGGTCGATGTGGTCCATCGCCTCCAGGCTCTCCATGGTGTCGTGCCGCCAGATGAACCCCTGGCCGGTAATCCCATACTGCTGCCGCTTCGCATCCACGGCGGTACCGGGTTCGCAATACCAGAGCTGTGTGCGGTAGTAGTCCGGCCGGGTCTCCTGGATGAACGCGAGGGTCTCTTCGACCGTCTCTTCCGTCTCGCCGGGGAAGCCCAGGATGAATGACGCGAAGGTGAGGATGCCGTGGGCATGCAGCCGCTTCATGCCGCTCACGTATTTTTCAACCGTCGCGGCCTTGTTCATGTTGGCCAGGATCCGCGGCGAGCCGGATTCAATCCCAAGGAAGACGCCGCGGCACCCGCTCTGCGCCGCCAGGTCCACGGCCTCGTCGTCCGAGTTGCTGCACCGGAAATAGGAGAACCAGTTGAATCCGTAGCGGCGCTCGATCAGCAACCGGCACAGTTCCTTGAAGCGCTTCAGCGGCACGTTGAACGTATCGTCAATGAAGACGACGTTCTGGGTGCCCAGCTCGGCCATCGCGTCCAGTTCGCGTGCCACCGCATCCATGCCCGCCAGGGTCAGGCTGCCGGCACGCATGGGATAGGCACAGAACGAGCAACTGTATGCACAGCTCCGGGCGGTGCGGGTCTGGAGCGTGGGGCCCAGGGGGTTCTCCGCCATGCCGCGCCAGTCGATGATGTTCTCGTCGAGGGAGTTGCTTTCCGCCTGCGGTGGGTTGATGCGGTAGCGCCCGGCGCGGACGGGCCCGCCCTCGGCGGGGTAGATGAGGTTGGGGACGTCGCCCAGCTCCTGGCCCGCCTTCAGCCGGTCGAGGACCCGCGAGAGCGTGAGTTCGCCCTGGCTCTCGACGACGTAGATGTCCGCGCCGAGGTCGTCGAGCACCACCGCGAGCTCATTCCCCTCGTAGCGCCGGTGATGGTTGGAAACCAGCGGACCGCCGACGATGATCCGGACGTCGGGGTTGTGCTGGCGGATGAACTGCACCATCTCGATGACGGGATCATTGAGGACGTAGAAGGTGGTGGTGATGGCCACCGCGCGAGGGTTTTGCGCGAGCAGCTCGGCCAGGCGCTCCTTCTCGTGCTGAAACAGGTTGAGGTACGTCACGTCGTGGCCGTGGCGGCGCAGGAAGCTGCAGAGATAGACGGCCGCGAGGCTGGGGATGCCTCCAGAGCGGAACGCCGCGTGCGGCGTCCCCGAGGGGAGGGCGCGGCGGTACACGTGGTTCAGCAGGTCCACGTAGTTGAGCCGCTTGCCCTCGAGCTCGATGAAGCTGAACTTCAGATCCCGATAGGCTTCGGAGTCCTCGCCATAGCGCCGGATTCCGGCTTCGTACTCGTCGAACGGGGTCTCGTTGTACCCGATGACGATGCAATCGCGACGTGTCGACTCCGCCATGACCGCTCCCCTGTGCTTTGGCCCGCTGCTGCCGGATCCGCCTCGCCACGGTGAGCTGGGGCTGCTTCCGGGGTGGGCCGGGAGCGCTCCCCTCTACCGCTACCTGTGAATTGCGGATTTTGCGGAATTCTCTCAGACGCCGCTACCTGATTCAACCCGCGCTGGGAGCACCCACTCCTGGAGTCCCTCCATCAGCGCACACAGTCTCTGTCCGGGGTTCCCGAGGAGACGCTCGAGCACGTACTGCATCTGCGCCAGCGCACGGGTGGCTGTGTCCTCGTCAATCCGATCGCGCTGCCAGCCGAGCTCGAGCCTCAGCGGAGGGCCCGGGACTGCCACCAGTGACAGCGGGTAGGGCCAGCGATCGATGATCCGCATGGCCTCCACCGTGAACCCCGGCGCAGCGCGCTCGAGGACGAAGCGGATGGGGTAGTTCTCGAAGCGGAGGACGCTGTCGAACAAGGGGCTGTCGTCTGGCAGTCCGCTCCAACGCCTCAGCGTCGCAAGTGGAACGTGGCCGAACTGGCGTTGCTCGGCCTGTTGGGCTTGCAGCTGGGCCAGCCACTCGATGACGGGGGCGTCCGGTACCAGCCGGACCCGCGTGGGAAGCGTGTTGATCAAGTGGCCGACCATGTCCTCCACACCCGGGAGGTCCACGGGGCGCACGGCCGCGGTCACCCCGAAGACGACCTCCTCGGCGCGGGGACCATTGGCCAGGACCAGTGCCCACGCGCCTTGGACCAGGGTGTTCAGCGTGAGCCGGTGGGTCCTCGCCAGTTCCTGGAGCGCCTTCGTGGTGGCCGGCGCCATCTCGAGCGTTCGTTCCGCATACCGCGCATGCTCCAGCGGGCGCTGTCCGCCGGCTGGGGCGTGAGCGGCCGCCGGTGGTCCGGTCAAACCCGCCAACTCGCGTCGCCAGTATTCCTCCGCGCGCCAGGGCTGCTGGCGCTGCAACCAGGCGACGAGCTCCCGGAAGGGGGGCCGCGGCGGCAGCTCCACGGGGACACCGCGCGAGAGGCTCCCGTAGACCGTGAACACCTCTTCCAGCAGCAGGGACATGCTCCAACCGTCGAGCATGCCGTGGTGGCTGCTCCACACGAGGTGGCACGCCTGTGGCGCGAGCTGGATGAACGTGAGTCGTAGCAGCGGCGGCCGGTCTGGGCTGAAGCCGGTCTCGCGGTCCGCCTCGAGGAATTGCTCCAGCAGGGCGCGCGCCTCACTGTCCGTTCGCTCCGTCCAGTCGAGCCGTTCGACGGGGAGCGAGGGGGCGCGGTGGACGAGCTGGTGGGGCTCCGCCATCGGCTCCAGGGCCACCGCGCCACGGAGCGCCGGGTGCCGCTCCATCACTCGCTGGCAGGCCGCGACGAAGGCTTCCGGCGAGAAGGTGCCCACCACCCGGCACGAGAGCTGGGTGAAGTAGGCCCACGCTCCGGGGTGGGCTCGCGTGTGCTCGAACATCTCGCGCTGGCCAAGCACGAGTGGATACACGTCTTCCGTGCCGGGCGCCTCCGCCAGCAGGCGCTCAAGAGACACGGGTGCCAGCCGTGCCAGCGGGAAACGGGCCACGCGCTCCCGGTGCCCGCCCACGCGCGCGAGTGCGACGAGCTCCCGCAGGACCTGGAGGAAGCGCTCCGCGAGTCGGGCGATCGTCGAGGCATGGTGACGGGCCCCGCTGTAGGCCCAGCCGATCCTCAGCCGACCGGCGTGGATGAGTCCGTTGACCTCGAGCGCGTGGGTGCGCGGCGCCAGGGGGCTGACGGTCGGGCCGGGGGACTCTTCCGCGGGTTGAAAGAGGCCGTCGCCCGCGAACACCTGATCGAATTGCCCCAGGTAGTTGAACAGCACCTGCGCTTCGTCCCCGGGGGGACCACTGGTGTCATCCTGGCGCAGGTAGCGCAGGACGCCGAAGTCGATGCCCTGGTTCGGGATGCGCTGGAGCTGGGCCTTCACGGACTCCAGCAGCTCCACGAGGCCGTCACCCGTGGGGGCTTCGAGCACGACAGGGAAGATGGAGGTGAACCACCCCACCGTGCGTGAGAGATCAACGTCATCGAACAGCGGCTCCCGACCGTGGCCCTCCAGGTCCACGAGCCACCTTCGGCCCCCCGCCCAGTTCGCCAGCACGGAGGTGAGCGCGGTGAGCAGGACCTCGTTCATCCCGCAGCGGAACGCCTCAGGCACCTCGCGGAGGAGCGCGGACGTCTCCTCCGCGCCGAGTTCCACCGCGTAGGTCCGGGCGTTCGCGGCGGTGTCGCTGGCGGCCGTTGCTCCGGGCAGGTCCTCCGGGAGCCTTGCCACGTTGGAGCGCTCCATCCGCCGCCAGTAGTCGAAGGCAGGGGCGGCGGAGGCCGCGTACTCGCGCAGCCGTCTGGACCAGTGCTGGTACGAGGTGGTCTTCGCGGGCAGTTGGATTTCGCGTCCCTGGAGGAGGGACTGGTGCGCCGCCTGGAGATCCTCCAGCAAGACGCGCCAGGAGAAGCCGTCCACGGCCAGATGGTGGGCGAGGAGCAGCAGGCGCCCCGGCTTCCCGTGGCCGAGGTCGAACCACGCGGCCCGCAGCAACGGCCCCTGTTGGAGATCCAGGCTCTCTTGCAGGCTGGCCGCGGTGGCCTCCAGCTCGCGGCGCTGATGTTCCGGGGGCAAGCCGGAGAGATTGAAAGTGCTCACGGCTGGCGCGCGCTCCAACTCGACGCAGTGCTGGGTCCAGCCATGCCCGGCTTCTTCAAAGCGCAGCCGGAGCGCGTCGTGATGGACCAGGAGCGCCTGGAGCGCTGGCTCGAGGAGGTCCGGGCGGAAGGACGCGTGGGTTTCCAGCAGCACGGCCTGGTTGAAGTGATGAGGGGCAGGTTGGGGCTGCCGGAAGAACCAGCACTGGATTGGCGTGAGTGGGACGTCGCCCTTGACCAGTCCCTGCTCCGCGATGATGGCCCCACCGGTACCCGCCGCAGCAGCGAGTTCCTCGAACGTCTGGTGATCGAAGAGTTGCTTCGGGGTCAGGTGCAGGCCGGCCCGGTTCGCCCGGCCGATCAACTGCACGCCCAGGATGGAGTCGCCGCCGAGGTCGAAGAAGTTGTCGCGGATGCCGACCCGGTCCAGGCGCAGGAGTTCGGCACCGAGGGAGCACAGCAGGGCTTGCGCGCGGGTCTGCGGCGCGACGTACGCGTGGTGGGGCTCGCGTGCGAGCGCCTCTGGCGCGGGGAGCGCCCTGCGGTCCACCTTGCCGTTCGGTGACAGGGGCAGTGCGTCCAGTGGCACCACCACCGAGGGGACCATGTGCTCCGGGAGCTTCGCGCGAGCGAGCTGGCGCAGCACCTCGGGCTCCACGTCCGCGCCTTCGCCCGGTACCACGTAGGCCACCAGCCGCTTGCTGCCCTCGATGTCCTCGCGCGCGACCACCACCACGTCGCGCACGCCGGGGGCCTGGCCGAGCACCCCCTCAATCTCGCCCAGCTCGATGCGATATCCCCGCACCTTGACCTGCTCGTCCCCACGGCCGAGGAAGTCCAGCACTCCATCCGGGAAGCGGCGCACCCGATCCCCAGTCCGGTACAGTCTGGCGCCAGGGATGCCGCCGAACGGATCCGGCACGAAGCGCTCCGCGGTCAGCGCCGGCCGGTCGAGGTAGCCGCGGGCCACGCCGTCCCCGCCGATATAGAGCTCCCCGGGCACTCCCACCGGTACGAGACGCAGGTGCTCGTCGAGCACGTAGAGCCGCGTGTTCGCGATCGGCCGGCCAATCGCGACTGTCCCCGTGCGGGCGTCATCTGGGGTTGCCTCGTGGACGCAGCAGCCCACCACCGTCTCGGTCGGCCCGTACTCATTGATGAGCCGCGTCCCTGGTGCGTGGCTCCTCCATGGCTCCAGCGCTTCGGCGGTCAAGGCCTCCCCGCCAATGACGAGCGCTCGCGCCTGTCCGGCCAGCGCCGCTGCGTCGAGCTGCCGCGCGAGCAGCCTCAGGTGTGTCGGCGTCAGCTTGACGAGGCTGAAATCCGGCTTCGAGCGGAGTGCCTTGGCCAGTCCCTCCAGCCGGTCGTCCTCTGGGACCAGCGTCACCGTCCTTCCTGCCACCAGCGGCGCGAGAAGGCTCGTCACCGTCAGGTCGAAGGAGATGGAGGAATGCACCGGAGCCCCCGAGCCCTCCGCCACGTGGTACGCGCCGGTGCACCAGCTCAGGTAGTTCACCACCCCCCGGTGTTCGATCATCGCCCCCTTCGGCGTGCCGGTGGAGCCGGAGGTGTAGAGGACATACGCCAGGTTCCGGGCGGTGACGGAGACGTCCAGATTCGACGTCGCCTCGCGCGCCAGTGGCTCCTGGTCCGCGTCCAGGCACAGCAGCTGCTCTCCCTGCGAGGGGAGCCTATCGGCGATTCGTTCGAGGGTGACCAGCACCGGAACGCGGGCATCCCGGAGCATGAAAGCGAGCCGCTCGGCGGGGTAGGTGGGGTCGAGCGGGAGGTACGCACCGCCCGCCTTGAGGATGCCGAACAGGCCCACCACCAGCTCCGGACCGCGATCGAGGCACAGGCCGACCACCGTCTCGGGGCCAACGCCCATCGCCTGCAAGCGCCTGGCGAGCTGATTCGCCCGCTCGTTCAGCTCGCGGTAGCGGAGCGCGAAGCCTTCGTGGAGGACCGCGAGGGACTCGGGCGTTCGGCGGGCCTGCTCCTCGAAGAGCGCATGAACGCAGGCTGCGTGGGGGTACTCCGTCCGGGTGTCGTTCCAGACGGCGAGCAGTTGCTGCTCCTCGTCCGCGGACAGGAGCGGGAGCGCGGAGATGCGGCAGCCAGGGGCCGCCACCGCGCCCTCCAGGAGCCGCTGGTAGTGCGCCACCATCCGGCGAATGGTGCCTTCATCGAACAGCTCCGTGCTGTACTCCCACTTGCACTCCAGTCCCCGCGGCGTCTCCGCCACGAAGACGGTGAGGTCCAGTTTCGCGGAGGACTGCTCCACCTCCACCGGCTGAATCGTGAGGCCGGGCAGCGACAGCTCCGAGAGCGCCACGTCCTGGAGCAGGAGCTTGACTTGAAAGATGGACGCATGGCCCCGGCTCCGCTCGGGATTGAGCACCTTGACCAGCTCCTCGAACGGCAGGTCCTGATGCGCGTACGCGTCCAGCGCCGTGGCGCGAACCTGTCCGAGCAGCTCCCGGAATGGAGGATCTCCTTCGAAGCGGGTGCGCAGCGCGAGCTGGTTGACGAAGAAGCCGATGAGCCCCTGGGTCTCGGCGCGGCTGCGATTGGCCACGTCCGTGCCCACGACGATGTCATCCTGTCCGGAATAGCGATGAAGGAGCGCTTGGAACGCCGCCATCAGCATCATGAACAGGGTCGCGCCTTCGCGCCGGGCCGATGCCCGGAGTGCCTCCGCCAGCTCCGTGGGGATGAGGGACCCCAGGCTGGCGCCCGCGCCACTCCACGCCGCCGGACGCGGCCGGTCTGATGGCAACGCCAGCACCTGCGGCGCGCCCGCGAGCTGCCGCCGCCAGTACGAGAGCTGGCGTTCGAGCACCTCCCCCTGGAGCCAGTTGCGTTGCCAGAGCGCGAAGTCCGCGTACTGGATGGGCAACTCCGGTAGCGCGAACCCGGTGCCGGGAGCCGCGGTGTAGAGCGCGGCCACCTCCCGCACGAGCACGGTCTCGGACCAACCGTCGGAGACAATGTGATGGAGCGTGAGCAGCAGCACGTGATCGTCCGGAGCGAGCCGCAGCAGGGTGGTCCGCACGAGCGGTCCCCGGGTCAGATCGAATGGCCGCGAGGACTCTTCCTGAACCATCCTCGAGGCAATCGCCTCTCGGCCGTCGGGCGGATGTGCCTCCAGCGACACCACCGGGACAGGATGGGGGGCTGGCGGGGCGATGATCTGAACTGGCTGGTCCTCGGCCATCTGGAAGGTGGTGCGCAGCGACTCGTGACGCCGCACGACCTCGGAGCAGGCGCGCTGGAATGCCTCCACGTCGAGCGGACCGCGCAGTCTGAGCGGCACCGCCATATTGTACAGGGGACTGTCCGGCTCGAGCCGGTCGAGGAACCACAGCCGCTGCTGCGCGAACGACAGCGGAATCCGCGGGGGGCGCGGCGCGCTCGGGATGATGGCGTGGGTGGGGGTGGCCGCGTGGGCTTCTCGAAGGAAATCGATCAGCTCCGATTTGTGGGCGCGCAAGGAAGCGCGCAGCTCCTCGGTGAGCACGCCCTTGGGCGCGCTGCAACGGAGCTGCTCCTGCTCCAGCCACAGCCTCACGCCGCGCTGGCGCAGCCCCGTGACCAGCTCGAGGACCGTCACAACTCCACCTCTTCGCGCTCGGCGTCCTCCGGCTCGTCCTTGGGAGGGCCCGAGGTCGCCCAGCGGAGGGCTTCGATCTTCTCTGCCAGCCGGGCCACGGTGGTCAGCTCGAACAGGGTCCGCAGCGGCAGGTCGACTCCGAAGAGTTCGCGCAGCCGGGAGTGCGCGCGGACGGCGAGCAGCGAGTGACCGCCGAGCTCGAAGAAGTCATCCTCGACGCCGATCGACTGGCGCGACAGCACCTCTTGCCAGAGCGCCACGAGCCGCTCCTCCACATCGGAGCGGGGGGGCGCGGGCGGACGCGCTTCCTGGGCAGCGGCGGCGTCCGGTATGGGCAAGGCCTTGCGGTCCACCTTCCCGTTGGCGTTCAGCGGCAACGCGGGCAACACGACGAAGACAGAGGGCATCATGTAGTGCGGCAGATGTCCCTGGAGGAACTCACGGAGGAGGGTGATGCCCTCGTGGCCGTCGCGGGCGCTGCCCTCGGCAGCTCCGGGCCAGGCCCCCTCGCGCGGCACCACATAGGCGACCAGCTGCTTGCCGCGGGTTGGCAACTCGCGCGCCACCACCACGGCTTGCCTGACCGTTGGGTGCCGGGCGAGCACCGACTCCACCTCACCTGGCTCCACCCGGAAGCCGCGGATCTTCACCTGGAAGTCCGCCCGGTCGAGGAACTCGATGCTTCCGTCGGGGCGATAGCGGCAGATGTCGCCCGTCTTGTAGAAGCGCGCCCCGCTGAGGGCGGAGAACGGATCTGGCAGGAACGATGCGGCCGTGCGCGCGGGGTTGTTCAGGTAGCCGCGGCCCACCCCGATGCCGCCAATGTACAGCTCCCCAGCGAGTCCGACAGGCACCGGACGCAGCCGCGAATCCAGGATGTACATCGTCAGGTTCGGCAGCGCGTAGCCCACCGGCACGCGCTCCTCGTCGTCCGGTGGTGGCTGGGACACCGTGTAGAGGTTCGTGTCGTCCGAGGTCTCCGTCGGGCCGTAGGCATTGAGCAGCGGCACGCGCGGGTACAGTTTCAGCCACCGTCTGCAAAGCGCGGGCGGGAGCACCTCGCCGGTGGGAATGAGCCAGTGGAGCGCCTGCATCGGCAACCGCGCGGGGTCCATCCGCTCGAGCTGCTCAATCATCGCCGTCATCAACGAGGGAACCACCTCGAGGAGGGTGATGCCTGTCCGGTCCAACTCCGCCAGGAAGCGGGCGGGATCCCGCGTCAGCTCGGTGTCGAGGATCTGGACGCGTGCTCCCAGCATCAGCGGGGCGAGGAACTGCCAGACCGAGATGTCAAAGCACTGTGAGGCCGTTTGAGCCATCACGTCCGCCGGCCCCAGCCGCAGGAAATCAATCATGCCGCGGATGTGGTTGATCTTCCCTGCGTGCTCCAGCATGGCGCCCTTGGGGGCGCCCGTGGAGCCGGACGTGTAGATGACATACGCCAGGTTCCGCCCGTGGCTGCGGCAAGGCGGATCGTCCGCCGGGGCCTGGCGCTCCAGCAACTCCGGGATCTCCAATGCGCGTGGCCGGGCACCGGCGGGCAGGAGCGCCAGCGCCGCGTCGAGCAGCGCGCGGCGCTCACGGGACACCACCACGATGGGGGTCTGGCTCTGTCCGAGGATCTGCGCCAGCCGCTCGGCGGGGTGCTCTGGATCCAGCGGGAGGTAGGCGCCTCCCGCCTTGAGAATCCCGACGATGGCGGCGAGGAAGTCCACCCCGCGATCGCCGAGCAGCGCGACGACGACGTCGGGCCCCACGCCTTCCGTGATGAGCGGATGCGCCAGCCGGTTGGACCGGGCGTTGAGCTCACGGTAGGTGAGCTGGTCGTCGCGGTGGGCCACGGCGATTGCGTCCGGGGTCCGTGCGACCTGCTCCTGGATGAGCTGCGGGATGGCGCTGTTGAACGGGTAGTCCGCTCGCTGCTGGTTCCAGTCGAGCAGGACTTGTCGGCGCTCGGCGTCCGGCAGCATCGAGAGTTCGTCCAGGCGCCGCCCGGGGTGATGGGCCAGCTCCTCGAGCAGCCGCGCGTAGTGCGTCAGCAGCCGCGCGAGCGTCGCGTCGTCGAGCTGCCGGCGATCGTAGCTCGCCAGGAGGGTGAAGGCGGGACCGGGGACGACGTCGATGTGAAGGATGTAGCTGGTGAAGTCGTAGGTCTCGATGTCCGTGACGGTCACGCCATGGCCCGGCGAGGTCTCTGCGTGGGAGAAGGGGAAGCTCTCGAAGACGAGCAGCGTCTCGAAGAGGTTCTGGCCGCGCGGCACCTCGCTCCAGCCGTGAATCTGCACGAGCGAGCTGTACTCGTACTGGCGCGCCTCGGCCTGCTCGCGCTGGAGCTGTTGGAGGTATGGCAGGACGAGGCCGTCCGGATCGACCCGCGTCCGCACCGGCTGGGTGTTGATGAACATGCCCACCATGGATTGCGCCCCCGGCAGGCTGGCGGGCCGTCCGGATACCGTGGTGCCAAAAACGACGTCGGACTGACCGCTATAGCGGCTGAGCAGGAGCGCCCAGATGCCTTGGAAGAGGGTGTTCGGCGTCAGCGCGTGCGTCCGGGCCAGGGCGCGGAGCTGCTCCGAGGTCTCTCCGGAAAGATTGAACGAGGCGCGCCCATGCCAGGAACCCTCGGCCTTCGTGGCCCGCGCCACCGGCAGGGGCGTGGGCGAGGCGAAGCCTGCCAGTCGCTCGCGCCAGAAATGCTCTGCCTGCCCGGATGATTGCTGTTGGAGCCAGGCAATGTAGTCGCGGTAGGGGCGCGTGACGCCGCGCGCAGGGCGTTCACCTCGGACGAGCGCGTGATACGCGTCGAGGCACTCCTCGAGGAGCAGCCCGAGTGACCAGCCGTCCAGCAGCAGGTGATGACAGCTCCAGACGAACGTGTGGGTCCGAGGGCCGGTGCGTATGAGGAGCAGCCGCATGAGCGGCGCCTGGTCGAGCGCGAACCCGCGCTGGCGATCCGCATCGAGGAGGGCCGCCAGCTCACGGCGCTGTGCCTCCGGTGCGAGGTGGCTCCAATCCTGCCGGGTGAGCTGCACGGAGACGGCGCGGTGGACGACCTGGAGGGGCTCCTCCAGCTCCTCCCAGGTGAACGAGGTGCGCAGCGCTGGGTGCTGATCGAGGACGTGCTGCCACGCTGCCTCGAAGTGCGCCGGCTCCACCTGCCCCTCCAGTGTGCACGTAATCTGGAGGAAATACTGTCCTGCCTCGGGCGCGTACAGGGTGTGGAAGAGCATCCCCTGCTGCAGGGGCGAGAGCGGGTAGATGTCTTCGATGGCGTGGTGTGACATCAGTCAGCCCGTCCGGTTCGTTGAGAGGGACACGCCGCGAGCAGGGCGGCAATGCGAGAGGTACCGTTCTTCCAATGGCAGTTCAATCCAGGGAACACGTTCCACGCCTATGTATGGGTGAAGCGTGCGCCGCGCGCCCACGCCACGCGTTCGTCGATGCGGCGGCTCAACCGGTAGAGCGCCGGACTGAAGCCCATTCGGGGCCAGGCGCGGGAGGCGGCCAGATTGGTTGCGCGCCAATCGGTGACACAGGCGCGGAATCCCATTCGCCTGGCCTCCTCCACGCCGCGCGCGAACAGCGCACGGCCAACGCCGCGGCAGCGAACGTCCTCCCGTGTGACTCCTACCGTGAAGGTGACGCTCTTCGGAGGCGTCAGCAGGTCGTCGGGTGTCTGTTCGGCAGGGCTGAAGATGGCGAACCCGAGCAGCCGTCCATCCTGCTCGGCGAGCCAGATGCGATCGGCTTCGCCCTCAATCAGCTCCGTGTAGTCCTGCGGCCAGTCTTCGGAGAACTCGGGCAGGTACGGCGCGAACACGGGTGACGCGCGCTGGTGCTCGAAGATGTGCCCCGCCATTTCCAGGAGCCGATCCAAATCGTCCATGCCCGCGCGGCGGATCCGGAGGGGGCTGTCCAGGACGCCGGGCCGAAGGTCCACCGGGTCCAGGGCACGGAGCGCGTGGACTTGCTCATGCCCGAAGCCGGCGCCGTACCAGGGCTCGAGCGCGGGACGATCATGGGCTGGGACGAGCGCGGCGTGAACGAAGCAGCCTTCCTGGACCCACTGCGCGGCCAGGGCCGCATACAGGTCGCGGTACACCTCGGGGCTCGTTCCCGGGGCGAGGGCGTGGCCGGGCGCGAACAGCCAGGCCGAGCGCCCCCACGTGGTGTCGATCCGCAGTGTCCCGAGGGCGAAGCCGATGAGCTGCCCATTCTGGAGCGCGGCGAAGCCGCTCGTGCGAGGCCGCTGCCGGAGCGCTTCCAGGATTCGCCGCGCTTCGGTGGCTGACTCGGGCTCACCCGGCAACAGCGGGAGCGCGGCCCGATGGGCACGGTGCCGCAGGGCGAGCAGCGAGGCGGCCGCTTCCAGGTGCTCGTTCGCGAAGGGGACCAGGTTCATGGTCCGAGCTTGTCCCGTCTTCCGTGGACAGTCCATGTTCCCTGGAAGCCATGCCGCGGCCTCACTCCACGGGCTGCGTCAACGCCAGGCGCACCAGTCGCATCGCTTGTTCGAGCAGCTTGGGGTCGTCGGATGGGAAGCGGTAGGGGAACCGGTACCGCGCGCGCAGCGCCGCCACACGTCCGGCGAGCTGCTCCGTCGGCTGCGTCTGGAGGATCGCCGCGACGAAGAGCCCGGCGAGCTCCTCCATGTCGTCGGCCATGAGTCCGTGGTACGTGGGCTCGTTCAGGCCGACCCGGAGGACCGGTTCAGGAATCCCGGGCAGCGATGGATAGGCATTGGTGCGGATGCCCGCGTCGAACAGCCGCTGGCTCGCGGTGAACGCGTCCACGCCGGATGCCCGCGTCCGGACCCAGAGCTGATGGCCGGCCGAGAAGCCGCGTTCCTTGCCGTCAAGCTCCAACCCAAGACGATCGAGCGCGGCGCCGAAGCACCGGGTATTCAGCACCACCTGGGCGGCGTACTGCTCACCCCGGCAGTGCTTGAACTCGAGCAGCGCCAACGCCAGGCTCACCGTCGCGCCGAAGTGGTGGCTGCTCACCATGTACTGCTGGGTTGCTCGGAAGCGCTCGAAGAGCTCCCTCCGGTTGGTGGCGAAGATGGCCTTCTGCGGTCCTGGGAAGGTCTTGTGGGTGGAGCCGCCGAAAGAGTGGGCGCCCTCCGCGAGCGGATTGGGAAGCTGGCGGCCGAGCACCAGACCCATCCAATGGCTTGCGTCGATGTGGAGCAGGGCGTTCGGGGCCTCTCGCTGGACGGCCCGCGCCAGCGGTTCGACGCCCAGGGGAAACAGCGCATTGGACTGATCGATGTAGACGAGCCCCGGCTGGTGGGCCCGCAGCGTCTCGGCGAGCTGTGTCTCGTCCACGGTGTGCGCGTCGGGGCCCGTGGCGTAGCAGACCTTCAACCCCAGCCGGGCGGCGACGCTCGCGGTCGCATAGTGCCCGCCCTGGGCGCGGGACAGCAGCATCACCGTGGAGCCAGGGGGGCCTCCGAGCGCGGACAGCGTCAGCGTCATCAGGTTCAGCCCGGACAGCGCGCGCACGTTGACGAACTCGGCGCCGGCCAGCTCGCGCAGCAGCGGCCTCGCCAGCTCGGTCTCCAGCGAGGACAGTTCTTGTACGCCCCGGAACTCCCAGGGCTCGTCTTCTGCCCCATCATTGAAAAAATAGCGGTGGTGTAGATCGAGCAGCATCGGCAGCTTGGCCAGCGCCGACATGCTGTTCTCGCTCGGCACCATGTTCAGGGTGCGCGCGGCGCGTGTCTCGTGCTGTTCGAGGCGGGTCAGGATCTCTGAGATCTGTTCCAGGTCCACGGACGCTCCTTGAGGCAGTGGCCCGCGAGAACGGCCTCCACTGCGCAATCCTAACGTCATGTGTCAGGCGCGGGTTCGCTTGTGGGGCAGCGAGCGGCACTTGCATGACTTTCCCATGATGGGCACAATCCTGGACTCTCGCAGGAGTTTTCCGGATGAACGTCCGGATGCGCAGACCCACGTCGCGTGAACATTCCGTCCAGACGGCAGCGCGCTTCAGCCATTCCCGGGCGGGCGCTCGGGCTGGGTGGGGAAGCGTTCGAGGCGGTGAGGAATGACGAGGTCGACACCGCAGGTGGGACTCTCTCTTGGGGCCGCTTCATCCTTCCTGCTGCATGAGCAGGTCGCGGAGCAGGCTCGGCGCACGCCGGACGCCATCGCGATCTGGTCCGAAGAGGGGGAGGTGTCCTATGGCGAGTTGGAGGCTCGTGCCAACCGGCTCGCCCACCACCTGAGGCGGCTTGGGGTGGGGCCCGAGTCCATCGTGGGGCTGCACGTCCCACGCTCCATCGACATGGTGGTCGGTGTGCTTGGGATCTGGAAGGCGGCGGGTGCCTATCTTCCGCTCGATCCGGAGTATCCCGCCGAGCGCCTGCGGCTCTTCCTGGCGGACGCACGCGCGGACGTGCTGGTGACCTCCGGCGCTGTGGACGCGCGGTGGGAGTGGGGCGGCGATCGTGTCGTCGATCTACGGCGGGGTGCAGCCCGAATCGCTTCCGAGCCCGATTTCCCGCCCGACAACGGACTCGCCGCCGAGCACCTGGCCTATGTCATCTACACGTCGGGCTCTACCGGGAGCCCGAAGGGCGTGATGGTGACGCACCGGGCGGTGGCCAACCACTTGCGCTGGCGTCAGGCGACGTACCCCCTTGGGGCGGCAGACGCGTTCCTGCAAAAGGCCTCGCTGAGCTTTGACATCTCGGTCTGGGAGATCTTCGCGCCGTTGATCGCTGGCGCGCGCCTGGTGCTGGCCCGGCCGGGCGGGCAGCGGGATGGAGGCTACCTGGCCAGCTTGATCGCGCGGCAGAACGTGTCCGTCGCGCACTTCGGTCCCACGCTGCTTCGGGTGCTGCTGGAGGCGCCAGAGCTGGAGCGCTGCGCATCGCTGCGGCACGTCTTCTGTGGTGGCGAGGTGGTCCCGGTCTCCTTGTGTGAGCAGTTGCTGGCGCGGGTGCCGGCGCGGCTTCACCACCAATATGGGCCGACCGAGGCGACCATCGATGCCTCCTGCTGGGACTGTGTCCCGGGGGAGACGCGCTCCTATGTCCCGATGGGAGCGCCGGTGTCGAATACGCGGCTCCATGTCGTGGACGCGCGGGGTCATCTCGCCGCGCCGGGTGAGGTGGGAGAGCTCTTCATCGGGGGCGTGGGGCTGGCACGGGGATACCTCCGGCGCCCGGACCTCACGGCCGCTGCCTTCGTCCCGGATCCGTTCAGCGAGGATCCAGGCGCGCGGCTGTATCGCACGGGAGATCTCGTCCGACGGATGCCGGATGGGACGCTGCAGTTCCTTGGACGCCGCGATCATCAGGTCAAGGTTCGTGGCTACCGTGTCGAACTGGGCGAGATCGAGGCGGCCCTCGTGGGTCACCCCGGGCTCCGCGAGGCGGTGGTGGTCCATGGCGAAGGGGAGGGCGAGCGCCGACTGGTGGCTTATGTCGTCCCGGCGCGGGATGCCGCGGAGCCGCTCGGGCTCACGGCGCTTCGGGCGTTCCTGGAGCGGTCCTTGCCGGACTACATGGTTCCGGCGGTCTTCGTTCAGTTGGACGGACTTCCCCTGACCCTGACAGGCAAGGTGGACCGTGGCGCGCTTCCCGAGCCATCGGCGTTCAACCGCCTCGTGCCATCAGGCCTTCAGGAGGCGCCGCGGGATTCGCTGGAGGAAAGGCTGTCTCAGCTCTGGGGAGAGGTGCTGCGCGTCGCGCCCCCGGGGCGCCACGCGCACTTTCTGGAGCTGGGGGGGGACTCCATCCTCGCTGTCCGGATTGCTGCCCGTCTCCGCGAGGCGGGTTGCCGGTGCCGGCCCTCCCAGCTCTTCAGCCATCCCACCATCGCGGAGCTGGCCGGGGTGCTGCGCGCGGCCTTGCAGGAACTCCCGGACGGAGGGAAAGCCTCCGCTGTCCCGGAGGACGAGTGGGCCTCATCTGCCGAGTCAGAGCCGTATCCGCTCTCGCCCATGCAGGAGGGAATGCTGTTCCACACGCTGCTCGCGCCCGGTTCGCGCGTGTACCACGAGCAGTTGGAGTTCGAACTTCGCGGTCCGCTCGTTCCGGAGCTCATCGAGCAAGCGTGGTGTGAGGTGGGAGCCCGTCATCCAGGGCTGCGGATGCGCTTCCAGTGGGAAGGGCTCTCCGCTCCACGTCAATTCGAGGCGCGAGAGTTGCCGCCGATCGAGTGGTGGGACTGGCGCTCACAGGAGCCGCTCGCGTTCGAGGAACGGCGCGAGCGTTTTCTCGCCGAGGATCGGGCGCGCGGTTTTTCGCTCACGGACGCGCCGCCGGTGCGCCTGTCGGTGGTCTGGCTGGAGGATGGGCGGTATTGGGCCGTCTGGAGCCTGCACCACCTCGTCTTTGATGGCTGGAGCGCGGCGCTCGTTCTGGGCGAACTCTTCGCCACGTACGCGGCGCTCCGGGCTGGGACCCGCCATGCGCTGCCCCCGGCCCGGCTGTACCGGGATTTCGTGCGATGGGTCCGCTCGCGCGATTTCTCCGCGGAGGCTCCCTTCTGGAGGGAAACGCTGGGCCCTGGCGTCTCTCCAACGCCCTTGTTCGTGGACCGCCGGCCCACCCGCCGCGTGCCGGAGCCGGACGCGGCGCTGCGGCTGGGGCTCGACGCCGGACGGACCGCTCGGCTCAAGGCCCTGGCGGTGCGTCACCGCATCACGCTGAACACGCTTCTGGCGGGAGCGTGGGCCGTGCTCCTGGGGCGCTACAGCGGCCAGCGCGAGGTGATGTTTGGGCTGGCGGTGTCCGGGCGTTCCATTGAACTGGACGGAGTGGAAGGCATCGCCGGGTTGCTGCTCAACACGTTGGCCGTGCGGGTGGAGGTGCCCTCCCAGGCCACCGCCGATGGCTGGCTGCGCACGCTCCAGGCTCGGCTCACCGAGCTCCTTGCTCACGAGCAGACACCACTCGCCGAGGTCCAGCGGTGGTGCGCCGGCAAGCCCGGTGAGGCGCTCTTCGAGAGCCTGCTCGTCTTCGAGAATTACCCCGCGGAGGCGGCGTGCTGGAGCCCGCCGGGCACCGGGCTCGTTGTCGAGCGCCGCTTCGGCGCGGCGCGTGCTCCCTATGCGCTTACGATCACCGCGCGTCCGGGCGAGTCGCTCGAACTCTGGGCCTCCTACGAGCGTGACCGGTTCAGCGACGAGGTGATTCAACGGTTGTTGGGGCACCTGGAGCAGTCACTCTGGGCGCTGGTGGAGGGAGGCTCCAAGGCGCTGGCGTCGCTGGAGTTGCTGCCGGCGGACGAACTGTCGGCGCTGCTGGAGCGAGGCCGAGGACCGCGGGTGGCACCACCGGACGAGGCCGATCTCCCCGCCCTGTTCGAAGCCCAAGCCGCGCGCACTCCGGAGACCGTCGCTGCGGTGTTCCAGGATGAGCGGGTGACGTACCGTGAACTGGACGCGCGCGCGAACCAGCTTGCCCACATGCTGCGAGGGCATGGCGTCGGTCCAGAGGTGCGGGTGGGGCTCTGCCTTCCGCGCTCGCTGGAGCTGCTGGTCGCGGTGCTCGGGGTGCTCAAAGCGGGCGGGGCTTATGTTCCGTTGGATCCAGACTACCCGGCCGAGCGGACGGCCTACGTGATGGCGGACGCGGGCGTGGCCGTGCTGTTGACGCAGTCCTCGGTGCGCGGCCGGCTTCCCGCGGGGCAGGTCCGGTCAATCCTCTTCGATGAAGTGCGCGCCGAGCTGGCCGCGTTGCCCTCCACGCCGCCGCCGCGTCCGACGCTCTCCTCCCGGTTGGCGTACGTCCTCTATACCTCCGGCTCCACCGGGCGTCCCAAGGGCGTGATGGTGACGCACCAGAACGTGCTCAACTTCCTCCAGTCGATGCGGCGCGAGCCGGGGCTGGGGCCCGAGGACGTGGTGCTCGCGCTGACCTCACTCTCCTTCGACATCGCGGGGCTGGAGTTCTTTCTGCCGCTGGCGGTGGGAGCCCGCGTGGAGATTGCTCCGCAGGCGTGGCAACGCGATGGGGCACTCCTGGCCACGGGGTTGAGCAGGTGCGGCGCGAGCGTGCTGCAGGCCACC
This sequence comes from Myxococcus virescens, assembly GCF_900101905.1. NCBI lineage: Bacteria > Pseudomonadati > Myxococcota > Myxococcia > Myxococcales > Myxococcaceae > Myxococcus > Myxococcus virescens. The sequence continues at coordinate 13,474 of NZ_FNAJ01000017.1, read as the reverse complement.
CCCGCCACCTGGCAGATGCTGTTGCAGGCCGGGCTCCCGGCGGGCCTGCGGCTGCGAGCCTTCTGCGGTGGAGAGGCCATGTCCCGGCCGCTTGCCCGCGCGCTCGGGGACGCGGCCGTGAGCGTCTGGAACCTGTACGGCCCCACCGAGACGACCATCTGGTCCGCGGTGGAGCGCCTCCAGGACGAGGAGGCCGACCCGTCACTCGGACACGCCATCGACAACACGGAGTTGTACGTCCTCGATGCGGGTGGACGCCTGGCGCCGGTGGGCGTCGCCGGCGAGCTGTTCATTGGCGGCGAGGGCGTGGCCCGGGGCTACCTTGGTCAGCCAGCGCTCACGGCGGAGCGCTTCGTTCCGGATCCCTTCTCGGCCCGGCTGGGGGCGCGCCTGTACCGCACGGGCGATCTCGTCCGCTGGCGGGAGGGCGGGGGGCTCGAGTTCCTTGGGCGCATCGACCATCAGGTGAAGGTGCGTGGCCACCGCATCGAGCTGGCGGAGATCGAGACGACGCTCTCAGGGCATCCGGCGGTGGAGCAGGCGGTGGTCGTTGCCCGGGTGCACGCGGCAGAGGATGTGCGGCTGGTGGCCTACTTCATCCCGGGGACGGGTCAGGATGGGAGGGATGTGCCGGCGCTGCGCCAGTGGCTCTCGGAGCGGTTGCCTGGGCCCATGGTGCCCACCGTGTTCATCCCGCTGGCCTGCTTCCCGTTGACGCCGAACGGCAAGGTTGATCGCCGCGCATTGCCAGCTCCGGATTGGGGGGCCGCGCCACGGGGAGCGGGGGCGTCTGTCCCACCGCGGAGCGCTACCGAGCGCGCCGTGGCGGAGCTCTGGCGCGAGCTGCTGGGGGGGAGTGCGGTCTCCGGCGTGTTCGACAGTTTCTTCACGGTGGGCGGACACTCGTTGCTGGCGGTCCGGTTCGCCATGCGGGCGCGCACGACCTTCAGGGTCGAGCTGCCGCTTCAGGCGCTGCTCGAACAGCCGACCATCGCGGGGATGGCAGCGGTCATCGACGCCGCGTTGGAGCGCTCGCCGGTTCCGAAAGGGGAGGCGGAGGCGGATCCGCTGGCCGACGCCGTGCTGCCACCCGGGATCGAACCTCGTGGCGCGATGCCCGCGCGGCCTCGCCCCCCTCGGCACCTCCTGCTGACTGGCGCGACCGGCTTCGTGGGGGCCTTCCTGTTGAAGGAGTTGCTGGAGCGGCTGCCCGCGCGCATCCACTGCCTCATCCGCGCGGCTGGGCGCGAGGAGGCGGGGGCCAGGCTGGAACGAAAGCTCCGCGCCTATGGGCTCTGGGAGGATCGCTTCCGGGAGCGGATTGAACCTGTTGCGGGAGATCTGGCGGAGCCCGGGCTGGGGCTCTCGTCCGCGCAGTTCGAAGCACTTGCCGGGCGGATCGACGCCATCTACCACTGCGGCGCGGTGGTGAGCTTCCTCTACCCATACCGGGAGATGAGGGCGCCCAACGTGCAAGCGACGCAGGCGCTTCTGGAGCTTGCGTGCCGGGGCCGGCCGAAAGTGTTCCACCACGTGTCCACGCTGTCCGTCTTCCCGCCGCATCTTCGCCAGGGAGGGGGCCTGCTCGCGGAGGATGATGCCATCGAGGGCGCGACGGGCTTTCGCACCGGCTATGCCCAGAGCAAATGGGTGGCGGAGCGGTTGGTGGCGCAGGCCCGTAGCCGGGGCATGCAGGTCGCCATCTACCGTTTGGGCAACGTGACCGGCCACAGCCAGACGGGCGTCTGGAATACCACCGACTTCGTCACCCGGAGCCTGAAGAGCTTCATCCAACTCGGCAGCATGCCGGTGTTGGATGGCACGCTGGATCTGCTGCCGGTGGATTTCGTGGCGAAGGCGATCGTGCACCTCTCGCGAGAGCCCGAGTCCTCCGGGAGGACGTTCCATCTGAGTCACCCGCGCCCGGTGTCAGCCGGGCTGCTGCGGGGGTGGCTGGAGACGTTGGGCTATTCGCTGCGGAGCCTGTCGCAGACCGAGTGGCTCGATGAGTTGCGGCGGGAGACCGAGCGTCGGGACCACAACGCGCTGTTCGCGCTCGCTCCGCTGATTGGAGCGCGGGAGGCGCCGGGCGGCGCGGGGCCCCTGCGGCTCTTTTCATCCTGGGGACGCGTGGATCACCGGAACACGCGCGCGGGATTGGAGGGCAGTGGCATCGAATGCCCGCTGGTGGACGAGTCCCTTTTCCGCACCTACTTCAAGTACTTCGTCGAGAGCGGCTTCCTTCGTGCGCCTGGAGCCTGAGCGCCGGCCCACGCCGGCCGGGGCTCTACCGCCTAGTCGGACACCTCTGGAGGCAGCATGTCCTGGCAGCGCCGGATGCCCCGCTGGGCCTCCACGAGCTGCGGATGGTCGCGCTTCAGGGCGCGATAGAGGGTGATGGCCGTCTCGCAGTTGCCGTCGTTCTCCAGGGCGCGGGCGCGGGCCATGCGCTTCGAGGCGTCCTCCACCTTGCCCGCGAGCGCCGCCAGCTCGGGCTCGACGGCCTCCAATCCCAGGCTCCGTGCCTGGGCCAGCCGTTTCATCGCGCTGTCCAGCCGGCCTTCGTTGAAGTCATTGCCGATGTCGATGGCCTGTCCCGCCGCGAGCACCTTGAGCTGCCGGGTCGCGACATCGTCGGGCGCCGTCTCCACCCTCCCGGTGGTGGCGTGAGGTGAGGCTCCGGCCTCATTGGCGGGGGGCGCCGGTTGCGTCGGGGAGGCGACTGGAACCAGGGTTCCCTCGTTGACGGCGTCGCCGCTCCCGCCCCGGATGGCCACGAGGCCCACGCCGCCCAGGAGCAGGACGCCCGCGATGCCCAGCCCCACCACCGTGCTGGACTTCGAGCGCTTCGGCGCCGCGTAGGGAGAGGCCGCGTGCGCCGTCTTGTTGAAGCCCTCCGCGCCTACCCGGAGCCCGGAGGGCGCGGCGGGCTGGGTCAGTGGAATGGGCGCGGTGCCTGTCACCGGCGCGGCCTCCGCCGGGGCGGCGCGGACCAGGGTGGCCTCGGAGCCTTCCGTGCCAAAGAGGAGCGTGGCCGGTCGCGCTGGTTCGAGGCCACCGCCGGTGATGGCGGGGTTGATGCCACTGACGGCGCGCCGGCTGGTGAGGGTGGGCAGCGCGTTGACCAGGTCCGACGCGAAGGCCTCCATGGTGGCGTAGCGCTCCTCGCGGCGCTTCGCGGTGGCCTTCTGGATGACGGCGTCGACAGCTGGATGTTGGAGGTCCGCCGTCACCTGCGCCAGTCGTGGCATGGGCTGGTGGACCTGCTTCTGCATGATTTCGGAGACGCTGTTGCCGTCAAAGGGCTGCTGACCGGTGAGCAGCTCGAAGAGGACGATGCCCACCGCGTACACGTCGGCGCGGGCGTCCACGTCCAGGCCCATGGCCTGCTCGGGGGACATGTAGCGCGGCGTGCCGGCCACCGAGCCCTGGATGGTGAGCCGTGTCGCGCCGTCGGTGATTCGGGCGATGCCGAAGTCCAGCACCTTCACATGCCAGCCGCGCATGCCCTGCCGGACCATGATGTTCTCCGGCTTGAGGTCGCGGTGGATGACCTGGCGCGCGTGGGCATAGGCGAGCACGTCCGCCACCTGGAGGACGATGTCCACGGCCTCGTCGAGCGCGAGCCGGCCACACGTGGCGAGCAGACTCTTGAGGTCATCCCCCTCCACGTACTCCATGGAGATGTAGAGGCTGCCTTCCTCGTCCTGCCCGAAGTCGTGCAGCGTCACCGCGTTGGGGTGGGCCACCCGCGCGTAGCTCTTGGCTTCGTTGAGGAAGCGGCGGGCCACGTCCGGGTCCATGGACAGGCCGCTGTTGAGGAACTTCATCGCCACCTGCTGGCCGATGCCCACCTGTTCGGCCAGGTACACCGAACCCATGCCGCCCTGGCCCAGCCGCCGGAGGATGCGGAAGCGGCCCGCCACGACACGGCCGAGCATCCGGTCCACGGCCGGCGCCACCGTCAGCAGCTCGGTGCCACCACAGGCCAGACAGGCGCCGTCCCACTTCTCATGCTGGGTCTCGCACCGCTGGCAGATGAAGAGCGACATGGTGTCCTTGCAGGGCAGGAGGGGAGGGGACCGCGGTCAGCGCGTGGCCGGGGCGTAGCGCTGGAAGAGGATGCGCTCCAACTCGCGAGCCCCCGCCTCGGGGGACTTCCGCTGGGCGGAGGCCGCGCGCAGCACGTCCGTGCGCGCATCTTGCGGCAGGTCCGTCTCCAGCACCGTCAGCGCGCCGTCCAAATCTCCGGCGCGCTGGAGCGCGGCAGCGCGCCACACGCGGTACTCGGTGCGCTCGGGCGCCGCGGATGCGGCCTTCGCGAACAGGCGCTGCGCCCCGGCGGAGTCTCCACTCTGGAGCGCCGCGAGCCCGTCCAGGAAAGGCGCCTGGGCAGCGGCCTTGGCGGACGGCTCCCCCGTGTCGCGAGCCAGGTCGAAGAGCGCGCCGGACTCCCGCAGGCGCGCCGGGGGGAGGGCTTCACCGGCCAGGGCCCGCTGGTGCAGGTCGTCGGTGGTGGCCTGGGAGGCCGCGCTCAGCCGCGCGGCCATGTCTCCCAGGTCCGTGCCCAGGTAGCCCTCTGACACCAGCGTGCGCAGCGTCTCGCCCGCGGCGCCGGGGCCGACCAGCCGGCCTTCCTCCAGCGCGGCGAAGAAGCCGGCCTTCAGCTCCACGTGCCGGGCCGTCATGTCGGGCGGCACCTTGTTGCGCTTCTTGCGGCGCGCGGCCTTCAGCTTGCGCTCGCACAGGGCCAGCTCGCGCTGCGCCTTGGTGCGGTCCTGGATGTCCGGCGCGCTGCGCACGTAGGCGCGGTAGGCGGCGCAGGCACCGGGGACGTCCTTGGCCCCCATACGCGCGCGGGCAAGGCCCAGGTAGGCGGGCAGCAGGGACGGGTTGGCGCGCGTGGCCTGGAGCAACACCTCCGCCGCGTCCTTGTGCTTGCGCTTGTTGTAGAGGCGGGTGCCCTCGGCCAGCAGCGCATCGCCACGGCCGACGGAGGGCCCCACCAGGGGCTCGGCCAGGGACAGGCCACACGTCAGCAGCACACAGGCCCACGTCAGGCGCCGCAGGTCAGAACGCATAGCCCAGCCCTCCGCGAATGTTGCTCGTTCCGGCAATCTTCTTCAGCAGCGTGAAGCTGTGCTGGTACGCGACGGAGGCGTACAGGCCCTCGTATACGAAGATGCGCGCGGTGGCCTGTCCGGACGCGTGCAGGTCCAGCGCGTAGAGGCCGTCCTTGAAGATGGCCGCGTCACCCGCGCGTTCCTTCACCAGCAGTCCTCGGCCCTCCAGTCCCACCTGGAGGGCGAAGGACACGGGCCCGAGCACGTAGCGCAGCTGCGGCTGGAGCGCGCGCAGCGACACCGCCTGCACCTGCGTGTCCAGCGACGACACGCCGTCCGGCCCCGCGCCGCCCACGCCAGGCGGTACGTCGATGCCCAGCGTCCAGGTGTCGCCCGTGGAGGCGTAGGTGGCGCCCACCAGCATGACGCCGAAGAACTGGCCATAGCGGCCGTACTCGACGCCCACGCCGCGCAGGTTGCGCGAGCCCGGCGCGCGCACGTCCCGGGTGCGCAGGCTCTCCAGCTCCTCCGAGGTGCTCAGCGGCTGGGACGCCAGCGACGTGCCCGTGAGGCGCTGCATCTCGAACGAGGCCTCCAGGTAGCTTTGCCGCGCCATGGTGGCTTCCTTGCGGCGGCGCATGGCCAGCTTGAAGGACTGCATGGAGGTGGGCGTCAACGCGTGCTCCAGCGTGTATGTCTCGCCGGGCGCGATCTCCGCCTTCACCTCGTGGGGCTCGTAGCCGTCCAGCGTCAGCGACACCCTGCGCGTGCCGGGCTGGATGCCCTGGTCCACCGCGGTGGTCCCCACCGGCTGGCCGTCCACGCGAATCTCCGCGCCCTCTGGCTGCGCCTTCACCACCAGCCGCGCGGGCACCTTCTCCAGAGCGGCGTCCAGCTTCACCTGCTGGCGCGAGCTCAGCACGCGCGTCTCTTCCTTCGGAAGGTGCGAAGCCAGCTCGAAGCGGAAGGTGTGCTCACCCGGCAGCACCTCCGTGGTGAAGGGCGTGGCGCCCACCTTCACGCCGTCGATGAAGACGGTGGCCCCCGCGGGCGTCGTCTCCGCCACCACCGTGGCATTGAGCGACAGGAACTTCACCAGCACGCCGGCCAGGGCCTTCTCGAACGCGGGGTTCGCCGTCTCCGCCTGACCCCGGGCGCCCGTGCCGGTCCGGATGCTGACGGCGCGGAAGCGGTAGCCGGCGTCGTCCTGGCCCACCTGCACCAGCACCACGCGCTCCAGGCCCAGTGACTCAAGGTACGCCTCCAGCGGCTCCCGGCAGCGCGCCTCGCCGGATACGCAGCGCAGGTCGCCGCCCTGGCCCTTCAGGTGCATGGCCAGGGCGCCCCGGCCGATGAGCTGCTCCGCCTGCACGTCCTGCGGTATCAGCGCGGCAATCCCTTCCTCGGTGCGTTGCAACAACGCGTCCTGTCCTGGGTACAGGGCCTGGACGAGCCACAGCGTTTGCGAAGGGGTGGGGGCCTGGGTGTCCGGAGGCATTCCGGGTGCGGCGCCGGCGCTCAGCGCCAGGCTGACACTCAGGAGACAGGAGACGAACATGGCGTCCTCGGGGGAGAGGGCCGCGGCGGAACCGACCGGCGGCCCCCGTCCAAGGTGTACGCCAATGAACGCTCTCCTGCCTAGGGGGGAGGTCCGAGAACAGAGGGATTTCAGGGAAGCCGCCTTCCAGGGGCTTCCTGCTCGCCTGCCCTCCGGCCGCATGCAGGGAAGCTGGGGGCTGGAGGTCGCCTGGGGTGTGGGGAATGCGCATCGTTCCCCCGGTCGCGGCACCTCCGAGGAGGCGGAATGGTTCTCCCTGGCAAGGGAATGGGCTGGAAGAAGTTCTTTCTGGCGCTGAAGGACGAGTGGACGCGCGACGAGGTGGGGGACGTCGCTGGCGCGCTCACCTTCCGGATGATTCTGGCGCTGTTCCCATTCCTGCTGTTCCTGGTGTCGCTGGCGGGGCTCCTCATCGAGCCCGCCCAGGCCCAGGTGCTCATCCAGGAGCTGGCGCGGGTGGCGCCCCGGGAAGTGACGTCCATTCTGAGCGAGCGCATCGAGGCGCTGGCGAACAGCCGGCCGGTGGGGCTGCTGACGGTGGGCGGTGTCGGCGCCGTCTGGGCGGCCTCCGCGGGCGTGGTGGCGCTGATGACGGCGCTCAACAAGGTCTACGGCGTGACGGAGTCGCGTCCCATCTGGAAGCTGCGCGGCATCGCGCTGCTGGTGACACTGGGCGGAGCGGCGGTGGCCATCTTCGCGGCGTTCGCGGTCGTCGTTACGCCCGTCATCGCTGGCAAGCTCCCCGGCGGGTTGGGCACCGTGCTCATGTGGCTGCGGCTCCCGGTCGCGGGCCTGCTGATGATGTTCCTGTGGGCGGTGCTGTACTACGTGCTGCCGGACGTGAATCAGAAGTTCCGATTCATCACCCCGGGCTCGGTGGTGGGCGTGCTCATCTGGGTGTTCGCGTCGTGGGGCTTCTCCCAGTATGTGGCCAACTTCGGCAAGTACGACGTCAACTACGGCGCCATCGGCGGTGTCATCGTCATGCTGCTGTGGATGTGGATCTCCGCGCAGGTCATCCTGCTGGGCGCGGAAATCAACGCCATCCTCGAGCACCGTTCCCCGGACGGAAAGGCGCCGGGCCAGAAGGACCCGGAGCAGGGCAAGGCACTGACCGCCACCAAGACGGAGCTGGAGGCGGGAGGCGCGTCGCTTCCGGGCGCTCCGGGCTTCCAGCCCGTGGTGGACCCGGTGACGGGCCGGCCCCTGGATGGCCCGCCGTCCGCTCCACCCAGGCTGCGTGACACGCCGCTCGCGGCGGCCCTCAAGTGGACCGTGGGCATGGGCCTGGGGTTGTTCCTGCTGCGCAAGTCGGCCCCCCGGTAGACGGTCCTTCTTTCCCCAGTGACGCCGGGGCGTTCGCGCGTGACGACGGGTGGCTTTTGACTCGCGGCACCAGGGTCAGTGGTGGCCGGCGGACTGCTCCGGTGTGCTCTGCGCCTATCCGGATGCGTGGTACATCTCAGTGGACTGGACCCCGGCCTTCGGTACGCCGGGGCTGGCCATGTCGTTGGGGCGATACGGGCAGGGGGACACGGACTCGGCGAGTGACTGGTCGGTGCGCATGTCCTCGTTCGGCTACGTCAACCCGATGCCGTAGCTCGCGCCAGACGGCGCAACGACAATCGCCGCCTCGCCCCGGGAGCGCATCCCCGGGCCGGGCGGCGATTCGTGTTTCTGGCCGGTGTCGGAGGGACTACCGGCGGCGCGCGGCGACGTCGGAGTGCTTCTCCACGAACTCCGAGTAGGGTCCGTTGAAGTCGAGCACCTCCTGGCCCGCCTGGAGCGACCAGATGCGGGTGGCCACCTCGGAGATGAGCTCCTGGTCGTGCGTGACGACGATGACCGTGCCCTCGTACTTCTGGAGGCCTTCGGCCAGCGCGGCGATGGACTCGAGGTCCAGGTGGTTGGTGGGCTCGTCGAGCACCAGCACGTTGTCCTGCATGATCATCAGCTTGGACAGGAGCAGCCGCACCGTCTCACCACCGGAGAGGGTGTCGGTGTTCTTCATCCGCTCCTCACCGGAGAAGAGCATCCGGCCCAGCACGCCGGAGATCTCCTCGTTGGTGAGCTTGTCGTGGAGGTCACGCAGCCAGCCGAAGCAGGTGGTGCCCTTGCGCACGACGCCGTGGTGGTCCTGCGGCAGGTAGCCCACGGAGGCCTGGTGGCCCCAGCCAATCTTCCCGCCGTCCGGCTCCAACTGGCCGGCAATCATCTTCACCAGCGTGGACTTGCCCACGCCGTTGCGGCCGATGACGCAGACCTTCTCGCCCTTGCAGACCAGGGCGTTGAAGGGCTTGATGACCTCCTGGCCGTCGAAGGACTTGTGGATGCCTTCGACCATCAGCGTCTGCTTGCCGCTGACCACCTTCTGGTCGAAGCGGATGAACGGGCGCGCGATGTTGGAGCGCTTGAGGTCGTCCGACTTCAGCTTGTCGATCTGCTTGATGCGGCTCTGCACCTGTGAGGCGCGGGTGCCGGCGTGGAAGCGCGCGACGAAGTCCTGGAGCTGGGCAATCTTCTTCTTCTTCTCCGCCGTCTCGGACTCGACGCGGCTGCGCACCTGCGCCTTCTGCCGGACCATGTCGTCATACCCACCGGGGTAGTGGATGATGGTCTCGTAGTCGATGTCCGCGATGTGCGTGCAGATGGCGTTGAGGAAGTGCCGGTCGTGGCTGATGGTGATGAGCACGCCCTCGTAGTCGTGGAGGAAGCTCTCCAGCCAGCGGATGGAGTCGATGTCCAGGTTGTTCGTGGGCTCGTCGAGGAGCAGGCCTTCCGGCTTGCCGAACAGCGCCTGCGCGAGCAGCACGCGGAGCTTGAGGCCGCCGGTGAGCTGCTTCATGGGCTCTTCGTGGGAGGCCTGGTCGATGCCAAGGCCCGCCAGCAGGGTGGCCGCGTCGCTCTCCGCCGAGTAGCCGTCCTCCTCGGCGATGACGCCCTCCAGGTCGCCCAGCCGGTTGCCGTCCTCCTCGGTGATGTCGGACTTGGCCAGCAGCTCGTTCTTCTCGGACATGGCCGCCCACAGGGCACGGTTGCCCATGAGCACCACGTCGAGGACGCGGTTGTCCTCGTAGCGGAAGTGGTCCTGGCGCAGGATTCCCAGCTTGCGAGGCCGGACGATGTTGCCCATGTCCGCTTCCTCGTCCCCGGCGAGGATCTTCATGAACGTGGACTTCCCGGCCCCGTTCGGACCGGTCAGGCCGTAGCGGCGGCCCGGCGAGAACGTGACGTTGACGTCCTCGAAAAGCTTCTTGGGCCCGTAGGCCTTGGAGACGTTGATGACGTTGAACATGGCGGCGGCGTTGTAGCGGAAATGGTGCGGTGGGCCAAAGCGGCGACGTGTTTCGCGTTCTGCAGGAGACCGCGAGGACTCCATGTAACCGCTGGGAAGGCGGGAGAATGCCGCCCCGGTGTCGACTTCAGGCCCCGGAAGCGGCGGCGGAGGACGTGAGATGCCCGGAGGCCGACGGCGTTCCGCCTTGGACGGAATGCCAGGATGCCTGTACGGCTGTCCAGGAGGGCAGGGGGCCCGGATGGCGGGTGGGGGAGCGGGCAGGGCAGATGGATGCGGTGCCTGCCGGGCATGACGGGTATAAGGGCCGGCCCATGGCCGTTCGTTTCGAGCTCCTCACCACCGACCCCACGGGCGCGCGTGCAGGCATCCTGCACACACGCCGGGGTTCCTTCAAAACCCCCATGTTCATGCCGGTGGCCACCCACGCGGGCTTCCGGCACCTGGCCATGGAGGAGGTGAAGGAGGCGGGCGCCAGCATCCTGCTGGCCAACACCTACCACCTGATGCTCCGGCCGGGCGCGGAGGTCTTCAAGCGCTTCGGCGGCATCCACCCCTTCATGCAATGGGATGGGGGCGTGCTCACCGATTCGGGCGGCTTCCAGATCTTCTCCCTGCCGGAGGACCGGCTCATCACGGAGAAGGGCGCCCACTTCCGCAGCTTCTACGACAACAGCCGGCAGCTCCTCAGCCCCGAGTCGAGCATCGCCATGCAGCAGGCCATCAACTCGGAAATCATGATGGTGCTGGACGTGTGCATCGACTCGCGGACCGACGAGGCCGGCACGCGCGAGGCCATGGAGCGCACCCACCGCTGGGCGGTGCGCAGCCTGGAGGCGAAGGCGGCGCGGGACACGGGGCAGGCGATGTTCGGCATCGTCCAGGGCGGCGTGTTCCCTCACCTGCGTGACGAGAGCGCGGACTTCCTGACGAAGCTGCCTTTCGACGGCTTCGCCATTGGCGGTCTGGCCGTGGGCGAGACGAAGGTGGAGCGCGAGTCCATGACGTTGCGCGCCACCGCGTCCCTGCCCGCCGACAAGCCGCGCTACCTGATGGGCGTGGGCACGCCCACGGACCTGGTGGAAGCCGTGCTGCGTGGTGTGGACATGTTCGACTGCATCATCCCCACCAAGATGGCGCAGCAGGGGTATGCGTACACGTTCAGCGGGCTCGTCCGCATCTCCCGCAGCGTGTTCCGCCTCTCCGACGAGCCGCTGGACGCGGAGTGCGACTGCTACGTGTGCAAGCGCTACACGCGCGGCTACCTGCAGCACCTGATGCGGGGCAAGCACCACCTGGGCTCGCGCTTCCTGTCCGTGCACAACGTCCGGCACTACCAGAAGCTGATGGGGCGCATCCGCGAGGGCATCCTCGGTGGTACGTACGCGCAGGTGTACCGCGAGCTGAAGGCGGCCATCGCCACGCCCAAGGACTTGAAGGACGAGGCCAACGCGCGCGAGGTGACGCTGAAGGAGGTCGGGTGAGCACCGCACCCGAAGCCAACCCGCGCGACGGCGACTTCGAGCTCATCACCCTGCGCAATGGCGCTCGCGCCGTGCGGCACCTGGGCCATGGCGAGGTGATGCACCCCTCCGTGGGGCCGTGGCAGGAAGCGCTGCGCCTCTATGTGGAGCAGGCACGGCTGGCGGACCGGCTGCGCCAGCCCGGGCCGCCGCTGGTGATTCATGACGTGGGGCTGGGCGCCGCCACCAACGCGGTGGCCGCGCTCACCTGCGCCAGGAGTCTGGGCGCGGAGCAGCGCCGGCTGCTGGAGGTGGTCAGCTTCGAGGTGGACCTGGCTCCGCTGCGACTGGCGCTGGCGGACGCCGAGGGCTTTCCCTTCCTCCAGCCGTTTCGTGACGCGGCGGAGGCGCTGATGCGCGACGGGGTGTGGGAGGCGGAGGGGTTCCGCTGGCGACTGCTGCTGGGGGACGCGGTGCCTCACCTGGACGGCGCGCTGCCCGTGGCGGACCTCGTCTACTTCGACCCGTTCTCTCCGGCGTCCAATCCGGACATGTGGACCGAAGCGGTGCTGGCCCGCGTGCGCCGGCATTGCCGCGAGGACGGGGAGGGGACGTTGCTGCTCACGTACAGCGCGGCCACGCCCACGCGGGTGACGCTGCTGCTGGCCGGGTTCTTCGTGGGCGCGGGTGTGTCGACGGGGACGAAGGGCGAGACGACGGTGGGCGCCTCGCGGCGTGAGTCGCTGGAGGCGCCGCTCGGTGAGCGGTGGCTGGAGCGATGGAAGCGCTCGTCGTCCCGGGCGCCGCATGGTGGGCAGCTCACGCCCGACATCGAGGCGCGCGTGCTGGCGCACCTGCAGTGGCGGTGACGGGCCGGCCCGCAGGGTGCCCTTCGGCACGCCACGCTGTGTGGCTCGGCACGGCGTTGGGTCGGGTTTCCGGGGCGGGTGCTGCTTCCGCCTCTGCGTGCGGGCTCCGAGTGACGGAAGACATTCGCCGCGGTCCGGGTTAATCGACCGGACATGCACGACGCCCTTCAGATGGAGGACTGGGGCGGCACCGGTCCGGTGCTGCACCTGGCCCACGCCAACGGCTTTCCTCCGGGGTGCTACCGCAAACTCATCGAGCACCTGAAGCCGCGCTACCGCGTCTTCACGCTTCGCACGCGATGCCTCGTTCCGGGCTCCGACCCGCGCGAGCTGCGGACCTGGGATGACATGGCGGATGACCTGATTCACGCCCTGCGTGCGTACGGCGTGCAGGGTGTCGTGGGCGTGGGGCACAGCATGGGCGGCGTGGCGACGCTGCTGGCCTCCGCGAAGGCGCCTGCGCTCTTCCGGGCCGTGGTGGCGTTGGACCCGGTGTTGTTCACGGGGGCGCGGGAATGGGCGCTCCGTGCCTTGACGCTGCTCGGGCTGCGAAGCCGCGTGCCGCCCGCGAGTCTGGCGCGGCGGCGGCGTGAGTCGTGGGGCGCTCGTGAAGAGGCCGCGCGAAGCTACGGCAAGAAGCCGCTGTTCGCGCGCTTCGACCCGGAGTGCTTCCAGGACTACATCACCCACGGCCTCACCGAGGCCCCGAGCGGCGGCTTCCGGCTGACCATCCCCAAGGCCTGGGAGGCGCGTGTCTTCGAGACGTCTCCGAAGGATGTCTGGCGCGAGCTGGGCACTGTGAACGTCCCGTCACTGGTGATTCGCGGCGGTGAGTCCGACACGCTGACGCGCGACGCGCTGGCGCGGGCCCGCCTCACCTTGAATGATCCCCAGACGGAGGAGCTTCCCGGCACGGGGCACCTCTTCCCGCTGGAGCAGCCGGAGCGATGCGCCCAGCGCATCGTCACGTTCCTCGATGGCCTGGAAACGGCCCGCGCGGCTGCCAGGGCCGCGCGTTGAACCACTGGGGCGGGTGCTGACATGTCCGGCGCCGATGGCCTCCAGGGGCGCTGACTGGACCCCTCCGGAGCGACCATGCGAGGTCGCTGTTCGGAAATGTCGGGACTTTTGTCGGCGGTCTCAACCGGTGAACGCACCAGTCAGGATGCGCTGAAGGCGAGCGCATCCGGGAGAGGTGCCCGGTGGAGAGTCGAGGCAAGCTCGGC